>VGHX01000026.1 GCA_016868055.1 Betaproteobacteria bacterium
GAACTCCGGCGCCAACTCTCCGTTAGAATGTTTCTTTATTGGATAGTCTCGACAGAGAGCGCGCATGGTTCAGCTGCAAGAAAGCCTTATCGGGTTGGGGATCGTGGTCGTCGCCGGCGTCATCGCCTACAACAAGTGGCAAGAATGGCGCGCCAAGAAATCGGTCGAGCAAGCCTTCTCGACCTCGCAGGACGATGTCTTGATGGCGGAGGGGCAGTCATCTGCCCACCGTCACGAGCCGGTGCTGTCGCCGCTTGAGGGGCCCGATGTGGTGGTCGGGCATGCCCCTGCAATCAATGGCATAGGCGCTGATCATCTCGATCCGTTGAGCGAGCCGGCGCGGGATCAGGTGCCGCCCTCTGCGCATGCGAACGAAACTCCCCATGCGGGCGGGTCGCGCGCTGCAACTTCATCTACATCTACATCTACATCGACGTCCGCCCCGGCCGCGCGTCGCTCGCCCTTGGATCCGGCGATTGATTGCATTATCCCGGTACTGCTAGAGGCACCGCTGCGTGGTGAGCGCGTGATGCAGGCGTTTCAGCACCTGCACTTGGTGGGTAGTAAGCCCGTCAAAGTGGCAGGGCTGAGTGGCGAGCATCACTGGGAGGCGGTGGCGGTGGGCGGTGTGTATACGCAGCTGCAGGTGGGTGTGCAGCTTGCTACGCGGAGTGGTGCGCTCACTGAACTGGAATTCTCCGAGCTGGCATCACGTCTTGATCAGATGGCCGACGATTTGGGTGCCAGCCCCGATTTGCCTGACATGGGTGAAGTGGTCGCCAAAGCGCGTTCGCTGCACCAGCTGCTTCAAGAATTCGACGCGCAGTTATCGATCAATGTGCGCTCGAACGCAGCGCCATGGCCGATGGCCACGCTCAAACCCGCGCTGCAAAGGCAGGGTATGGAGCTGCGCCCCGACGGCAAATTGGTGATGCCCGATGGCGAGGGTGGCTTGCTGTTCTCGGTGAACGTGAACGCCAATCCGTCAGATGACAGCAGCGCCAAAATCACCCTGCTATTGCCCGTGGCGCTGGTGCCGCCGGATAGAGGCGGCTTCAAGGCGATGACAGCATTTGCCAAGTCACTCGCCAATCGTCTATCCGGTACGGTCGTCGACGATGAGGGCCAGCCACTGCCGGACGCCTCACTCACTGCGATTGCAGAGCAGGTCGCTGATTTCTATCGCGCGATGGCGCAGGCCGGCATTCCGGCCGGTTCGCCGCTGGCGCAGCGCTTGTTCGCCTGAACCAACCGCGCTGCTGCTCAATGCCGTGAACGCTGCGACCGGACACGAGAGCGACAGTGCACGCATCCAGTGGTTGCGTGAGGAGCTGAATCGTCACGCTCACGCCTACTACGTGCTTGATCAGCCGACGATTCCCGATGCGGAATACGACACGCTGTTCATCGAGCTGCAGCAGCTCGAGACAAAACACCCCGAGCTCATGTCCGTTGACTCGCCGACACAGCGGGTCGGCGGCGCGCCCTTGCCCGAGTTTGCGCAGGTACAGCATGACGTGCCGATGCTGTCGATTAACAATGGATTTTCTGAGGAAGACATCCGTGCCTTTGATCGGCGCGTCAGTGAAGGGCTGGGTGAATCGGGTGATGTTGAGTATGCCTGCGAACTGAAATTCGACGGGCTCGCAATTAGTCTGCGCTACGTCGATGGCGTTCTGGTACAAGCAGCGACACGCGGCGATGGGAGCACGGGTGAAGATGTCACTGCGAATATCCGAACCATCCATTCCATTCCGTTGCGACTGAGAACCGAGCACCCACCCAAAGTCATCGACGTCAGAGGCGAAGTGCTGATGTTCAAGGCTGACTTTGCGCGCCTCAACCAGCGTCAACGTGACGCCGGATTAAAAGAGTTCGCCAACCCGCGCAACGCTGCAGCAGGTAGCTTGCGGCAACTGGATTCGCGAATTACCGCGCAACGTAGTTTGCGTTTTTTTGCGTATGGCATCGGCCATCTGGCGGGTGCTGAATTACCGGACACCCATGGCAAGCTATTGGATTGGTATAGCGAACTCGGTATTGCCGTATGCGACGAGCGCGCCGTTGTGCGCGGTGCCGATGGCTTGCTCAACTTCTTTACCGATATTGGCATGCGCCGTGGTTCGCTCGCTTACGATATTGATGGCGTTGTGTATAAAGTGAATCGCGTCCAGCAGCAGCAGGTGCTTGGCTTTTTGTCGCGTGCGCCGCGCTTTGCACTGGCGCATAAATTTCCGGCAGAAGAAGCAACCACCACGGTATTGGACATTAACGTGCAAGTCGGTCGTACCGGTGCCATTACGCCGGTGGCGCGGCTGGCACCGGTGTCCGTGGGCGGCGTTACCGTCACCAATGCCACGCTACACAATGAAGATGAAGTCCGGCGTAAAGATATTCGTATTGGCGATAACGTTATCGTGCGCCGTGCGGGTGATGTGATTCCGGAGGTGGTGGCGGTCGTGCCGGAGCGTCGCCCTTCAGACACAAAAGAATTCCTGATGCCGACGGCCTGCCCGGTGTGTGGGTCGGCCATCATTCGGCCGGAAGATGAGGCAGTTGCGCGTTGTTCGGGTGGCTGGCTGAAATGCGCTGCGCAACGCAAAGGGGGCTTACAGCATTTTGTATCGCGCCGGGCGATGGACATTGAAGGTCTGGGTGAGCAATTGATCGAGCAACTGGTGGATCGCGGCTTGGTGACGACGCCGGCTGATTTTTACAAGATAGGTTTGATCGCGTTGGCCGAGTTAGACCGCATGGCGGAAAAGTCGGCACAAAATGTACTCGACGCGCTGGCCCAATCCAAATCAACGACGCTTCCGCGTTTTATCTACGCATTAGGTATTCGACACGTTGGTGAGTCGACTGCAAAGACCTTGGCGCGACACTTCGGCACACTCGATGCGTTGATGGCGGCTAACGAGGAACAGATGCTTGCTGTTGAGGATGTTGGCCCGGTGGTGGCGCAATCTATCCTCAGCTTTCTGCATGACCCGCTGAATCGTGAATTGATCGCCCAGTTACGCGCTGCCGGGGTGCACTGGGATGAATCGGCGGTCGAACGTCAAACACAGCACTTGAGTGGTAGAACATTTGTGCTGACAGGCACTCTGCCCAACCTGAAGCGCGATGAAGCGCAGGCTTTAATTGAGGCAGCTGGTGGCAAAGTGTCGGGCTCGGTCTCAAAAAAAACCAGTTATGTGGTGGCTGGTGAAGAAGCCGGCAGTAAACTCGCCAAGGCGGAAGAACTTGGTGTTCCAGTACTGAATGAAGAAGGCCTACTGCAAGTGTTGGAGAACCCCGCATGAGTCGTTCAATCAAGAAGGCTGTGTTTCCGGTAGCAGGTCTGGGTAGCCGATTTCTTCCTGCCACCAAGGCACAACCGAAAGAGATGCTGCCGATCGTCGACAAGCCGCTGATCCAGTATGCAGTGGAAGAGGCGGTCGAGGCGGGCATCACTGAAATGATCTTTATCACCGGCCGCAACAAGCGCGCGATTGAGGACCATTTCGATAAAGCCTACGAACTCGAAGCTGAGCTTGAAAGCGCAGGCAAGCAGCAGCTGCTTGAGCTGGTACGTAGTGTCATTCCAAAAAATGTGAATTGCATGTACATCCGGCAGCCGATGGCGTTAGGCTTAGGTCATGCGGTGCTGTGCGCAAAACCGATTGTCGGTGATGATGCGTTCGCTGTGTTATTGGCGGATGACTTCATGCAGGGCGAGCTTAATGGTCCAGGCGTAATGGCGCAAATGACCACCACGTTTGCGCGTGAGCAGTCCAGTCTGCTGGGCGTGCAGGATGTGCCGCGCGCGCATACCAAACAATATGGCATCGTGAGTACGGAGCCCTTTGCTGAACGATTAGAAAAAGTAGGGGCCATTGTTGAGAAGCCGGCGCCCGAGCATGCGCCTTCAACACTCGCAGTGGTGGGTCGCTATGTTCTGACACCAAGGATTTTTTCGTGCCTGGAGAAGATTGGTAAAGGCGCGGGTGGTGAGATTCAGCTCACCGATGGTATCGAGGCCTTGATGCAGTATGAGACGGTGCTTGCCTATCGCTACCAGGGCAGGCGATTCGACTGCGGCTCGAAGCTAGGGTACCTGCAAGCGTCCGTAGAGATTGGCCTGCAACATGCAGAGACGGGTGCCGCGTTCGCCGATTGGCTCGGGCAGCGGGGTTGAGATGGCCGTCCGCGAGATTCTGAAAATGGGCGACCCGCGCTTACTGCGCGTCGCAGCGCCTGTCACCGCGTTCGACACAGCTGAGCTGCATGCGCTGATCGCCGATATGTTCGACACCATGCACGTGGCGAATGGCGCGGGACTTGCCGCGCCACAGATTGGCGTGAATTTGCAGTTGGTGATTTTCGGCTTCAGCAAAAATGATCGCTACCCGGATGCGCCTTCAGTGCCCGAGACGGTGCTGTTGAATCCGGTGCTCGAGCCTTTATCGGATGTGATGGAAGAGGGTTGGGAAGGTTGCTTGTCCGTGCCTGGCTTACGTGGGGTCGTGCCGCGCCACGCACGTCTTCACTACCGTGGCGTTGACCCGTACGGCAAGCCTATCGATAGAGCGGTGGATGGCTTCCATGCGCGCGTCGTGCAGCACGAGTGTGACCACCTGATCGGCGTGCTGTACCCCATGCGGGTGCGAGATTTCAGCAAGTTTGGCTATACCGAAGTACTGTTCCCCGGTATGGACCCGGCGGCGGATGACTGACGATGTTGCATACTGACTATGGATTTCTGTAGAAATTCTGAGATAGAATCCTTTCTATAGAAAGGATTATCATTATGCTCGCTGTATCCCCAAATCACGACGCGGCGCCGAAACCCAACGGGGTGCTGGCGAAAGCAGTGACCCGTGCGGCGGATCGTCTTGGTGTTTCGCAGCAGTTACTCGGAAAGATCCTCGGTCTCAGCCCGGCCACTGTCTCTCGCTTGTATGGGGGGAGTTACCAGCTCGATCCCCGACGCAAGGAATGGGACTTGGCGCTCTTGTTTGTCCGGGCGTTCAGGTCGCTTGATTCGATTGTTGGCGATTCCGCTTCGGCCCACGCTTGGCTGCATAGCGAGAACCTTGCGTTGAATGCTCGCCCCATCGATTTGTTATCTGACACGGAGGGCTTGGTCAGTGTTGTCCACTACTTGGACGCCTCGCGCGCTGTCGGCTGAGTCACGTCCGTGGCAGTGCCTGGCTTGGCGCATGGTGGAGTCTCAGCATATTGCGGCAACGATGAAATTGGTTGATACGCGTGACGAGCAAGACATCCTCGAATCATTGTTGGACCAAGATAAACCCCTAAGGGCACATGGCACGGCGCAATTGCACTACCTGTTGGCGACGCCATTTCGCTATGTGCCGTTGAGGGCGGGCTCACGGTTTCGTGCGTATGCTGACCCCGGTGTCTTTTACGCGGCAGAGTCTGTGCGAACCGCGGCGGCAGAGCTCGGTTATTGGCGATGGAGATTTTTACTGGATGCGCCCAATCTTGAAAGGCTGGGGCCGGTTCCTCATACTGCGTTCAACGTCAAGATATCAACAACGACGATTGACCTGCGCGAGTCAGGCTTTGATCTCGATCTCAAGCAGTGGCGAGTTTCATCTGACCACACATCCACACAAGATTTGGCGCGTATGGTGCGGCAGGCTGAGATCGGTGGTATCGTTTACCCGTCCGCTCGTGACCCCGAACCAGCGTGGTGCATCGCTTTGCTGGTTCCGTCAGGGTTCGCACGAAAAAAACCTGAGCCGGTCAGCGAGACTTGGTATCTGGCGGTATCCAGCGAAGAAGTAGTCTGGCGCCGCGATCACCAGTCAATGCGATTTTCAACGACGGTTTGGTCTAGCGCCAACTAGAACCTCTCGCTCTCCGCCATATACCGCCACTGCCCAACCGGTAAGTCACCAAGCTTCACATTACCGATGCGTACCCGCTTGAGGCCAATCACCTGAAGACCAACCAACTCGCACATACGGCGGATTTGTCGCTTCTTGCCCTCTCGCAAAATGAAACGTAGCTGGTCATCGTTTTGCCAACTCACTTTCGCCGGTAGTAGCGGGCTGCCATCAAGCGAGAGACCGTGATTCAAACGCTTCAGATCTGAATCCGGCAGCTTGCCCGGTCTCAGGTATTTCACTCGCACCAGATACTCTTTTTCGATCAGCCGATCTTCGCCAACCAGCTGCTTCGCAATACGACCATCCTGGGTTAACACCAACAGCCCAACGGAGTCGATATCAAGCCGACCAGCGGGAACCAGGCTTTTTAACTGCGACGGCGAAAACTGGGTAGGGGATTTATCCTCGCTCCAGCGATTTTCCGGAGTCACCAACGTGAAGGCTGGCGTGTAGCCATCTTCAGCTTGCCCGCTCACATACGCCATCGGTTTGTTGAGTAGCACGGTGACGCGTTTTGCTTGCTGCGCCTGCGCTTGTTTTTCTATCGATATTTTCTGGTGCGGCAGTACTTTGCTACCCAGTTCGGAGATGATTTGCCCATCGACGCGGACCCAGCCTTTCGCGATCCACTCATCGGCCTCACGGCGTGAGCAAAGCCCGAGCTCGGACATACGTTTTGACAGGCGCAAGGGTTCAGTCATTGCTGTGGAAAATAGACAAGGCGGTGTTAGATGCGCAAAGCATCTAACAGATCAGATTCCAACGCAATCTGCGCTCTCGCGTTTGATAGCGTTGGGCCATCGACCACGAACACATCTTCCACCCGTTCGCCCAGCGTAGCAATTTTTGCGGTGTGCAAATTCACTTTATAGCGCGCGAGCACACTGGCGATTGAATACAGCAGTCCGGGGCGATCATTCGCAGAAACCGAGAGCATGTGATACTGGCCGCGCTCATCAGGCGACAGATGCACTGTCGGCGTGATGGGGAAGGTGCGAGATAGTCGCGATAGTCTTGCTTTGCCGGGCGAGGGTAGCGCGGCATCACTTTGCACCCATAGCGCGAGGTCATGCTCGACCAAGGCAATCAGCTCACGGTAGTTCTCGGAAAAACTAGGCTCGCTGACCAGAAATGTATCCAGCGCGTAGCCATTGCGCGTGGTCTGCACCTTGGCATCCAGAATGCTGAAATTATGACGATCAAAATAACTACAGATACGCGCAAATAAATCAGTACGGTCGCGTAGATAGACCATAACCTGTAAACCTTCGCCGATCGGCGCGATACGGCACCGCACCAGCGGTAGCTCATCATCCAAATGCTCATGCAAGACGCGCGTGTGCCAGGCAATCTCTGCAGCATCGTGCCGCAGAAAATAGCCGACATCCAGCCGCTTCCACAAGCTGTCATGAACCTCATCCGGCAGGCCGTGCAGCCTAAGTGTGGCGCGTGCTTCTTGCTGGCGGTTTTGCAGCACGCGGTCAGCCGAAGGCGCTTCACCGCCAAGCACGCGCAGGCTCATGCGGTACAAGTCCTCCAGCAGCTTGCCCTTCCACGCATTCCATACTTTGGGGCTTGTACCGCGAATATCAGCAACAGTGAGCAGGTAAAGTGCCGTCAGGCGGCGCTCGGTTTTAACCGTTTTAACAAACGCACGAATCACATCGGGATCGGACAGGTCTTGTTTTTGTGCCACCTGCGACATCAATAAATGGTGCTCGACAAGAAATACAACTAACTCAGTATCTTGTTTAGTTAAACCATGATCACGACAAAATCGTTGCGCATCGGTTTTACCCAGTACCGAGTGGTCGCCGCCACGTCCCTTGGCGATATCGTGAAACAGCGCAGCGATATAAATCAGCCAGGGCTGCGCGAAATTAGCGATCAGTTGGCTGCAGAAAGGGTATTCGTGTGAATGCTCGGGGATGGTAAAACGACGCACATTCCGCACCACCATCAAAATATGCTGATCGACCGTGTACACATGAAACAGATCATGCTGCATCTGACCGATGATGCGACGGAAATTAGGCAGATACCGGCCCAAGATCGATAGCTGATTCATGCCGCGCAGCGCGTGGGTGACACCTTTCGGCGACTGCAGTATCTGTAGAAATAGCTCACGATGTTTCGGGTCGCGGCGAAACTTGGCGTCGATACGAAAGCGCGCATGCCATAGCGCGCGTTGGGTGCGCGCGGTCATGCCTTTCAACTCAGCATTACGCTCAAGCAGCAGAAATATTTCCAGCATCGCCGACGGCGTTTGCTCGAACACCTCATCATGCGCGACATCGATCATGCCGTTGACTTCATTGAATCGTTCGTTGACTGGTCGCGATGCGAGCGGTTGCGGAAACAAACGTGATTCAATGTTCTGCAGCAGGATAGAGTTCAGTTGCGTCACCGCTTTGGCCGCCCAGTAATAGCGCTGCATCAGCACCTCACTGGCGCGCCGGTCTTCGCCGGCTGCGAAACCAAAAGTCTCTGCAATCGGCCCTTGCACATCGAACACCAAGCGGTCCTCGCGACGCCCGGCGTACAGGTGCAAACGGATTCGAATATCTTTGAACGCGCGCTCTTTCTCAGCCAGTTGCCGCGCCTCGGTGCGGGTGATGATCTGGCTATCGGCAAGCTCGCGCCACGAGCGCCCAAGACGGGCTGCTTTTGAAACCCAAAGAATCACTTGCAAATCACGAAGACCACCCGGGCTTTCTTTGCAGTTCGGCTCCAGGCTGTAAGGCGTGTTCTCGTACTTCACATGACGCTGGCGCAGCTCGAGTACTTTGTCCTGAAAAAAAGCGCGTGCATCCATCGCCTGCGCATGGCGCTGCTGCAGCTGCTTGAAGAGTTGCTGCGAGCCGGTGATGCGCCGCGCCTCCAATAGGCTGGTTTGCACCGTGATATCGGCCTCCGACTCGGTCATGCACTCGTCGACCGTACGGATGCTGTGTCCGATCTCGAGACCGAGGTCCCACAGCAGTTGCACCAGCTGTTCCAGTTTTTCGCGCAGCGCGGCGTCGGGCTGCGATGGCAGCAGAATCAGCAGATCGATATCGGAGTAGGGGAAAAGCTCACCGCGGCCATAGCCGCCCACGGCTACCAAGGCGGTCGACGCCGGCATGCTAAATGATCGCCAGGCTAGAGTGAGGACTTGGTCTGCGTGCCGCGCGAATCGTTTGAGCAGTTGCTCTGTTCGTCGATTGACGAGGTAGTCGTCAACAATTGCCTGCCGGCCTTCCCTTAGCTGTTCGCGTAGAGAGATCGACAGCGTGGTCATCTCACTCCACGCTGGCCGCGCTATCTGCTGCGGGGGATGTAATGAAAGCGGGTGGTGGTGGCGATCCGGCGGACACCGTAAGCACCTCGAAGCCAGTCTCGGTAACCAGCACCGTGTGCTCCCACTGCGCCGAGAGGCTACGGTCACGGGTCTTGATAGTCCAGCCGTCGCTCATCTCGCGAATTTCTCTGCGCCCTGCATTGATCATCGGCTCGACCGTGAAGATCATGCCGGAGCCCAGTTGATCGAGCGTGCCCGGTCTGCCGTAGTGCAGCACCTGAGGTTCTTCATGGAATACTTTGCCGATGCCGTGGCCACAAAACTCGCGCACTACCGAAAAGCCAGCGTTCTCTGCGTACTGCTGGATCACATGGCCAAGGTCACCCAAGTAGGTTCCGGGCTTGATGCGCGAAATACCCAGCCACATGCATTCGTAAGTGATGTCGCTCAAGCGTTTGGCGAGTATTGATGGCTCGCCAACGAAGAACATACGGCTGGTATCGCCGTGATAACCATCTTTGATGACCGTGACATCAATGTTCACCACATCGCCCAGCTTTAAAACCTTGTCGCCGGGTATGCCGTGGCAGACCACATCATTCACCGAGGTGCAAATCGATTTCGGGTAAGGCGTGTACCCCGGAGGGCAGTAATTCAAAGGCGCCGGCGTCACTCCCTGCACGTTCACCATATAGTCGTGGCACAGCTTGTCGAGTTGATCGGTACTCACGCCCGCCTTCACATGCGGCGTGATGAAATCCAGCACCTCCGAGGCGAGGCGTCCGGCCACTCGCATGCCAGCGATGTCTTCCGGTGTCTTGATCGTGATGTTGCCCATGATGCTGCTGCGCGAGCGCCGCGTACAGCTGGCGGTGGCAGTCCTGTGAGAGAAGCTGGGATTATAGTCGAGCGACTCGCGCCTCGCGGTTTGGCGCTACGAAGTCCTTCGGACCTGTGCCCGGAATTGGGTGAGTTTGCGTCTGATCCCGCTTTACGGGTAAAATCTTCGGTTAGCTTGTTTCCCGCCGCGGAAAAGTGGGGGCGTCAAGCGACTGTATTACTTTTTTGTAAATTTTTAAATCACGAGTCCGCGCCCCAAGGGTGCCCGTCAACAGATGGTTTGTTCGGGTTGCTGACCGGCCTCAAGACACAACCCTGGAGAAACTATGTCAGTCACCATGCGTGAAATGCTGGAAGCCGGCGTCCATTTTGGTCACCAAACCCGCTTCTGGAACCCCAAGATGGCCCCGTTTATCTTCGGTCATCGTAACAAGATTCATATCGTCAACCTGGAAAAGACCATGGCCATGTTCCAGGAGGCGGCCAAGTACATCCGTCAACTCTCCGCCAACCGTGGCACCATTTTGATGGTAGGCACCAAACGCCAGGCGCGCGACATCATTGCGGCTGAGGCGCAGCGCGCCGGTGTGCCGTTCGTTGACCAGCGCTGGCTGGGCGGTACGCTGACTAACTTCAAGACCATCAAGACCTCGATCAAGCGCCTGAAGGAAATGGAAGCCGCCATCGCTGACGGCTCGGTCGAGAAAATGTCGAAAAAAGAAGCGCTGATGTTTAACCGCGAGCTCGACAAGCTGCAAAAAGGTATTGGCGGCATCAAAGACATGAACGGTGTGCCAGATGCGATTTTCGTGATCGACGTCGGCTACCACAAGGGCGCAATTACCGAAGCCACCAAGCTCGGCATTCCGGTGATTGGTGTGGTCGATACCAACCACTCGCCAAGCGGCGTCACCTACGTGATTCCGGGCAATGACGACTCGTCAAAAGCCATCACGCTGTATGCACGCGGTGTGGCCGACGCCATTCTCGAGGGCCGCGCCACCTCGGTAGCCGATATCGTCCAGGCTGCCAAGGGCGAGGAGTTCGTCGAAGTCAGCGATCAGGCCTGATTCGCCTTAGCGCACTGCCTCGTTAAGCGAGGCGGAAAATCAGGGGCAACAGCGGTTCGCCCCTTTTTTTCGGGCAATGCGTCGATGGGGCAGGCGGCTTGCGGGGCAGGCTTCGGCCCCAGTGTAAAGATATTGATACCGGTTGCCGAATGGCGACCTAGTTGAGGAGAGGGTAATGGCAGCAATTACAGCAGCAATGGTGGGTGAACTGCGCGCTAAAACAGACGCGCCCATGATGGAGTGCAAAAAGGCACTGACCGAGGCCGACGGTGACATGGCCAAGGCCGAGGAAATCCTGCGCGTCAAGCTCGGCAGCAAGGCATCAAAAGCCGCATCACGTGTTACCGCTGAGGGTGTGGTTGCAGCCCATATCGCGGGCGGTATTGGCGCGCTGGTCGAGGTCAATTGCGAGACTGACTTTGTATCGAAAAATGACGACTTCCTGAACTTCACCAAGCACATCGCGCAAATGGTTGCCGATAAAAACCCCGCCGATGTCGCTGCGCTGTCGGCGCTGCCGATGGAGGGTAAAACCGTCGACGAGGTGCGTTCGGCCCTCATCGGCAAGATTGGCGAGAATATGTCGATCCGCCGCTTCCAGCGTTTTGAAACTACCGCCAAGTTGGCCTCTTACTTGCACGGTACGCGCATCGGCGTCATGGTCGAGTACGACGGCGCTGAAGAGCAAGTCGGTAAAGATGTGGCGATGCATATCGCGGCGATGAAGCCGGTGGCGTTGTCGTCAACGCAAGTGCCGGCAGAGCTGATTGAAAAAGAGCGCTCGGTGGCGACACTGAAGGCGCAGGAGTCGGGCAAGCCTGCCGATATCGCCGCAAAAATGGTCGAGGGTTCGGTGCAGAAGTACCTCAAAGAGGTATCGCTGCTGGATCAGGCCTTTGTCAAGAATGATAAGCAGACCGTAGAGCAAATGCTGAAGGCAGCTCAGACCTCGGTCAAGTCGTTCACCATGTACATTGTGGGCGAGGGTATCGAGAAGCGACAAGACGACTTTGCCGCCGAAGTGGCGGCCCAGGTCGCCGCTGCCAAAAAGTCTTGAGCAAGCGTTAAGAAAAACGGGCCGCATGGCCCGTTTTTTTCAGGATCGCAGCATTTACAATATCGATCAAATCACTCGGGCAAACTAGGGAACAGACCGCATGACCAAACCCATATACAAGCGCGTCCTGCTGAAGCTATCGGGCGAGGCGCTGATGGGCGAAGACGCCTACGGCATTAACCGTGCCACGATCGAACGCATGGTGGCGGATGTGTCAGAGGTCGCCAAGCTGGGTGTCGAGGTGGCCATTGTGATTGGTGGCGGCAACATCTTTCGCGGCGTTGCTCCCGGTGCGCAGGGTATGGATCGTGCCACTGCGGACTACATGGGTATGCTGGCCACCGTGATGAACTCGCTCGCGCTGGCAGATGCCATGCGTCAGGTGGGCATGACGGCGCGTGTCATGTCTGCGATCGCGATCGAGCAGGTGGTCGAGCCGTATGTGCGTCCTAAGGCACTGCAGTACCTCGAAGAAGGCAAGATCGTGGTGTTCGCTGCAGGTACAGGTAACCCTTTCTTCACCACCGACACGGCTGCTGCGCTGCGCGGCGCTGAGATCGGCGCGGAGGTGGTGCTGAAAGCAACCAAAGTGGACGGTATCTACAGCTCTGATCCGAAGAAAGATGCCTCGGCAACGCGCTACAGCACCATCAGTTTTGATGAGGCGATTTCGAAGCGGCTGCAAGTCATGGATGCGACCGCGTTTGCTTTGTGCCGTGACCAAAAATTACCGATCCGTGTGTTTTCGATCGTCAAACCGGGGGCGCTCATGAGCGTCGTGCTTGGCGATGACGAAGGCACGCTGGTTCACGTCTGATTCATATTGAACGCATACAGGAGAAAGACATGACCCCTGCTGAGGTGAAAAAAGCCACCGAGCAAAAAATGCAGAAATCGATCGAGACGCTGAAAACCGATCTGGCCAAGGTACGTACGGGCCGTGCTCATGTGGGTATTCTTGATCATGTGATGGTCGACTACTACGGCACGCCGACACAGATTAGTCAGGTGGCCAATCTCACACTGCTTGATGCGCGCACTATTGGTGTGCAGCCATGGGAAAAGAAAATGATCGCTGCGATAGAAAAAGCGATTCGCGAATCTGATCTCGGCTTGAACCCGGCCACGGTCGGTGAGGTGATCCGGGTGCCAACCCCCGCGCTGACCGAAGAGCGCCGCAAGGAAATGGTCAAGCTGGTTCGCAGTGAAGCTGAAGACGCCAAGATCGCGATTCGCAATATTCGGCGTGACGCGAACGAAAGCCTCAAGAAGCTTTTGAAGGACAAGGCGATCTCCGAAGACGACGAGCGCCGCACGCAAGACGAAGTACAAAAGCTGACCGATAAATTTGTTGCCGAGGTTGATAAATTAGTCGTTGAAAAAGAAAAAGATGTGATGACGGTATAAGACCCTCATCGACGTCGTTGTACGATTTTTCTTTGACCTTTTGTCGAGCGCGAATATGAGCCATCCGAGTTCTACGCTGCAGATACCTGAGACAGCGTGTGTGCCCCACCACGTCGCTATCATCATGGATGGCAATGGGCGCTGGGCCACGCAGCGTTACCTGCCCAGAGTCGCGGGTCATGCCAAAGGCGTAGAGGCGGTCAGAGCAGCAGTGAAAGCGTGTATTTCACGAGGTGTTGGCTACCTGACGCTGTTTGCGTTCAGCTCCGAAAACTGGCGCCGACCGGCTGACGAGGTCTCAATGCTGATGCGTTTATTCGCTGCCGCGCTAGAGCGTGAGGTCGACAAAATGCACGCTAACGGTATACGGCTGCGCGTGGTGGGTGATCTGTCTAAATTTGATGCGCGCTTGCTGCAGCTGATCGAGCAAGCCGAACGCAAAACCGAGTCGAATTCTCGCCTTACGCTCACTATTTGCGCGAACTACGGCGGGCGCTGGGATCTGATGCAGGCGACTAATCGTATGGTTGCGGCGCATCCAGACATCAATGCATATACCGAGGCTGAGCTCGCACCCTACCTGGCGATGGCCTATGCTCCCGAGCCAGATCTGTTTATTCGCACCGGTGGCGAGCAGCGCATCTCCAATTTCCTGTTGTGGCAACTGGCTTACACCGAGTTGTATTTCACCGATACATTCTGGCCCGACTTTGACGAGGCCGCGCTGGACGCAGCGATCATCTCTTACCAGCAGCGCGAGCGCCGCTTTGGTCGCACCAGCGCGCAGCTGGTCGAGATCAGGAAAGCTTCTTAATGCTGCGACAACGCGTGATCACAGCAGTTGCGTTATTGGTTCTGCTTGGCGCAGTGCTTGGTTCAGGATCTGCGATTGCGTTCCAGTTTACCCTCGCCATTTTTTTCGGTGCCGCGTGCTGGGAGGCGCTCTGGCTGTCGGGTGTGCGGTTTGTGCTGCCGATGGCGCTGGTGTGTGGCATTTTTTTGCTCCCCATGATCAGCCGCGCCACTGATGAGTGGCTGCCGCTCGTATCGATTTGTATCGCGCTGTGGGGCTTGCGATTTTTTCCGGCGCTACGCTTTGGCCTGCCGGCGAATGTGGGGCTGCGTGGCGCGCTATTCAATTCCCTGTACCTGATTGCCCTGCTGGGATGTTTTATTTCTATTGCCGGCTTGTGGTATCGCTCGGTGGTGTTTCTGTTGTCTGCGATGGCGATTGTCTGGGTTGCTGATATTGGTGCCTACTTCGCGGGCCGTTCTTTTGGCAAGCGTAAGCTCGCGCCCGGTATCTCCCCGGGTAAGACCTGGGAAGGCGTGGCCGGTGGCTTGCTTGCCGTGTTGGTGCTCTCGGCATTGGTGACGCAAGTACCGCAAACCTTTCAGGCGCAATTGCTGTTGCGGTATGGCTGGTTCAAATCAATCGTCTTGCTGGCGTTATTGGTGTTTGCCAGCGTGGTCGGAGATTTGTTTGAATCCATGCTGAAGCGTCGTGCAGACGTCAAGGACAGTAGTCGCCTTTTGCCAGGCCATGGCGGCGTGCTCGACCGTATCGATGCGCTGGTACCGTCGATGCCGTTGGCATATCTTTTGGCGGCTCAGATGCCAGCAGCTGTCTCGTGAAATAATCGCCGCATGCAATCGCTCACCATACTCGGCGCAACGGGCTCGATTGGCGTCTCGACGCTCGATGTGGTGGCGCGGCATCCTGATCGCTACCGCGTGTTCGCGCTCACCGGTCAAACCCGGGTTGATCTGCTGGCCGCGCAATGCGCTCAGTTCCATCCTGAGGTTGCGGTGGTCGGTAACGCCGAAGCGGCAGCGCAACTTCAAGACCTCATCAAGCGCGACGGCCTTGGCACCGAAGTGCTGTGGGGCGAACAAGCCCTTTGCGAGGTGGCGAGTTCTGCCTCATGCGATACGGTCATGGCGGCAATCGTCGGCGCCGCCGGTTTGCGGCCCAGTCTTGCAGCGGCACACGCTGGCAAGAAACTCCTGCTGGCCAACAAAGAGGCGCTGGTTATCTCGGGTCAGTTGTTTATGGATGCAGTTGCATCCAGTAGCGCTACATTGTTGCCGATTGATAGCGAGCACAACGCGATATTTCAATGCCTGCCGATCGGATACCAGCGCGTGCCGCCGCAGCATGGCATCCGAAAAATTTTGCTCACTGCTTCCGGCGGCCCTTTCCTCGATCGAGACCTGGCGAGTTTTGACAGCATCACCCCTGAGCAAGCGGTAGCACATCCCAACTGGAGCATGGGTCGAAAGATCTCGGTTGATTCGGCCACCATGATGAATAAAGGCCTGGAAGTGATTGAGGCGCACTGGCTGTTTGGCGCGAGCGCCGCGCAGATCGAGGTCGTGATTCATCCGCAGAGCGTGATTCATTCCATGGTGGCTTATGCCGACGGTTCAGTATTGGCGCAACTCGGTAACCCCGATATGCGAACGCCGATTGCGCATGCGCTTGCTTATCCCGAGCGGATCGATTCCGGTGTTGACGCCATAGATCTCGCACGCATCGGTCAGCTGGATTTTCGCAAGCCTGATTTTTTGCGTTTCCCCTGCCTGCAGCTGGCGTTTGATGTGTTGCACACGGGTGGCTGCGCACCGGCAGTGTTGAATGCCGCCAATGAAATCGCGGTGCAGGCGTTTCTTGATCAGCGTATCGGTTTCAGCCGGATCGCGGGCGTGATAGCCGAGACCCTGCAGCGGGTTCCGTCGGCCTCAGTCAACACGCTCGATAGCTTGCTCGCACAAGACCAGGTCGCGCGTGCGCAGGCGCTGGAGCTGCTGCACTGAGCGGCTGGGCAGTGCTTTAAACCCTTTCTTGCATTCATAAACCATGACCCTGCTTCAGACCCTGCTGGCATTTGCGATCACGATCGGTGTGCTGGTGATCTTTCACGAACTCGGGCACTACTGGGTCGCGCGTTGGTGCGGTGTCAAGGTCGTGCGTTTCTCGGTCGGTATGGGCCGAGTGATCTGGTCAAAGCGATTCGGTAAAGATCAAACCGAGTGGGCCTTATCGCTTCTGCCTTTGGGTGGCTACGTCAAGATGCTGGATAAACGTGACCACGAGGGCGACATCGCACCCGAGGATATGCCGCGCGAATTCACCGGGCAGACAGTGGGTAAGCGAATCGCGATCGTCGTCGCCGGCCCACTCGCGAATTTTCTGCTGGCGATAGCGATTCTGGCTGGTCTCTATCTGCACGGCATGCCCGAGCCGGTAGCGCGCGTGACAGTCATAGAATCTAGCGCCGCCCAGCGTGCTGGTCTGCACACGGGTGATCTAATTTTCGAGGTGAACGGCACAGCAGTGCGCTCGTGGGCCGAGTTTCGCTGGCAGATGATTCAGGTGGTGTTGCGCGAGCAAGCGCTGCGCTTGTCAGTGCAGCGGCCCGACAACGCGGGCGGCTACTGGCTCAGCGAAGTGGTGTTACCGGCGCAAGCCTTACCCGAGCAGGAAATCGACAGCGAATTATTCGAACGACTGGGGCTTTCATTGGCGCGTCCGCCATCCTTGCTCGGTGAGATTTTGCCGGATGGCCCGGCAGCACAAGCAGGGCTGCAAGCGGGCGATCGCATCACCGCTATCGACGACCAACCCGTCGCTGACGCGATCGCTTTCATCCAGGCCGTACAGGCGGCGCCGGGGCGCAGCGTGACAATTGCATGGCTACGGGAGGGTCGGCCCATGTCGGCGTCGCTGGTTCCGCGCGCTGAGCGTGACGGTGAGCGCGAGGTCGGCAGAATTCTGGCGCAAGTTGATATGTCCAGCGCGATGGTGACCGTACAGTCCGGCCCGATTGATGCGTTCACTCGCGCAGCGCATAAAACGTGGGACACCTCTGCGCTGACGGTGCGCATGCTTGGCAAGATGTTAATCGGCGAGGCATCACTGAAAAACATCACCGGCCCGATCACCATTGCCGACTACGCGGGGCAGACTGCACGATCGAGCTGGATCAGTTTTTTATCGTTTATTGCGTTCGTGAGTATTAGTCTCGGCGTGATGAATCTGCTACCCATACCGGTTTTGGATGGCGGTCATTTGCTGTATTATTCGGTGGAACTTTTTTCCGGGCGGCCAGTCCCCGAGCGTGTCGCAGAAATTGTGCAGCGCGCAGGATTAGGGGCGCTGATGGCCTTGATGGCTATTGCGGTTTTCAACGACATCACTCGTCTGATCGGATAGTCGCAGGCCCGACTCAAATAATAATCCATCGATGACATCTCGAACCCCGCGCCGGTCGCCTTCCTTCATACCCAAACTCATTGCCACTGCGATCGCCTCTGCTTTTGCGGCGCACGCGCTCGCTGTCGAGCCATTCACCGTGCGTGATATTCGGGTCGAGGGCATACAGCGCACTGAAGCCGGTACGGTGTTCAACTACCTGCCAGTACGCATCGGCGATACCTTCGATGACGACAAAGCGGCGGCGGCGATCAAGGCGCTGTACGCAACGGGTTTTTTCAAAGACGTCCGCATCGAAACCGAGGGCGATGTACTGGTGGTGTCGGTAGAAGAGCGCCCGGCCATTGCGAGTGTCGAGTTCACCGGCACCAAAGAGTTTGAAAAAGACAAACTTCGGAAGGCACTCAAAGATCTTGGTTTGGGTGAGTCGCGTATTTTGGATAAGTCGCTGGTTGACCGAGCCGAGCAAGAGCTCAAGCGCCAGTACCTGTCGCGCGGTTTGTACGGTGTGAAAATCACGACCACGGTAACGCCGATTGAGCGCAACCGGGTCAATGTCACTTTTGCGGTTGATGAGGGTGAGGTTGCGCGTATTCGCCAGATAAAAATTATCGGCAACGACGCGTTCAAGGAAGATGATCTGCGCGATCAGCTAAAAATGTCGACCTCCGGGTGGTTTACCTGGTACTCCAAATCAGATCAGTACTCGCGCCAGAAGCTCGCGGGTGATATTGAAGCTTTGCGGTCCTACTACCTGAATCGTGGCTACCTTGAGATGCAGGTCGATTCAACGCAGGTATCGATCTCGCCAGACAAAAAAGATATCTTCATCACCATCAATATTACTGAAGGAAAAAAATACAAGGTAACCGAGGTCAAGCTCGAGGGCGAAATGCTCGGGCGTGATCAAGAACTCGCGAGCCTGGTGTCGCTCAAGCCGGGCGATGCTTATTCGGGCGAGCGCATGACCGAAAGCACCAAGAAAATCAGCGAGCGCATGGGCGTATTCGGCTATGCGTTTGCGAACGTTAACGCAGTACCGTCGATCAATCGAGACAAAGCCGAGGTTGCCTTTACGATTTTCGTCGATCCGGGCAAACGCATCTACGTACGAAATATCAATATCGGTGGTAACGACCGTACCCGGGATTCGGTCATTCGGCGAGAGTTTCGCCAGTTCGAAGGCGCTTGGTACGATGGCGACAAAATCCGGCTCTCGCGCGATCGCCTCGGCCGTCTCGGTTATTTCACCGACACCACGGTCGACACGATCGAAGTACCCGGGGTGCCTGATCAGGTCGATCTCGACGTCAAGGTCACTGAGAAGCCTACCGGTGCAATTATGGTCGGTGCCGGTTTCTCCAGCGCTGAAAAACTCGTACTGACGGGCTCGATCAACCAGGCGAATGCATTCGGTTCGGGTAACAACATTGGTATCAACGTTAACACCAGCCGAGTTTTTCGAACGATCGCGCTCAGCCATACCAACCCGTATTTCACTGAAGATGGCGTCAGCCGAACCATCGACGTGTTCTACCGCACGTCGCGACCGCCGATTTTTTTCACGGATGTCGATTACAAAATCGTCACCAGAGGCGGCTCTGTTAATTTTGGTGTGCCGTTCACAGAGTTCGACCGCGTATTCCTCGGCATCGGCTATGAAGACACCACGGTTGATGCATACGCTACCAGCCCTGAGCGGTATCGCCGCTTTGTGGCCGAAAATAATGGCTACACGTTTTCACCGGCGACACCGGTGGACGCCAGCAATCCGCAGATGGGCGTCGGCTCCGCCAACACTAGTTCGATACCGCTCACCGCTGCCTGGCAGCGGGACGAGCGCGACAGCGTGCTGATTCCAACCAAGGGCCGTTATCGGCGCGCGAGCGTCGAGGTATCTCCGGCCGGCGGATCGCGCTATTACCGCGCGACCTACCAGGATCAGTATTTTTGGCCGGTCGCCTCGAGCATGACGCTCGCCTTCAACGGTGAGGTTAACTACGGCTCCGGTATCTCGGGCGATCCTTACCCGATCTTCAAGAACTTTTATGCCGGTGGGATAGGTTCGGTTCGCGGATTTGCGGCTGGCACACTGAATGTCTCCGGAACCCGGGTATCCAGCGACAATCTGTTCCGGCTGCCGATCGGCGGTTCTGCGCGGTTGATCGGTAATGCCGAGTTGCAGTTCCCATTCCCGGGCACGGGGGTTGACCGCAGCCTGCGCTGGTTCACATTCCTCGACGCAGGCCAGGTCTGGAACCCTAACGAGGGCGAGAACATCCGTCTGGCCGACCTGCGCTACAGCACCGGTATCGGCATATCCTGGATTTCACCGGTCGGACCGCTCAAGCTATCGCTGGCGTATCCGATCAACGATAAGCCTGGGGATTATGTGCAGCGCTTCCAGTTCCAGCTGGGTACCGGCTTCTGAAGCGCGGTGGCATAATCGGGTTTTCCGTGATGGAGAATGAAGTGATATCCGTGCTAAAAAAAGCAACTTATGTGCTGCTTGGCGTCTCGGCGCTGGTGATCGCGCCGCTGGCGAGTAGCGCGCAAGAGTTGAAAATAGGTTTTGTCAACACCGAGCGCATCTTCCGTGAGGCGACACCGGCAAAAGCCGCGACCGCCAAGCTCGAGCAGGAATTTTCTCGCCGCGACAAAGATCTGCAAGATCTGGCTGCGCGCGTGAAATCTGCGGCAGAGAAACTCGATAAAGACGCGCCTGTGATCTCCGATGCCGAGCGCGTCAAGCGCCAGCGCGAGCTATCCGAGATGGATAAAGACTATCAGCGTCGCCAGCGCGAGTTTCGTGAAGACCTGAACCAGCGTCGCAACGAGGAGCTGGCAGCGGTTCTGGAAAAAGCCAACAAGGTCATACGCCAGCTGGCCGATGTCGAGAAATATGACATCGTGTTTCAAGAAGCGGTTTACTACAGCCCGCGCATCGACATCACCGACAAAGTGCTGAAGGCACTCAACGCAAAATAAGACAGGACCACCGCCATGGGCACTCGACTGGGCGACTTGGTCGATAGCTTGGGCGGGGAGTTGATCGGCGATCCCGAGCTCGACATCACCGGGATCGCGCCATTGGACGCTGCGGGTCCGTCGCACATCACCTTTCTGTCCAACACCAAGCTGCGCGCGCAGGCGGCGCAGACGCGCGCTGCTGCGCTGATCCTGTCGCACTCGGATCATCAGCAGCTGCCGGGCTACGCTGGCGCTCGTGTGCTTACCGACAATCCCTATGCCTACTTCGCGCGCGCTGCGCAGCGCTTTGCGGCAATGACCGCGGTAGCGCCGGCAATCGGTATCCATCCCAACGCATGGGTCGACCCCACCGCCACTGTCGCCACCACCGCCAGCGTCGGCCCCGGTGCGACGGTTGAGGCGGGCGCGCAGATCGGCGAGCACTGCGTGATCGGCGCAGGCTGCCATATTGGCCGAAACGCTGTGATCGGTGCGCACACATTGCTGAATCCGCGCGTGAGTTTTCTGTCGGCTTGTCGGATCGGTGAGCGCGGCATTATTCAATCCGGCGCGGTGATTGGCGGTGACGGCTTCGGCTTTGCCAATGACTCGGGGCACTGGGTAAAAATTCCGCAAGTGGGCGGCGTGCGCATAGGCAATGATGTCGAGATCGGTGCCAACACCACCATCGATCGCGGCGCGCTGGAGGACACGGTCATCGAAGACGGTGTCAAATTGGATAACCAGATTCAAATCGCGCATAACTGCGTGATCGGTGCGCACACGGCGATGGCGGGCTGTGTTGGTGTCGCCGGCAGCGCCAAGATCGGCCGGCACTGTACTTTTGGTGGTGCGGCGATGGTGCTGGGGCATCTGACGATTGCGGATAATGTCCATGTGTCTTCCGGCAGCTTGGTATCACGCTCGATTCTCGAGCCGGGTCAGTACACCGGGTTTTATCCTCTGGCCAAAAATGCCGACTGGGAAAAAACAGCCGCCGTCGTTCGTCAACTGGGTAGCCTGCGCGAGCGCGTGCGCGTGTTAGAGAAACTACTCAAGCAGCACAGCGTTCAGCCGCCCAGTGAGACTAAAATCGGCGAATAAAGCCGCCCAGAATAACGTCACTCCATTACCACGAGATTAGGCAAAACCATAATGAAAAGCCTCGATATCAATCAAATCAAGCAATACCTGCCGCATCGCTACCCGCTGCTGCTGGTTGATCGGGTGCTTGATTGGGAATCTGGCAAGCAGATCCGCGCCATCAAAAATGTCAGTGCCAACGAAGAGTTCTTTAATGGGCATTTTCCGAACAAGCCGGTGATGCCCGGCGTTTTAATGATTGAGGCGCTAGCGCAAACTGCAGCCTTGCTGGCATTTCTCACCATGGGTCAAAAGCCCGATGAGAACGCCGTGGTGTACTTCGTCGGTATCGATGGCGCGCGCTTCAAGCGGCCGGTAGAGCCGGGCGATCAGTTGGTGATGGAGGTCGAGATTCTGCGTCAGTCACGCGGTATCTGGAAGTTTCAATCAAAAGCGCTAGTCGAGGGGCAGCTTGCGGTCGAAGCCGAGCTCATGTGCACCATGCGCAGTATCAGCGAACCGGAACCGGTGCAGCCGGCATGAGCATGATTCACCCCAGCGCGCTGATCGACCCCGCTACCGAACTAGATAGTACGGTGGAGGTAGGTGCGTACAGCGTCATTGGCCCGCAGGTAAAAATAGGGGCGCGCACCAAGATCGGCCCGCATGTCGTGATTGAAGGTGACACCACCATCGGTTGCGACAATGTGTTTTATCAGTTCTCTTCGATTGGCGCGGCACCGCAAGATAAAAAATACAGTGGTGAGCCGACGCGATTAACGATCGGCGACCGCAACACTATTCGCGAGTTTTGCACCTTTAACCGCGGCACGGCACAGGACGCCGGTGTTACTCGGCTGGGCAATGACAACTGGATCATGGCGTATGTGCATCTCGCGCATGACTGCCAGGTCGGTAACCACACCATCTTCGCCAACAACGCGCAGCTGGCCGGCCATGTGCAGGTGGGTGATTGGGCGATTCTCGGTGGGCACTCGGGCGTACATCAGTTTTGCAAAATTGGCGCGCACGCCATGCTGGGTATGTTTACCAGTCTGACTCAAGATGTGCCACCCTTTGTCATCTTGAGCGGTAACCCGGCGGCAGCCCACGGCGTGAATGTCGAGGGCTTGCGTCGGCGTGGTTTCACCCGTGAGGAAATCGACGCGATACGCAACGCCTATCGCCTGATCTACAAATCCGGGCTCACGCTGGACGAAGCCAAGGCCGCGCTTGCTAAAGAAGAGCAAGTACAACCGGCGGTATCTGCGCACCTGAAAAGCATGCGTGAATTTTTGGAGAGCGTGACGCGTGGCATCGTCCGATGACCTGACGCTGGCGCTCGTCGCCGGCGAAGCCTCGGGCGATTTACTCGCCAGTCGGCTGCTGTCCGGGCTACGACCCATGTTGCCGGATGCACGCTTGCATGGCATCGGTGGGCCTGCGATGGCGGAATACGGCTTCGTGTCCGACTACCCGATGCAAAAGCTCGCGGTGCGGGGGCTGTTCGAGGTGTTATCGCATTACCGCGAGCTCAAGGCCTTGCGTGATGAGTTGCGCGAGCAATTGCTAATGGAACGTCCAGCCGTATTTGTTGGTGTTGACGCGCCTGACTTTAATCTCGATCTGGAAATACAGCTCAAGCAAGCGGGCATCCCGACGCTGCATTTTGTCAGCCCGTCGGTGTGGGCGTGGCGGCGTGGCAGAATAAAAAAAATTGGTCGTGCGGTATCGCACCTGCTGGTAATTTTTCCGTTTGAAGAAGCGATCTACAACAAAGCCGGTATTCCGGTGACCTATGTCGGCCACCCGCTGGCTGAGATGATACCGATGGATCCCGACCAAGACGCAGCGCGTGACGCCCTCGGCATTGCGCGTGATGCGCGTATCGTCACCATACTTCCCGGTAGCCGATTATCCGAGTTGAAGCACAACACGCGCGTGTTTCTTGAAACTGCCGCCATGCTGAAAAAGCGTGACCCCAAGGTGCAGTTCCTGATGCCGATGGCGGGTGATACGCAGCGTGCATTTGTCGAACAGCTTATGACGCCCGACCTGAAATTGCTGCCACTGCAGATCATGACCGGTGGCTCGCACGATGCGATTGCGGCCTGCGACGCCGCGTTAGTTGCCAGCGGTACGGCAACACTGGAAGTAGCCTTGTTCAAGAAGCCGATGGTGATCAGCTACCGTATGAATCCGGCCAGTTGGCAGGTGCTGCGATTAATGGCTTACCAGCCCTGGGTAGGTCTGCCCAATATCATGGCGCGCGAATTTCTGGTGCCGGAGCTATTGCAAGACAGAGCAACCCCGGCGGGCTTATCGTCGGCCTTGTGGGCGCAGCTGTCGAATGATCAAAACCGTCAACGTCTGCGCCGCCGCTTTGTAGATTTGCACCACGACCTGATGCGCAATACTGCGTCGCAAAGTGCGCATGCAGTGATGGAGCTGCTGTCGCAAGCAGGCCGGCTTTAATCGTAGCGCTGATCTCGTCGTTGAAAACAGTCCCCTTATTCGATAACGCCGGTGAAGTGATTTGCGGCGTTGATGAAGCGGGCCGAGGTCCATTAGCCGGGCCCGTGTTCGCAGCGGCAGTGATTCTTGACCCCGCCAAACCAATCGCCGGTTTGCGCGATTCAAAAAAACTCAGCCCGGCCAGGCGTGATGAATTAGCGCTCATCATCCAGCGCGATGCCTTGGCCTGGTCTGTCGCGCAATGCTCTGCGGCTGAGATTGATGCACTGAATATTCTTCAAGCGACCATGCTGGCGATGCGACGTGCTATCGAAGGACTGACGGTGACACCCACACTGGCGCTGATCGATGGTAACCGCTGCCCGGTCACCGCTATTCGTACCGAAGCCATCGTTAAAGGCGACGACAAAGTACTCGAAATTTCTGCAGCATCGATTCTTGCCAAGACCGCGCGCGATGCGCTTCTGCTTGAGATGCATGCGCGTTATCCGCAGTACGGCTTTGATCAGCACAAGGGTTATCCCACGGCCTACCATCTTGCGCGACTACGAGAGCACGGTGTCACCCCCGAGCATCGTCGATCTTATGCGCCGGTGCGTGAGGTGCTGGGCGGAGCATCATCATGAGCTTGCGCAGCATTCAATCGCGCGATAACGCCCACTACAAACAACTCAGGCAATGGGCCGGTAGTGCGCAAGCACGCCGTAAGGCCGGCATGACGCTGCTCGACGGCGTGCATCTATGCGAAGCGTGGCTGCAGCATCGCGGGTTGCCAGCGCTATGCGTCGTCGCTGAGTCGGCGCTCAGTCATCCTGAGGTTGCAGCCCTTGTTGCGCGTTGTGAGTCGGTTTCAACGACGCAGCCTGACCACAGCATCAACGCCACCACTGCCGCCGTTGAGTGCCTGTTGTTGCCGGATGCTTTATTCGCGCCACTTGGTCAGGTAGAACATGGCGTGGGTATTCTCTTCGCGGTAACAGTGCCTCAGTCGACTGGAAGTGAACTTGACGTACATTCTTTAGAGCGCGCAGCACTGCTGCTCGATTCCGTGCAGGATCCGGGCAACCTCGGCACTATCATGCGGACTGCGGCGGCTGCAGGCATTCAACAAATTTTCTGCAGCCCCGGTACTGCATCCGTGTGGTCACCCAAAGTACTTCGCGCGGGAATGGGCGCGCATTTCGTTCTGGAGATTCATGAAGACGTCAATCTTGCGCAGTTAATCAAGAACGCTGCGGTGCCAGTCTATGCCACGCAGCCAGATGCGGCGAACAGTATCTACAGCGCTGATCTTCGCTCACCGTCAGCGTGGTTATTTGGTCATGAGGGGCAGGGTGTGTCCGACGAATTACTCGCGCTGGCAACGCAGCGCCTCTCGATACCGCAGAGCACCCAAGTCGAGTCATTGAATGTGGCCGCGAGTGTGGCGATTTGTTTATTCGAGCAGCGCCGACAAAAAATAAATCAATAAGAGCGTTTGCCGAGCTTAAGCTCATGCAAAATCATCGTGGTGATTTCCTCGATCGATTTCACCGTCGTCGACACCCAGCGTATGCCTTCGCGCTGCATCATGCGCTCCGCTTCGTTCACCTCGTAGCGACAATTTTCCAGCGATGCGTATTTACTGCCCGGGCGGCGCTCATTGCGAACCTCGGATAATCGATCCGGTGCAATCGATAGCCCAAAGACCTTGCTCCGAAAAGGTAGCAGACCGCTCGGTAGCATGCCGCGCTCGAAGTCTTCCGGAATCAGCGGATAATTCGCCGCCTTGATGCCATATTGCATGGCCATGTAGAGTGAGGTCGGTGTTTTACCTGAGCGCGAAACACCCACCAAAATCACATCTGCCGACGACAAGTTTTTATGCGACTGACCGTCGTCATGTGCCAATGAAAAATTAATCGCTTCGATCCGGCTTTTATAGTCGTGTGAATCGGCGATATTGTGACTGCGACCAATCGTGTGCGTGGACACCGTGCCAAGCTCTTGCTCCAGCGGCTCGACGAACGTTTGGATAAGGTCCATGTGCATCGCATGCGCGCCACGCACAATTGCGGACAGCTCCGATTTCACCAGGGTCGAGAACACGATCGCGCGCTTGCCTTCGTTTTGCGAGGCCTCGTTAATTCGGCGCACCGCCTCATGCGCTTTATCGACCGTATCGATGAATGGCAGCCGGATCTGTCTGAAACGCAGATCAAACTGCGTCAGCACCGAGTGCCCGAAAGTTTCCGCCGTGATACCGGTGCCATCCGACACAAAAAAAACCGTTCGATCAAACCCCGACAACCCGGGAGAGGTGTGGCTAGTGTGGCTGTACATGAGCATTTCTAAAGAGTTAACGCAAAAATCGCTCGCCGCCTGATACTTCAGCGGTGAGGGCAGGTAAAATGCGCTCCAACTTGCATTTTCCCACGCGGACTGTCCCCCCGACAATCAATCACGGATCGAGTCATGCCAGCCTCATCACGCCAGCACAGCACTCTCCACTCGTCCGCGTCGCGCGCACCGATTTCCCACCATCAAAGAGGTATTTATGTCCCACCCAACATCTGCGGGGGCTCACTCAGCCCCTGATTCGGGGGCGGCTTACGTCGTTGCTTTCGAAGACTTGCGCATGACGGATGTCGAATCCGTCGGCGGCAAGAACGCGTCGCTTGGCGAGATGATCAGCCAACTCGCGCATGTCGGTATCCGCGTGCCTGGCGGTTTCGCCACCACGGCGCAGGCTTTCCGTGACTCTCTCTCCTACAGCACCGGCGGTGGCGCATCGCTCGCCGATCGTATCGCCGACCGCCTTGCGCATCTGGATATCGACGATGTACGCGCGCTCGCCGCTGCGGGTGCCGAGATCCGGCAATGGATTATCGACACGCCGTTTCAGCCGCGTCTGCTGGAAGAGATCACCCAGTTCTATCACCGCTTGGTCGATAACTCGGCAAGTGAAATGTCATTTGCCGTACGCTCTAGCGCCACCGCCGAAGACTTGCCCGATGCCTCGTTCGCCGGTCAACAAGAGACCTTCCTGAACGTGGTCGGCATTGACAACATCTTAGAGGCGATGAAGCATGTATTCGCTTCGCTTTATAACGACCGTGCCATCTCATACCGCGTTCACAAGGGCTTCACCCATAGTGAAGTTGCTTTGTCGGCAGGCGTGCAGCAGATGGTGCGCTCTGATCTCGGCGCTTCCGGTGTCATGTTCACCATCGATACCGAGTCCGGCTTTAAAGATGTGGTGTTCATTACCTCGAGCTACGGTCTGGGCGAGACGGTGGTGCAGGGCGCCGTGAATCCCGATGAGTTCTATGTCCACAAGCCCATGCTATCGGCGGGCAAGCTCGCGATTATTCGTCGCAATATCGGCTCCAAGCTGATCAAGATGGAATTCACCGGCGAGGCCAAAGCCGGTCGTTCAGTGCGAACGGTGGATGTGCCGATCGAGCAGCGCAATCGCTACTCGCTCAACGATACCGAGGTGGCTGAACTGGCCTCCTACGCAGTCACTATCGAGCAGCACTACGGCCGCCCGATGGATATCGAGTGGGGCAAAGACGGGCGCGACGGCAAGCTCTATATTTTGCAGGCGCGCCCCGAGACCGTGAAATCGCAGCACAAGCATGGCGATGCGCAGCAGCGTTTCAAATTAAAAGGCTCGAGCAACGTGCTAACCTCCGGGCGCGCCATTGGCCAAAAAATCGGCGCGGGTCCGGTGCGAGTGATTAAAGACCCCGAGCAGATGGAACGCGTACAACCCGGCGACGTGCTGGTGGCCGATATGACCGATCCCAACTGGGAACCGGTCATGAAGCGCGCTTCGGCGATCGTCACCAACCGTGGTGGCCGCACTTGTCACGCGGCCATCATCGCGCGCGAATTGGGCGTGCCAGCGGTGGTGGGCTGTGGCGACGCCACCGAGGTCCTGAAAGACGGCACGCTGGTAACGGTGTCGTGTGCCGAGGGCGACGAGGGCCGTATCTACGACGGCCTGCTCGAAACCGAGGTAACCGAGGTCAGCGGCGGCGATCTGCCCGAGATTCCGGTCAAGATCATGATGAATGTAGGCAACCCGCAGCTCGCCTTCGACTTCGCCCAGTTACCCAACAGCGGCGTTGGGCTGGCGCGGCTGGAGTTCATCATCAACAACAACATCGGCGTGCACCCCAAAGCGATTTTGGAGTACCCGAATGTCGACCCCGACCTGAAAAAAGCCGTCGAGTCAGTCGCCCGTGGCCATGCCTCGCCAAAGGCGTTTTATGTGGATAAGCTGGCCGAAGGCGTGGCGACCATTGCGGCGGCGTTTTGGCCTCGTCCGGTGATTGTTCGTTTATCGGACTTCAAGTCGAACGAATACAAAAAGCTGATCGGTGGTTCGCGTTACGAGCCGGATGAAGAGAACCCGATGCTGGGTTTCCGCGGTGCAGCACGCTACCTTGCGCCGGACTTTGCCGAAGCCTTCGAGATGGAGTGCCGCGCCATGAAGCGGGTGCGCGACGAGATGGGGCTCACCAACGTCGAAATCATGGTGCCTTTCGTCCGAACCCTTGGGCAAGCCGAGAAGGTGGTCAACCTCCTCGCCACGCACGGCCTCAAACGCGGCGAGAACGGCCTGAAGCTGATCATGATGTGCGAGATCCCGTCCAATGCCATCTTGGCCGAGCAGTTTCTGGCGTTTTTTGACGGCTTCTCGGTGGGCTCTAACGACCTCACGCAGCTCACGCTGGGCCTGGACCGCGACTCGGGCATGGAGCTACTGGCGGCCGACTTTGATGAGCGCGACCCGGCGGTTCGGGCGTTGCTCTCCAAAGCCATCCAAACCTGCCTCGCGCAGGGCAAGTATGTGGGTATTTGCGGCCAGGGGCCGTCCGATCATCCGGACTTTGCGGAGTGGCTGATGAAGGAGGGAATCAGCTCGATTTCGCTAAACCCGGACTCGGTGGTCGACACCTGGCGGCTATTGGCCAGCCATCGCTAAAAATCTGGTTGCCATCAGGGTAAAAGTGTTGACATCGGGCAATATTTCGATAAACTGCGTGCTCCTGATTGGCATAACAACCAAAAAAAGTCAGTGGTACTGATTCCACCCCCGCGCTTCACGGCCCGGGGGTTTTGTTTTTTGGTTGCTTCACGAAAGGTTTTTCGCTGCTTTGTCGTCGAGTACTATCGAAGCCAGAAAGTGTTTTTCGATCATTTTTCTTGATAGCTCTCAGGGATTAAGCTCCCCGCATTTTTGAGACCTCCCTCTCTTAGTTTCGACGAACTTCCAGAATCAAAAAGCAGTGACTCGACGTTTTCCTTAGGTTTTGCTTTTGAACTTTGCTTAATGTGTCCCGACCGCAGGTTCTCGCCTGGTTCGCTGGTTCTATGTTTCGCTTGCTCTCGTCCGAGACTAAACCTCGACAGGAAATTCTTGGCTCGGTCCAGAATGCTTATTGAGGTGCCTAGCTTTGGTGTGAGGCCTATTCGCGAGAATATTTCGGCGACCGAATCTTTGAAATTTGGTTTTGGCCCGGGAATGGGTTTATGTTGGCCAACACCAAAAAAACTTTTTACTGATTTCATACCACCTCCATCGATTCGCGCTATTGAACGTCGTGGCGCTTCGGGGTAGGTGGGCCATGAGCGCCTATTGAGCGTTCTCTACATCAATTGACTGCTGCGGCGACCAGCGTCACGGCGATGGGGTTTGTGTGCACAGCGCTTTAATGGCCAGATTAATCGTGCAGGTGGTGGCTG
>VGHX01000027.1 GCA_016868055.1 Betaproteobacteria bacterium
GATGCCGAGCTTAAAATGATCGAAGATCAATTGAATCACCGCCCCAGAAAACGATTGGGATTTAAAACCCCACATCAGGTGTTTCATGAATCTTTAAACCGTGTTGCACTTCGTACTTGAAGCCACGTTGCTTTCGATAACTTGTCGAAGGAAAATTGATCCATAGATAAATCGTCGATAACGAGTTCTCGAAGCGATGAATCTCTCGATGCAATAGCTGAACTAATTCTTTCCAATCCAGACTCGGATATTTCAGTTTTCCCACCAAATTCCAGTCGCCTGAGTTTCGAAGTACCTCGCAATTGCCCTGCCAGGGAGTACCAGTCTTTTTCAGTCAGGCAGCATTCCTTCAGGTTCAACGCCTCTACATTTTTACAGGCATCGAGGATGCTGCGAAACGAATCTGTATCCGGCCAGTCAGATTGAACCGTCACTTCTTCTTGAGGGAAGACCATCAATTGACGTTGAGAACGAGTCATATCGGCGGGATTGGTAGATTTGCCGCCAAAATCACAGACGAGATCGAGCGATCTAATTGATCGATTTTCATTAAGTACAGCTACTAGTAGATCAACATCTTTTCTATTTTTAAGCGCCACTTCTAGATGAGCACCTGCTGCTTTGGATTTATCGACTAGTTCTTTCTTTCTCTGAGCCGACTTCAAAATTTCTAATTCAGGAAAATTTTCTTTCAGATCAGTTTCGCATCGGCGGTGCCAATGCTGCTTGCCGACTTCCTTTTCGCGCCTCACCCTGCCCTGGAAGGCCTCGCGTTTACTGGAAGATCGGAACGACGGATCTGCGATGGGTAACGGGCCATAGGTCGTGCTGTTTGGTGCGACATGAACTTCCTTGTCCTTAGTGTTCGGCGGCTGTTTCGAGTGCATTTTCGGCGCATTCTTGCCACTTTCTCCTGAATCTTCCTCCGATCGAATCTCATCAGAAGAATCAATGTCGCGGCGAACCTCACCGCTCTTCTTGCCCTCTTGTTTTTTATTCTTCTTGTCAGACTTATCCGATTGCATTAAGCGGGGGTCGGTACCCCCGGTTACTGGTTTCATATTGCTCACCTCGATTAGATATCTACAAAAGATCGGAACCTGCATTGCACAGGAGTACGCGCCCATCGGTGACTTCTTGGACCTGTCTGTTCCTGCTAGCGTGACGTGAAACCGTTATCTAGCGGAGGGTGGTTTGTTGGGACCACAAATGAAAAAGGCGCCCGAAGGCGCCTTATGATTTTCTGGCACTTGATAACTACGCCGCTTCTTCACGCGACGCACGTTTGCGCTCATGCTCTTTCAGGAAGCGTTTACGAAGACGAATACTTTTCGGCGTGATCTCAACCAACTCATCGTCATCGATAAACTCCACCGCATACTCCAGCGTCAGATCGATTGGCGGCACTAGACGCACTGCTTCATCCGTTCCAGATGCGCGTACGTTAGTGAGTTGCTTACCTTTGATAGGGTTGACCACCAGATCATTATCGCGAGAGTGGATGCCGATGATCATGCCTTCGTATACGGGGTCATTATGGCTGACGAACATGCGGCCTCTATCTTGTAGCTTCCACAATGCATAGGCAACCGCCGCACCATCATCTTGCGAAATCAGCACGCCGTTGCGACGACCGGCGAGTTCACCCTTAGTATCTGCCGGCGCATACACATCAAATACATGACTCATGAGACCGGTGCCGCGTGTGAGCGTCATGAATTCGCCTTGGAAACCAATCAGACCGCGCGCTGGTATTCGATATTCAAGACGCACACGGCCCTTGCCATCCGGCTGCATATCCTGCAGATCGCCACGACGGCGGCCGAGTTCTTCCATCACGCCACCCTGATGCACTTCCTCGACATCGACGGTGAGATTTTCAAACGGCTCATGGCGCACACCATCCACCATCTTGAACACCACACGCGGACGAGAAACTGCCAGCTCATAGCCCTCGCGGCGCATGTTCTCAAGCAGGATGGTCAGGTGTAGTTCACCACGACCAGACACTTCGAAAATCGTATCGTCGTCTGTCGGCGCAACACGCAGTGCTACGTTGGCTTTCAGCTCACGCTCGAGTCGCTCACGCAACTGACGGCTGGTCACGAATTTTCCTTCACGCCCCGCTAGTGGCGAGGTGTTCACCATGAAATTCATGGTCAGCGTCGGCTCATCGACGGTAAGCATCGGCAATGCATCGGGCGACTCCGTTGCGCACACTGTCGATCCGATACCGATGTCTTCGACACCATTGATCAGCACGATATCGCCTGCCATTGCCTCGGAGACAACCTCGCGCTCAAGACCTTTGAATTTGAGTACTTGATTGATACGGCCTTTGATCGGCGTTGAGTCCGGGCCGTTCAGTATCAATACATCCTGTAACGCCTTCACGCGGCCACGGCTGATGCGACCGATACCTATTTTGCCGACATACGATGAGTAATCAAGTGACGAGATCTGCAGCTGTAACGGACCATCGTAATCATCATCCCGCACCGGTACGTGCTTCAGAATCGCATTGAACAGCGGCTTCATGTCGCCTTCGCGCACTTCGGCATCAAGACTGGCGTAACCGTTCAAGGCCGAAGCAAATACGACCGGGAAGTCGAGCTGCTCTTCAGTCGCGCCAAGTTTATCGAATAACTCGAAAGTGGCATTGATTACCCATTCCGGACGTGCACCCGGGCGATCGATCTTGTTCACAACGACGATGGGCTTCAGGCCCAAAGCCAGCGCCTTGCGGGTGACAAAACGGGTTTGGGGCATGGGGCCCTCGACCGCATCGACCAGCAGCAATACAGAATCCACCATCGACAGCACGCGCTCGACCTCGCCCCCAAAATCCGCGTGTCCTGGCGTATCGACAATGTTGATATGAGTGCCTTCGTACTCAACCGCGCAATTCTTGGCAAGAATAGTGATGCCGCGCTCTTTCTCGAGATCGTTCGAGTCCATTACGCGGGTATCTACCTGCTGGTTCTCGCGGAAGGTGCCCGATTGCTTGAGCAGTTGGTCAACCAGCGTGGTTTTGCCGTGATCGACGTGGGCGATGATGGCGATGTTGCGCAAAGCGCGTTGAGCAGTGGTCATGGGTGAGGGCTTGATAAACATCAAAATGGAAAACCCGAGATTTTATCACGTTGAGCTTCCTCGATTGAGAAAACTCCTTGAAATTTCAATGGCTTGCATGAAACCTTGGCCGATAAGCCATGGAACAAGTGATAAAAAAAACCCACACAACTGCGAAGTTTCAGCAAATTCCCAAAAAAAATGTGATCTCGTGGCAAGCCTTCTTGCCAACGGGCATCGAAAGTTCAGGAGACAAGATGCACTCAATTCACCATGTAGGGACCTCGGCAGTGCAATCCCCGACTCAGGGAAAACCTGTCGGGGATTCCGAAAAGATAACTTCGGGCACTGTTTATAACGTCCACGGCGATTCTGCCAGCCCTCAGCACGCAGCAAGTCTTCAGACTCGGGCTCGGAGTCACGGCGCATCCAAAGAGAAGGCTATGGCTGCACTTGCGATACATGATCTGTCACCGGGCACGCCCATCAAATTACCCTCCACGGCTTCACCAGCATCGCCAACGAGGTCTCGATCACCTGACCCAAACTCGCCAAGGCATTCCGAAATTTCAAACCACCGAATATCACGCGACCAACCAAAAACAACTCATGCAAGTCCCAGCGTGCCAAAGCCGGACAGTGGGGGATTAGCAAATGCCGGTGGCACCATCGGTGCGGCACGACAACGCTCAACACCGGTGACTCAGAATCTCCTGGGTGCAGATAAAGTCGCAGACATAAATGCCAAGGGCAGAGATTGGACAACCGAGATGCATGCCAAGGCGTTAACGGAAAATCTACGCCAGGCTGATTTTTCCAAGAGCGGCGGGGAGAAATTATTTATGCGGCTTAACAACGCCGCTACCGCATCAGCCAGTAGGTTTCTGCAAGGTTCGTACAAAGAGCAAGCAGAATCTGCCGCCAATAAAGCACTACACGCGTTCAACGACCTCATTCCACCAAAGAACCCCTCTAAGAAAAATGCCGAGCAAGCTAGTATCGCGGCATACAAGCAGGTCCTTACATCTATGAGCTCTCTACAAATGTCAAAAAATTTTGCACCTCTAGCCAAAGCCGTTGCCAAGGAGATAGATGAGATTGGCAATCAACAACTAGCTGCGGCTAGCGCTGACCCTGCAAAACAAGCAGCAATCAAAACAAATATCGCCAAGATAAAGCTGACTATTATCCCGGCATTTTATCTGCGGACTTTCTCGCCGCAACTTGCATCGGCAATGAATTCGTCAAAGGAGTCCAAAGGATTTTCCGATACCATGGAACGATTGGGTAAAGATTTCGGCACCAAAAGTATACCTGACGGAAAAGGCGGCATAACTTTTTCTGTCGAACCAAGAATAAACGATTTCGCAAACATAGCCCTGCGGCAGATTAATTCAGCAGATGACGGAGCAAAGTCTTACGGATTATTGAATCATTTCCCAGAATTCAAAGCGTTTACAGAGAGGCCAGATGGGAATGCGATGCAAGCACTGCTATCTAACCCTGAGATAAAAGAAATCATTTCATCGTTTGGGTAGGATGTTGTCATCACGATCTACTGACGAAACCAGACGCTCCGCAGTCAACAGACTCTCTAGCGATAGAGTCGCAACGCCGAGCAGCCGCCCACAGATATCTGTAACCTTAACCCGAGTTTCGGTATCTTTGAGCAGCGTCGTATGCGCTTCTTTGATCAGTGATAGCCGCTGTCCGCACATGAAGCGTCGCGCGAGTTCATCATGCAACTCGATAGTCGGTAAGGTACTTAACAATGCATCGAGTGGCTTGAGCGCGTTACTACGGCATTCACCCAGCGCGGCCAAATCGTCTAATGCAACAGCATCGTCTAAACTCAGGCTGCCCACCCCGGTACGCCGCAATGCTTTCAGATGCGCACCACATCCCAGCGCTTTGCCAATATCTTCACCCAATACCCGAATATAAGTGCCCTTGCTACAAGCGACCCGCAGCCTAAGCATCGGCGCGTCATAGGAAAGCAAGTCGAGTTGATGAATGATCACGCTGCGCGCCTCGCGTTCCAGGGTTACTCCCTGGCGCGCATATTCATACAGTGGCTTGCCATCTCGTTTCAATGCCGAGTACATGGGGGGTACCTGCCGGATAGGACCACAGAATTGCGCTAGCACCAATTCAATCTGCTGGATGCTTACCTCTACTGGTCTGGACTCGACCACCTCGCCTTCGGTATCGCCGGTCGTAGTCGTGACGCCAAGGTGTACGACGGCGTCGTAGGTTTTGTCAGCATCGAGCAAGTCCTGCGCAAACTTGGTCGCCTCGCCAAAGCACAGCGGTAATAGCCCCGTAGCAAATGGGTCGAGCGTGCCGGTATGTCCTGCCTTTTGCGCATTCAGCAGCCACTTTGCTTTGGCAAGTGCCTGCGTGCTGCTCATACCCGCAGGCTTGTCGAGTAGTAGTACGCCGTGCACGGGCACACGCTGGCTTTTTCTCGGCAGGTTCATCGACAACGAGTTGATTTATAAAAATCAGAGGCACACTTCACGGCGAGACGCAGCCGACTACTAAATTGATATCGGTTAGCAGCTATTCGTCCGTGTCTTTAGCACGAGTAGCATTAGCCTTATCAATCAGCTTTGATAATGCAGCACCACGCGAGGGCGCGGTGTCATACACAAAATGCAGCTCAGGGAGCGTATGGATATGCAAACGCCGACCAAGCTGCGCACGAAGGAAACCTGCTGCTTTTTGCAAACCATCTAATGTTTTTTTTACCGCCGCTGCATCATCGATCAGCGTAGTAAAAAAAATTTTTGCATGGGCATAGTCGGGGGTGAGCTGCACCTCAGTCAGCGTCACCATGCCCACCCGAGGATCTTTCACCTCCATTGCGATCAGCTCAGCTAAATCTTTCTGAATTTGATCGGCAACACGCTGACTTCGGCCGGGGATGGATTTACTGTGTCTGGCCATTGAATCTCGCTCTCGTCACCCCGGCGTAGGCCGGGGTCTAGAGATTTCCATTATTGCAGGGTACGAGCGACTTCCTGTACCTCAAACACCTCGAGTTGATCGCCTTCTTTGATGTCATTGAAGTTTTTCAAAGACAAGCCGCACTCGAAGCCGGACTTGACTTCTTTGACGTCATCTTTGAAGCGCTTCAACGAGTCGAGTTCACCGGTCCAGATAACGACGTTGTCACGCAGCAGTCGAACATGTGAACCGCGCTTGACCATACCATCGAGTACGTAGCAACCTGCAATCGCGCCAACTTTACTGACATGGAATACCTGACGAATCTCAACCAAACCAAGCGCCAGTTCGCGCTTCTCTGGTGTCAGCATGCCGCCCATCGCCGCTTTGATCTCGTCGATCACGTCGTAGATGATGTTGTAGTAGCGAATATCGATTCCCGAAGTTTCAGCAAGCTTGCGCGCGGATGCATCAGCACGAACGTTAAAGCCGATGATAACGGCCTTGGATGCCAACGCGAGGTTGACGTCGGATTCGCTGATACCACCGACAGCAGCGTGTACAACTTGCACCCGCACTTCAGTTGTAGAGAGCTTTTGGAGTGAAGCCACCAGTGCTTCTTGCGAGCCCTGTACATCCGCCTTGATGATAAGCGCGAGGTTCTTGACTTCGCCCTCGACCATCTGCTCGAACATATTTTCGAGTTTTGCTGCCTGCTGCTTGGCCAGTTTGACGTCGCGATATTTACCCTGTCTGAACAACGCAATCTCACGTGCCTTACGCTCGTCGGCGAGTACCATGGTCTCTTCACCGGCAGCCGGGACCTCAGTGAGACCTTGAATCTCAACCGGAATTGATGGCCCAGCCTCGTTAATCGGCTTGCCGTTTTCGTCGAGCATGGCGCGCACGCGGCCGTACGAAGAGCCTGCCAGAACAATATCGCCACGCTTCAGCGTACCGCTTTGAACCATGATGGTCGCCACCGGACCGCGACCTTTGTCGAGCTTGGCTTCAATCACCAAGCCCTTGGCTGGCGCATCGACCGGTGCTGTCAGCTCCAATACCTCCGCTTGCAGCAGCACGTTTTCAAGCAAGGTATCAATACCTTCGCCTGTCTTGGCCGATACAGGAATAAACGGCGAGTCACCACCGTAGGCCTCGGGCACGACCTGCTCAGTGATCAGCTCTTGCGTGACACGCTCAGGATTTGCGCCTTGCTTATCAATTTTATTGATCGCGACAACAAGCGGCACACCCGCAGCACGCGCATGCGCAATCGCTTCTTTAGTCTGCGGCATCACACCGTCATCTGCTGCCACCACCAAAATAACAATGTCGGTCGCTTTGGCGCCGCGTGCACGCATGGCGGTGAACGCTTCGTGACCCGGCGTATCAAGGAAAGTGATCATGCCGCGCGGTGTCTCGACATGGTAAGCGCCAATATGCTGCGTAATACCGCCTGCCTCACCCGCAGCGACTTTAGCGCGGCGAATGTAGTCAAGCAGCGAGGTCTTACCATGATCAACGTGACCCATGACCGTAACCACTGGTGCGCGAGGCAATAACTCGGCGTCGGTAGTAACAGCACCAACGTCCAGTAGCGCTTCTGGATCATCCAGCTTGGCGGCGTGCGCGACGTGGCCCATCTCTTCGACCACAATCATCGCTGTCTCTTGATCAAGCACCTGGTTGATGGTGACCATCTGACCGAGCTTCATCAGCTGCTTGATGACCTCTGCAGCCTTGACCGCCATCTTGTGCGCGAGCTCGGCCACGGTGATGGTTTCCGGCACATGCACCTCGCGCACAATAGCCTCGGTCGGTTGCTGGAAATTGGTCTCGCGATCTTCTTGCTGCGACTGACGTCGGCCGCGCGGTCCAGCGCGCCAACCATCGCGGCCACCGGTGGGTGCGCCGCGCGTTTTGAGTCCGCCGGGACGTTTCTTTTCTTCTTGCCAGGTCGACGATACATTTGCCGACTTGATGGATTTTTTCTCACCAGGTTTTTTGTCGCCGCTCTTCTCGCCGGGCTTGGCGGTCGTTGCCGGGCGACGCAAGGTACCCTCAGCACGCGCTGCCGCAGGCGGCGGCTCGGGCGCTTTAATCACCTTACGCGGCTGCGTCATCATCGCTTTGATTTGCGCTACTTCGTCTGCTACTGCTTTTCGCGCATTCTCTGCCGCGACGACACGGTCTGCGGCTTCTTTCTCGCGCTTGGCCAGCTCGGCTTGAGCCTCTGCGCCAGCAGCAACCGCTTCCTGGCGCTGCTCGGCCTCGCTGACTTGGGCCGCAACACGCTCAGCCTCCAGGCGCTCAAGCTGTTGCTGCTTCTCGCGCAACTCAGCCTCTTGCCGCGCGATCAGCTCAGACTGACGACGTGATTCTTCGCTGCGACGCTCCTGCTCGGCCTCGTCAATAATGGGCGCGGGCGGCGCCTCTGGCGCGACCTCGTCACGCTTGACGAAGGTGCGCTTCTTGCGAACCTCTACCTGAATGGTGCGTGATTTTCCGCTCGAGTCGGCCTGCTTGATTTCGGTGGTTTCTTTACGAGTCAGCGTAATCTTCTTCTTTTCGCCGTCACCGGTCGCGCCATGCACCTTGCGCAAATGACCGAGCAGTTTGTCTTTGTCTTCTTTCGACAATGCGTCGTCCGCCGAGTGCTTCTCGACACCCGCATCACGTAACTGCTTGAGCAGCAAATCTGCCGGCATTTTCAGCTCGGTGGCAAACTGGGCTACGTTGTTACTCGCCATTCAATCCTCTTTTCTTGTGACGCTTCACCGGGGGTTGACGGTCTGCTTACTTGCTCTCGGCAAGTCCCCATACATGCGCCTGTAACGCTTTTGCGCGGTCGTCATACTTGGCATCGATGGACCGCATTTCTTCATCAGTGACATCTTTGAACTCGCCCTCGATCAGCTCACGCGCCCGATCGGTCGACAAGGCCAAAATAGCGCCGAATTCATCGTAGGCCAGATTAGCAAACTGCTCCATGGTTTTAATGCCCGCCAGCCCAAGTTTGCCCGCTGTAATACGGTCCATACCCTCCAGGTTGACCAGCGCCTCTTCCATGCCTTCGAGACCCTCTTCAGACGCGATCGCTTCAGTCACTAACGCGTCGCGCGCACGATTACGCAGCTCGTTAACAGTGTCTTCATCAAACGCTTCAATCTCGAGCATCTCCTGGATCGGCACGTAGGCGATCTCTTCCAGCGTGGAGAAACCTTCTTGCGCGAGAATGTCCGCGACTTCCTCGTCAACATCGAGCTTCTCCATGAACAAGCCACGAATGACAGCCGTCTCGGAAGCCGCTTTATCAGCAGATTCCTCCGCTGTCATGATGTTGATTTGCCATCCGGTTAGCTCGCTCGCCAGACGCACATTTTGACCACCACGGCCAATGGCAATAGCGAGGTTCTCTTCGTCCACTACGACGTCCATCGCGTGCTTCTCTTCATCCACCACGATCGAAGAGACATTCGCCGGTGCCAGCGCGCCGATTACAAATTGAGCGGGGTCGTCAGACCACAGCACGATATCAACACGCTCACCACCCAACTCACCGGTAACGCTCTGCACTCGCGAGCCGCGCATGCCTACGCACGTACCAATCGGATCAATACGCTTGTCCTCAGTGAACACCGCGATCTTGGCGCGCACGCCGGGGTCACGCGCTGCCGATTTAATCTGCAACAGACCTTGCTCGATCTCTGGCACCTCAAGCTCAAACAGCTTCATGATGAACTCAGGCGCGGTGCGCGAGAGAATCACTTGCGGTCCGCGTGCATTGCGATCAATACGCAAGATGTAGGCACGCACGCGATCACCGATACGCAAATTTTCTTTCGGGATCATTTGGTCTCGTGGCAAGCGTGCCTCGATCTTGCCGGACTCGACAATCGCGTCACCGCGCTCCATGCGCTTGATAGAGCCGGTCACCAAGGCATCGCCACGCGCCAAAAAGTCAGAGAGAATCTGCTCCCGCTCGGCATCACGGATACGTTGCAGTACGACTTGCTTGGTGTCTTGCGCAAAGCGACGGCCAAACTCTACTGACTCGATCGGTTCTTCGATGTAATCATCCACCTCGATATCATCGATTTGTTCTTTGGCCTCGAACAACAAGATTTCTTGGTCGGGCAACTGCAGGCCAGCCTCGTCCGGCACGACATGCCAGCGGCGGAAAGTCTCGAACTCACCGCTATCGCGATCAACTGCCACCCGAATATCCACTTCGCCCTCGTAACGTTTGCGGGTGGCTTGCGCTAATGCCTGCTCCAACGCGCCAAACACGACTTCCTTGTCGACGTTTTTTTCACGCGCGAGCGCATCAACCAGCAACAAAATTTCGCGACTCATTTACGGCTCCTGAAATCCACTTTAGGCACCAAGCGTGCCTTGTCTACTTCGGCCAGCGAAAACTCCAGCATCGCGGGCCCTTCTGTTCCTTCAAATTCAAGTTTCAAGGTCTCGCCTTCAGGCGCATGTAACATTCCTTGAAACGACTTACGGTTGCCCGCGCCCGGCATCACCATACGCAACTTAATGGCGGCCTCTTGACCGGCGAAGCGCTCGTAATCAGCCAGCTTCTTCAGCGGCCGATCCAACCCCGGCGAAGACACCTCAAGCCGCTCGTAGTTCACGTTCTCGACGGTCAGTACGTGCAGCAGCTGATGCGTGACCTTTTCACAATCTTCAACGATGACGGGTCGCCCATGCGCAGGAAGCGTGTCGATGAACACTCGCAGCAACCCGCGCGCGCCCAGCTCCAGCTCAACCATTTCATAGCCCATACCGGTCACGGTCTTTTCGATCAACGGGTAAGCCAGCACTCGTCACTCCCAGCACAGCGGGCCACTGCGATACCCACGGCCCACGAAAGTTTTGATCGGCAACGCTGATCGATTCGTCAAAAAAAAATGGGCAACAGCCCATCTTTTTATTTTTCCGCCCGGGATAAGCGCGATGCGCCTCGGGCAGATGTGACCGAAGCCTAAGCCCCGATGCAAGTAAGCCTCTGATTATATTCGAACCACCCGCCCGCTGCAACGCAAACGCGGCTTATCAAAATGGATAGTTCAGCCGCGCCGACGACGCTGACCCATACCATTACCACCACCGAAACGATCTGCGCCCCACTGACCGGAGCCGGTACCGTTACCAGTGGTTCGGCGCTGGCTCCTCGCGGGCTGCCCGCCACTAGGAAAACCCAAGGCAGTCTGCAACGGATCCGGCTGCCGAGGCTTCTGCGGGCGCTTGTTGCCGTACTCTGCGTTTCCGTAGCCGGCATTGCCCTGCGCGCCGCTGCCATCGCGCGCGCCCGGTGGCTTGCCTTTACCCTTTTGAGCCGGCTTGCCGCGTTCCAAGCCGTTCGCTGCCATCAGCCCGCGCACTGCGTGCTCGTCGAGCTCTTCCCAGCGGCCGCGCTTCAAGCTGCTGGGTAGGCTCATGGCGCCGTAGCGCGTGCGGATAAGGCGCGATACGGTCAGCCCGATGGACTCAAACATACGTCGCACTTCGCGGTTACGACCCTCGGAAATCGTGACCCGGTACCACTTGTTCACGCCCTCACCACCGCCATCGACGATCTTGTTAAAGCTCGCCAAACCATCATCCAACTCAACACCCGAAAGAAGTTTTTGCCGCATGCCCTCTTCCAGCTCACCCAAGGTGCGCACCGCATACTCGCGCTCGATACCGTAGCGTGGATGCATGAGCTTGTTGGCAAGATCGCCCGAGGTAGTGAACAACAGTAATCCCTCAGTATTGAAGTCAAGCCGGCCTACTGCCAACCATTTACCGATCTTGATCGGCGGCAGTCGATCGAACACGCTGGCGCGACCCTCGGGGTCACTGCTGCTGACAATCTCGCCCGCCGGCTTGTGATACACCAACACGCGCGGCGGCTTGGTGCTGATCTTGCGCTGTACCGGCTTGCCGTTGATGCGCACCTGATCGGTCGGCAAAATGCGTTGCCCGATATGCGCCGGCTCACCATTGACCGATACCCGCCCAGCGATAATCAATTCTTCCATGTCGCGACGTGATCCAAGACCCGCGTCAGCCAACACCTTGTGCAGTTTTGGCGCGTCGTCGTCTGCGGTCAGGTCGCGCCGCACAGGCTTGTGGTGGCGCGCGCGCTGTGCCGCGTCTTCTGCAGTTGCCAATTGATCGAAAGTGTCCGAGGTCACAAAACTGAACGCGGCATCAGGATCGCCAATAACCTTGCCACGCTGCGGGGGCCTCGGTCCGGATTGCGCTGATTTATGGCGACCCTGATGCTGACGGTCGTGCTGACCGTGCTGACCATTGTGCGAATGCTGCGAGTTGCTGTTGGAACGTCGCTGCTCTCGCGGCTGCCCTGGCTGAGTCTGATTAGGCTGATGGCTTGCTTGGCCCTGCTGGCGGGGGTGTTGCTTGCCACGTCGTGGCTCCCGCTGCTCTCGCTGCTCTCGCGGCTGCGCGGTTGGGTTGTCTGCAGTTGCTTCAGAAGAGCGCTCCTGGGTTCGGGCTCGCCTTAGGGCGCGTGGGCCTCGCACCCCACGTCGTTGATTTTTAGCGTCCGCAGCCTGCTCGTCTGAGGCGGGTGCGTCGGCGGCCCTCGGTTGCGGCTCAGCCAGATCGGCGTCCACGCCGGGGGCTGGCGAATCAGTGGGTAGGTGGGCGGTCATTATCAGGTTCCGACTGGGATTGTTCGGCGTCAGCTTGCTGCACCGTGATCGCTTGCGAATCACTCGAGTCGGCGCTGTCGTCGACGGAAAAATCGATTGATGCTTGGTCTAAACTGGCTTGCAGATTGTGCTCCATCAGTTGCGCTGCATTTTCCAGGCTACCCGGCAACTGCTCCTCACCCATTTGCTGCAATGGCGGCAAATCTTCAAGCGAGGAAAGACCAAGGTCATCCAAAAATTGTTTGGTGGTGGCCAGTAACTCGGGGCGCCCCGGCACGTCGCGGTGACCAATTGCATCGACCCAGCCGCGGTCTTCCAGAAGCTTGATGGTCTGCGAGTTGACGGCAACTCCTCTGATTTCTTCAATATCGCCACGCGTCACCGGTTGGCGGTAGGCGATGATGGCCAGCGTCTCTAATGTCGCACGCGTGTATTTCGGCGGCTTCTCCGGGTTCAGGCGGTCAAGAAAAATCTTCATCTCGGAGCGACTCTGAAATCGCCAACCGGTAGATAGCGGCACCAGCTCGATGCCACGCCCCGACCAATCCTGCTGCAACTCAGCGAGAATCTCCTTGATGGCATCGGCCTCCAACGCGGACTCTTCGCCTTCGGCGACAGAAAACAATTTTCTTAGGTCATTGACCGTCAATGCCTCGTGCGCGCAAAGCAGCGCGGTTTCGAGGACTCGTTTCGCCTCAGATGTATTCATCTACGATGTTGGTGACGCTGTTTGGTTGCAGTGAGCTGCCAAAGATCAATGCCTGCTTTTATCTAGCCGCAGGCGGGAAACATTCTGGTTATGGTGCTGGCAAGCCCGGGGCCAGCTTGTTGATTTTTTATCTGGGGCCGCAGGCGCTTGTGTGCCGGTGAGACTAGCGATCCTACGAGCTGCCTTCTGTTCAGCAGTTCCACCCTGACCGCAACTGACGCGGATTATAGGGCAGTTCACTGCGCTTGTCATTGCCAGCGCGCGCGGCGCCTTCTACACAAAAGCCCGGCTCTTTCGAGGCCGGGCTTCATAAATTTGGTTGCGGGGACAGGATTTGAACCTGTGACCTTCGGGTTATGAGCCCGACGAGCTGCCAGACTGCTCCACCCCGCGTCTGAGAGGCCGAAGTCTAGTCCAAGTCAGCAAGCGGCGCAAGCACGATCATCATTGCCATCACAATGCTTGGTGTTACACTCGACTTGCCTTTTGTTCTCGCTCATGCCGGCACCCGACCCCTCCCTCAAACCGATGCACTACTGTTCTGATTGTGGACAGCCAGTGTCGCTTGTCATTCCCGATGATGACAACCGCTTACGCCATGTCTGCGCCGACTGCGGCACAGTGCATTACCAAAATCCAAAGCTGGTGATTGGCACCATCCCGTGGTGGCAAGCTGATCAACAAGTGCTACTGTGCAAACGCGCGATTGAGCCAAGACGTGGCTACTGGACCTTGCCCGCTGGCTTCATGGAGAACAACGAAACGACTGAGGAAGCTGCGCAACGTGAGACGACAGAAGAAGCGGGAGCGCGTGTTGAATTACTCGGCTTGTTCGCATTACTAAACGTACCGCACGTGCACCAGGTACACTTGTTTTATCGCGCCCGTTTGCTCGATCTTGATTTTGCCGCGGGGACCGAGAGCCTTGAGTGTCGGCTGTTCAGTGAAAGCGAGATCCCCTGGCAAGACCTCGCCTTCCCGACTGTGTCACATACGCTGCAACGATTCTTCGCTGATATTAGCGCGCTCACCGAGGGACGATCGGTGCCGCTCTACACAATGGATATACGCAAGCGCCTGCACGTGTAGCTTCGTGCAGTAAAACTGCTGAGCATTGAGAAGCTTTTGCGCCTGAAACAACTTGTGCGCGATGTGCAGATCACATGCTCACTGCGAAACACGGATCGGACACATCGCGCCTATAGGTGTTCTACAGTCTTTACCAACTCACCTCCCGCTCAGGCGTTGCGGTAATTTTGTGGATCGACAGATCAGCGCCCTCATACTCTTCTTCGCGATCTAAGCGAATACCCACCGTCATCTTCAGCGCGGCGTAGATTGCCCAACCGCCGATCACCGCGATCACGATACCTAGTACCGTACCGATCAACTGCGACACGATCGAGACACCGCCCAAGCCACCCAATGCCTGCTGACCAAAAATGCCTGCAGCGATGCCGCCCCAAGCACCGCACAAACCATGCAACGGCCAGACACCAAGCACGTCATCGATTTTCCAGCGATTTTGCGTAAGGGTAAACATCCACACAAAAATAGCGCCGGCCACGGCACCAGTCGCCAGCGCGCCGAGTGGATGCATTAAATCCGAGCCAGCGCACACAGCAACCAAACCAGCCAGCGGACCGTTGTAGGCGAAGCCGGGGTCATTCTTACCCAACAATACAGCGACCAAGGTTCCACCGACCATCGCCATCAGTGAGTTCATGGCGACCAAACCATTGACCTTATCGAGCGTCTGCGCGCTCATCACATTGAAGCCAAACCAGCCGACTGCCAATACCCAAGCGCCGAGCGCGAGGAAGGGAATACTTGAAGGTGGGTGCGCGGCCACGTTACCGTCTTTGGTATAGCGGCCGAAACGTGGGCCAAGCAGTAAGATCGCAGGCAATGCCGCCCAACCGCCAACCGCATGCACAACGATAGACCCAGCAAAGTCATGGAAAGCCGCGCCGTAGGTCGCCTCCAACCAGGGCTGCGTGCCGAAACGCTGGTTCCAGGCGATGCCCTCGAACAGCGGGTAAACCAAGCCAACCAGCAGCGCCGTTGCGGCGAGTTGCGGATGGAAGCGCGCGCGCTCAGCGATACCACCAGAAATAATTGCAGGTATCGCCGCCGCGAAGGTCAGCAGGAAAAAAAACTTCACCAGCTCGAAGCCACTTTTCTGCGCGAGTACCTCGGCGCTATCGAAAAAATGGACGCCGTAGGCAATGCCGTAGCCGATAAAGAAGTAAGCAATCGTCGAGACCGCAAAATCAACCAGAATCTTCACCAGGGCATTGACCTGGTTCTTTTTGCGCACCGTACCCAACTCAAGAAACGCAAAGCCGGCATGCATCGCCAAAATCATGATCGCGCCAAGCAAGATAAACAGCGTGTCCGCGCCACTGCGGAATGCATCCATAACTCTCCCCTTTTGAGTGCAGAATCTAAAAAAGCTCTGCGTCAAAGCAATATTCGTTCCTTTTTGGGGAGCTTAGAAAAAATACTCAAGCTACTGAATTTATTCATTATTTTTAAGTGTCTTGAGAGTCGGCGAATTAGCGCGCACGATAAGCGTGCATTTTTTGTACTCGATTGGTGAGTATGCATCTGCCTTGGCTGGACATCGATACGCCGTTTCCCGATCCGGAAACTGCACTCACCGAGGCAGAGGGCGCGCCCGGGTTGCTGGCTGCAGGGGGCGATTTATCACCGCAACGTCTGCTAGACGCTTACCGGCAAGGGATTTTTCCTTGGTACTCCGATCCACAACCCATACTTTGGTGGAGCACCGATCCGCGCATGGTGCTTCGCACTGATGAATTTCATGTGTCGCACAGCTTGCGCAAGCGGCTAATTACGATTGAGCGCGCGATCGAGCATGGTGGCCCTTGGCGCGTGTTGTTCGATACCGCCTTTACCGAAGTGATGACGCAATGCGCGCAGCTGCGTGCAGATAGGGCCGGCACTTGGATCACGCCGGCCATTATCGAGGCATACACTGCGCTGCATCGGCTCGGGTATGCCCACTCAGCCGAGTTATGGCACGACGATAAGCTGGTCGGCGGCGCCTACGGCGTTGGGATCGGCAAAATGTTTTTTGGTGAGTCAATGTTTGCGCGCGAGCGCGACGCCTCCAAAATCGCTCTCGCCTACCTGGTGCACTTTCTGAGGTCCGAGGGTGTTGCCATGATCGACTGCCAACAAGAGACGTCTCACCTGGCCGCGCTTGGCGCCAAGCCCATGCCGCGTCGAACCTTTTTAGCGCAGATGCGGTCTGCGATCGAGCAAGCGCCGATTGCTGTTTGGCAGCCGCACTCGCTACGGAATGGATTCTTGGTGTAAATTCGAGCGCATGACGCATTTAAAGGACCTGCCGTTCTCGACCCTGCAGTTTTATGCAACTGCACCCTACCCGTGCAGCTATCTGGAGCACCGGCAGGCGCGCTCACAGGTAGCCACGCCTTCGCATTTGATCAATGCGGATGTCTATGCCGACCTCGTGAAAAACGGCTTCCGCCGTAGCGGAATCTTCACCTACCGCCCCTACTGCGACGGCTGCCAGGCCTGCACACCGGTGCGGGTCAATGCCGAGTGCTTTATTCCCAGCCGTAGCCAACGACGCGCATGGCTAAGGCACGGCAACCTCACTACCGCTGTATCGCGATTAGCGTACGTGCATGAGCATTACGAGCTTTACTTGCGTTACCAATCGGTGCGTCATGCCGGTGGCGGCATGGATCAGGACAGCCGCGATCAGTACGCGCAGTTCCTGTTGCAGAGCAAGGTCAACACGCGACTGGTAGAGTTTCGCGATCCTGATGGCGTACTCAGAATCGTGAGCATTATCGATGTGCTTGATGATGGACTGTCTTCGGTCTACACCTTCTACGATCCCGACGCACAAGCCAGCTACGGCACCTATAACGTGCTCTGGCAAATCGATCAGGCGCGTCAGCTGAAGATGCCTTACGTCTACCTTGGCTACTGGATCGCCGATAGCGACAAGATGCGGTACAAGGTGAACTTCCGGCCGATCGAGGCACTGCGCCGCGGACATTGGGAGCCGCTGGAAGACTAGGCTAGCCGCGCAGGTACAATCGGCTGGTCGATCTCGCCTGGCCTTTAACGTGTCTGCCTCTTCGCTCTATCCGCTGGTTCGCCCGCTGCTGTTTTCGCTTGATCCCGAGTCAGCCCATGACCTGACGCTATCTGCGCTAAGCGCCGCTGCGAAAATCGGATTCACACAGCGGCTTACAAAACCACTGCCCGATCCGCGTACTGTGATGGGTATCTGGTTTCCAAACCCGGTTGGTCTTGCCGCAGGCTTGGACAAAGATGGTGCATGCATCGATGGCCTGGCCGCGCTGGGCTTCGGTTTCATTGAAATCGGTACAGTGACCCCGCGCCCGCAGCCGGGTAACCCCAAGCCGCGTATGTTTCGTCTACCCCAAGCAAATGCGCTCATTAATCGCATGGGCTTTAACAACGGCGGCGTCGATGCGTTGGTACGTAACGTGCAAGCATCACGTTTTTATCAGAATAAACAAGGCGTACTCGGCTTAAACATCGGAAAAAATGCTGACACGCCGATAGAGCGCGCGATAGATGATTATCTGATTTGCCTGGACAAGGTGTACCCGTTTGCGGACTACGTGACCGTCAATATCTCATCACCGAATACCAAAAACCTGCGGCAGTTGCAGCAGGCTTCCGAGCTTGGCACTCTGCTGTCAGCACTAAAAAATTCGCAGCGTACGCTGGCAGATCGATATGGTCGATATGTACCGATTGCACTGAAGATCGCGCCTGATCTTGATCACGAGCAGATCAAATCAATTGCCGAGCTGCTGCTGCAACATCAAATCGACGCAGTCATCGCGACCAATACGACCATAACGCGAGGCGCTGTCAGTGGCTTGCCGCATGCCGATGAAGCAGGCGGGCTATCGGGCGCACCGGTACTTCCCTTATCGAACCACGTCATCAGCGCGTTGCGATCAGAACTAAAAGATACGATTCCGATCATTGGCGTCGGCGGTATTCTGAGCGGTGAAGATGCGCGCGCCAAAATAGATGCCGGCGCATCTTTGGTGCAGCTTTACACCGGGCTTATTTATCGCGGGCCTGCGCTGGTAAAGGCGTGCGCGCAAGCGCTCAAGCAGTGAAGCCACGCCATTTGGCGGGTGATAAGTTAACAACATTGCGTACAGTACACGACAGTAAATCACTACCGAACCTATAACAACTCACCGGAGACCAACATGGACACAGCAAAGCTAGGTAGCAGCGATCTCGAGGTATCCAAAATATGTCTCGGCACCATGACGTTCGGTGAGCAAAACACCGAAGCTGAAGCGCATCAGCAGCTCGACTACGCGCTTGAGCGCGGTGTCAACTTCATCGATACCGCCGAAATGTACCCGGTGATGCCGCGCGCTGAGACGCAAGGCACCACCGAGCGCTTTATCGGTAGCTGGTTGAAACAACCCGGCCGTCGTCAAAAAGTCATCCTCGCGACCAAAATTGCGGGCCCCTCAACCATAGCCAGTTGGATACGCAACGGTCAGAACAACTTCGATAGAAAAAATATTCGGGCCGCTGTTGACGATAGCTTGCAGCGCTTACAAACCGACTATATCGATCTGTACCAGCTGCATTGGCCAAGCCGTAATGCGCCGATTTTTGGCCAGCTATTCTTCGATCCACAACGAGAGCGGCCGCATATTCCGATCGAAGAAACCTTGGCTGCATTAAAAGAAGTAATCGACGAAGGCAAAGTTCGCCACATTGGCGTGTCGAATGAAAGCGCGTGGGGTGTCGCTAAATTCTGCAGCGTCTCGCAGCATGCCGATCTACCACGCATTGTCTCGATTCAAAATGCGTATCACTTGGCTAACCGCCAATTCGAGGGCGGCACAGACGAGGCTTGTTTCCGTGAACAGGTTGGCCTGCTTGCCTATAGCCCGCTGGCGTTCGGACAGCTGACCGGCAAGTACATCAATGATCCGAAAGCGCACGGACGACTAACGATTTTTCCGCCGAATTGGAGCCCGCGTTACACGCGCCCGCGTGTCATTGAAGCCACTCGCCGTTACATAAAAATCGCTGCGGACAATGGCATGAGTGTGACCCAACTCGCGCTGGCATGGTGCTATAGCCGGTCTTTCGTCGCCTCCACTATCATCGGCGCGACAACGCTACAGCAACTGAAAGAAAATATTGATGCTTATGCGGTCAAGCTATCCGACGATGTCGTGCGCGCGGTGAATGAAGTTCATCTCGAGCTTTCCAATCCAGGGATGTAAGCCGGCGCGTTTATGGATGAACGCGCCTACACCAACGGATAAAGCACCACACACCATGTGGCCAGCGCTAGCGCGAATGAAAGCATGACTGCAGCGCTGCCGAGATCTTTGGCGTTTTTGGACAATGAGTGCCGATCAAGCGACACCCGGTCGACGACTGCCTCGATCGCGGAGTTCAACAACTCGACGATCAGTACCAACACCAACGACGCAATCAGCGCCAGTTTTTCAAGACGGCTCACTGGCAACAGCAAGGCCAGTATCACGCCAGGAATAGCGATCATCAGCTCCTGACGAAAGGCATGCTCATAGCGCCAGGCCGCTCGAAAGCCGTCGATCGAATAAAAAAAAGCGGAGAACACGCGCTTGATGCCGCTTTTACTTTTGAACTCGCTGATCGGCTGCTCGTGCTCGGACATAACTCAGGTGCGCTGCCGCTCGCGATAAATTTCGCGGAAGGTTTTGCCGGAGGGCGCCGGCATATCCCGCTGATTTGTCCACCCTGCCGCACCCGGCAACATGTGAATCAGGCGCTGCTGCCCGCCCATCAGTTTCATCACGCGCGCCGCCCATTTTGTCGCAAACCGGTACAAGCCAGGGCGTTGCGCGAAAAACGCCCAGACGCCGAAAGCGACATACTCGAAGGTCGGGCGCAGACCTGTCTTGAACTGCTTTTCGCGCAGCTTGCGCAGCAAATCCGGCAGTGGGATTTTCACCGGGCACACCACATGACATTCGCCACACAGCGTAGAGGCCTGCGGCAGATCGACTGCGTTTTCAATACCCACATAAGATGGTGTTAGCACACTACCCATCGGCCCCGGATACACCCAGCCGTAACTATGCCCACCAATTTTCTGGTACACCGGGCAATGGTTCATACAAGCGCCGCATCGAATACACCGCAGCATGTCTTCAAATTCGGAGCCGATCAGTCGGCTTCGACCCGCATCCACCAACACGAAGTACATATGCTCGGGACCATCCTGATCATCCTTGCCGCGTGGACCCGTAAGCAAGGAAAAATAATTCGAGATCGATTGACCCGTGGCCGATCGCGGCAGCAGCCGCATAATGGTCGCCAAATCATTCAGTGTAGGCAGTACCTTTTCGATACCCGTCACCACCACATGTACCTTCTCGGGCTTGATGGTGCACATCCCTTCATTGCCCTCATTGGTCACGACCGCTACCGACCCGGACTCGGCGATCACAAAATTACCGCCGGTGATACCCATATCCGCTGACAAAAAATGGGGCCGCAGTACCTCGCGCGCCTCGCGCGTCATCTGCGGAATATCTGTCAGACGGGGCTTTTGATGTACCTTCGCAAATAGATCTGCAATTTCGTCTTTATCTTTGTGCACTACCGGCGCGATGATGTGCGAGGGAGCCTCGTTATCATTGATCTGCAGAATATACTCGCCAAGATCAGTCTCAATCGGTACTACACCCACTGCTTCCAGCGCACGATTGAGCTGCATCTCTTCCGACACCATCGACTTTGATTTGATGGCTTTCTTTACGCCGTGCTTCTGCGCGATCTCTACCACTAATCGCGCAGCATCTTGGGCGGTCTCTGCGTACAGCACGGTGGCGCCACGCCGTGTCGCCTCGCGCTCGAAGGTATCCAGCCAGACATCGAGATGATGGATAGCGCGCATGCGACGTTCAACCGCTTGGTCACGCGTTGCCTCAAAATCATCCAATTCGGTCAGCGCAGCCGAACGCGCTGTCACAAACTTGGTAGTTAGTTTCTTCAGGTTTTGCTGTAAACGTACGTCGGCCAGTTTCTGGCCAGCACGCGCCTTGAAATGCATTGACTGAACTTGCATCAGCTATCTCCTGCCAGTACCTGCGCCACATGCAACACACGCGTTGTGTGATCACCGGTGCGGCGCAAGCGACCTTCAATGTTCAGCATGCAACCAAGATCGCCAAGTACCACCGCGTCGGCGCCACTGCTTTGTATGTATTCACATTTCTCGTCCACGATCGCGGTAGAGATATCACCGTATTTGACGGCAAATGCGCCACCAAAACCGCAGCATTGCCTTGCATGCGGCATTTCGGTCAGCGCAATACCCTCGCGCCTTGCCAGCAGCGCACGCGGCTGGCTCTCTACACCCAGCTCGCGCAACCCGCTGCAAGAGTCATGGTAAGTCACGCTGCCACGGAATGCCGTCGGCATCGCTGCAGGCAAGGTATCGAGCTTCACCACATTCACCAAAAAATCGGTGAGTTCGTAAACGCGCTGCTGGATACGCTGGTAACGCTCAAGCGCGGCAGGCGCATCCGCCAGGATGTCTGCGTAGTGAGTGCGAATGGTGCCGCCACATGAGCCGGATGGCATCACGATGTAGTCAAAACCTTCAAACTCGTCCAGAAATTTCTCGGCCAGCGCGCGCGCCGCTGCTTTGTTGCCCGCGCTGTAGGCGGGTTGCCCACAACATGTCTGCGCCTCGGGTACGACTACTTCGCACCCTGCAGCTTCCAGCAACTTGATCGCAGACAAACCGATCTCAGGACGCATCACATCGACCAAGCAGGTCACCATTAATCCGACGCGCATGTTCTCCTCAACGAGCTTGCATTTTTTGACATGCCGGATTATCCGTTGCCGCGGTCAGTATGAGAACAGCGCTGGGTGATGAAATAAATTTGCCGGGGTCCAAGGATTGATCGAACACCAGACAAACTTGAAATGTCGTTTCACATTGTGATATAAAGACGGCCTGCTCGACGCTAACCCACCATGAAATCCGATACCACCGCTAGTAACGACAAGACCTCGATCCAGGTGATCGAGCGCATGATGATGCTGCTTGATGTGCTGGCTGACCACTCCGACCCAGTCAGCCTGAAAGATCTTTCTAACGCCACCGGTTTGCACCCCTCAACCGCGCACCGCATCCTGAACGATATGGTGGCCAAGCGCTTTGTCGACCGTACCGAGCCGGGCAGCTACCGGCTTGGGATGCGTCTGCTGGAGCTGGGCAATATCGTCAAGAGCCGTCTTAATGTGCGAGAGGCTGCGCTGCCGTGGATGCAAGCGCTGCACCGGAAGACGCAGCAAACCGTCAACCTGTCGGTGCGGCAGAGCGACGAGATTGTGTATATCGACCGCGCGTTCTCTGAGCGCTCCGGCATGCAGGTCGTCAGAGCGATCGGTGGCCGCGCGCCGCTGCACCTGACATCCACCGGAAAATTGTTTTTGTCAGTGGATGATGCCAAAGCAGTGCGCGCCTACGCCACCCGCACCGGTCTTGCAGGACATAACAAGAACTCGATCACTGATCTGGCCAAGCTGGAACGTGAGCTATCGCTGGTACGCGCGCGCGGCTATGCGCGTGACAATGAAGAACTCGAGCTCGGCGTGCGCTGCATGGCTGCCGGGATCCGCGATGATTCGGGTCGGCTGGTGGCCGGGCTGTCTATCTCTGCTCCGGTCGATCGGCTGCGTGACGGCTGGCTGGACGATCTGATTGCGACCGCTAGCAGTATTTCCGAGGTGCTTGGCTATCGGGCAGCCGAGAGCGCCTGAAAATCTCGGAATCACCCAAATCCAGCCAAAAAAAAGCGACCGGCAAGGTCGCTTTTTTGTGCGCAGTAGGCCAGCACTCCGCTTCGATGTGCGCCAGTAATCAGCTTCGGCTGGAGCGGCGCTCGGATACCATGGAAGCACCGCGCGACTCGAGCCATTTGCGGATGCGGCTAGCGTCTGCCAAGCGCGCCTGCTTGCTCTTGGAGTCGAGGAAAATCATTACAAACGGACGACCCGCCACATGCACATGCATCACCAGGCAACGACCTGCCTCGGAGATGTATCCGGTCTTCTGCAGACCAATCTCCCAATCCGAGCTCTCGATCAGGCCATTGGAGTTGCGGTACTCGAGCGTACGGCCGCCCGGGTCAACCGCATAGCGGCTGTCGGTTGAATACTGCCGGATCAGCGGGTGCTGGTAAGCTGCCATCACCAGTTTGGCGAGGTCGCGCGCGCTCGATACATTGGAGCTGTTCAAGCCGGTAGAGTCGCTGAACTGAGAGCTATCCATACCCAGCTCGCGCGCCCGCGTGTTCATTGCGCCCACAAATGCACGAATTCCGCCCGGGTAGTTACGTCCCAGCGCCGCAGCGGCACGGTTTTCCGAACTCATCAGGGCGATGTGCAACATGTTGGCGCGAGACAGCTGCGCGCCAACTTTCAAACGAGAGTGGGTGAACTTCTCGCGATCAACATCTTCCTCGGTGACCGTGAGCAGCTCGTCGAGATCCTGGCCAGCTTCCACAACCACCAGGCTAGTCATAAGCTTGGTAATCGAGGCGATTGGCAAGGGTATGGCGGCGTTCTTTTCGAACAAAATCTCGTTGGTGGTTTGATCCATCACCAGCGCCACGTTCGAGCTGAGTGCGAGCGGATCCGGTGTCAGGTTCAGGCCCGCCAAATCGCCCGTGGTCAGGACTGGTGGCACGCCAGCCAGCGCCGATGCAAAGGCGACCTTTTGGTAGCCGCCGCGTCGCTTGCCGGCACTTTTGGGAACAGCCACGCCGTCTAGCGCCATCTGACGCTTGCGGTGCTCTAGGGCCTCACGGGTTTCGCGCACATCCCGCTTTTGCTTGGCGCCACGCACCTGCAGCGACTTCTTTTTCGCTTCGGGGGCACCCGTGCGGCTTGGGGTCGGAGCCGCACCTACGGGCCAGGCCACTGCCGTTGCCACCGTCAACAGCAGTACCTTCAGCGAAAAACCACGCATTTCTGACCCCATATTGGTGCGAAAACAGGCTTGCAGTTTAGCAAATTCGTAAAAATAGGCAAGTAAATGAGAAGCTTATAAGCGCTAATTAAACGGCTTTATTACGGTGTGTTACTCGCACTACATATTTGGCAGGCCGGCGTCAGCTTATGAAATTGGCAAATTCGGCTGCTGGCGTGCGCTCGGTCAGTAGCGTGTTCTCGGGCTTGCTCGGGTCGGCATAGCCTAGCGCCATGCCGCACACAACTTGCTGATCGCTCGGTATCGACAAGGTCTCGCTGATCAGTCGATGAAACTGCGTGAACGCCGCCTGCGGGCAGGTATCAAGCCCCCGCGCGCGCGCCGCAATCATCAGTGTTTGCAAAAACATGCCGTAGTCGAGCCAGCTCCCTTGATCCATCACACGATCAATCGTAAAAATCAGTCCGACTGGCGCATCAAAAAACGCAAAATTACGCGCGTGCTGCGCTTGCATACCGGATTTGTTGTCGCGCGTGAGACCTAGCAGCGCATACAAATCCCAACCAACCTTGCGTCGGCGTTCAATGTACGGCGATACCCATTGCCGCGGGTAGTAGGGATATTCCTCGGCGTGCGCTGCGTTCTCGGCCGGATCAAGATAGGCATTCATGATTTTTTGTGCGAGACGATCTCGCGCAGCACCGGTCAACACATACACCCGCCATGGCTGCGTGTTGGAGCCCGACGGTGCACGCGCGGCAATGTTCAGCACGGCCTCAATATCTTCGCGCGCGACCGGAGTCGGAAGAAATGCGCGTATGGAGCGGCGCGACCGAATTACTTCGTCGACAGTATGTTGCGTAGGTGTTTGAATCATCGTAGTCCACTCATCTTTCTTGTTCAATTATTGAAATTGTTGACGGGTACTCATCCCACTACCCGCTGTGGCTGCTCGATCACATACTCCCCGGCGATTCGCAGTGTCTGCAAATGAATCGCGACAGTCTCTTCAATCCGGTGCCCATAACCACCGGCCATCGCAATCGCCACTGGTAACTGGCGCGCTCTCGCTGCATTCAGCACAGCTCGGTCACGCTGAGCCAGACCATCAACACTGAGGCTTAAGCGACCGAGGCGATCGCCTTCAAACGGATCTGCACCGGCCAAATAGATGATCAGTTGGGGATCGAAGCGATCGAACAACATGCGTAGCGCATGATCAAGTTGCTGCAAATAGTGGCGGTCATCCGTGCCATCCGGCAGCGCGATATCCAAGTCGCTGCGCGACTTGTCAAACGGGTAGTTATTCTGTGCGTGCAGCGACAAAGTGAAGATCGAATCATCATTAGCCAGAATAGATGCTGTGCCATCCCCCTGATGCACATCCAGATCAATAATCACAACTCGTGTCACGCGCCGCTCGGCTTGCATCAGTCGTGCCGCAATGGCCGCATCATTAAACACGCAAAACCCTTGTCCGCGATCAGCATGCGCATGATGCGTGCCGCCCGCCAGATTCACCGACACGCCACTCTGCAGAGCGGCGCGGCATGCGGCGATGGTGGCGCCTGATGAGCGGCGTGAGCGCTCGACCATTGCCTCCGACCATGGAAACCCTATCGCGCGCTGCTCTTCTGCTGATAAAGCACCACTGCTTACGCGATGAATGTAGTGAGGATGATGCGCCAGCGCGAGCACGCCATCACTCGTCGTGGGCGCCTCATGACAGCGCAAACCGGGAATTTGTGCCACCGCCTGATCACGCAGCATTCGGTATTTCGCCATCGGGAATCGATGACCCGGTGGCAAGGGAAGCACGAAGCAATCGCTATAGAAAGCGTCCACGCAATACAGACTGTCTAGTCAACGGTGTACTGCTGTTTCAACGCATCCAAGCCTTGCAGCATGCGCGCGTAGGCAAGCTCGACACCGGCCGGTTCGCCCTTGACCCCAAGCTCTATATGTCGGCGCCGACCATTTTCAGCGACACTGGGAAGGCTGAATACCTTTACGCCTGCAAATTCTGTTTCGATCGATTCCATCAGAGGCGTAAGCGCTGATTCAATTCCGTCGATGACGATCACCGCTTTTTCAAGGTGCTTCACCGCGTGGAACAGGTGTGAATGATGGGTATCCAGCGCCCACTTCATCATCGGCTCGGCCATGACGGGAAAGCCGGGGACAAAGTAGTGTCTGCCTCCTTGCGGGCCGTTCAAGGCAAAGCCGGGAATCTTGTTAAATGCGTTCGGGACAATATCCGCGCCCAACGGAAACTCACCCATTTTCAGACGGTGCTGATTTTCGGCAGAGCCGAGATCAGCTTTGATCGGATCTTTCTCAGCCATCTCGATGATGCGCTGCTGAATCAACGCCTTTGCTTCAGGATGCAGAACCAGTGGTGCCCCGATCGCATTGGCAGCACACAAACGGGTATGGTCATCAGGCGTCGCGCCAATACCGCCGCAACAAAATACGATGTCATCGGTGGCCAAAGTACGTCGCAGCGTGGCGGTAATACGTGCCGGATCATCACCGACATACTCAGCCCAGCTCATTGTCAGGCCACGCTCGCCAAGAAGCTCAATGATTTTTGCCAGATGCTTATCGCTGCGACGACCGGAAAGGATTTCATCGCCAATAATAATGATGCCAAATGCCATGATTCAGTATGGGTTAACTACTGCTACTGATGAACATCTAACGCGCCATCGCAATCTCTTCGCTACTGCTTTGAGACCTCAGTCGTCGATCAGGATGACGTGCACGCGGTACGGTCCATGAGCGCCCAGCACGATGGTCTGCTCAATATCACCGGTGCGCGATGGCCCGGAGATGAAATTAGTCGCGCGCGGTAACTCGCCACGTTCAGATTTGGCGAGCGCAAATGCATCTTCCATAGCGCCGACGATTCGAGTCACCGGCAGTAGTGCGATATGCGTCTCCGGTAACAGCGCCGCTGATGAAAAAGTATCGGGGCCGGACAGCAGCAGCAAAGTACCCGTCTCGGCAATCGCGCAGAAACAGCCGGTAATACCAACCAGATCTTCGTTGATGGGCTTGCGAAATTCGACTGCTATCGCGCTGTCTTGCCACGGCAAATCCTGCAGCGTGCGCCAAGCAATCGCCTGCCGACTAATGCCATGCTGGTCGAGATAACGCGCTACCGCCGCCGGCACCTGCCTGATATGGCTGACCCGGTCCAGGGTTTGCGAGGTGCGCTCAGCCTGCTGACAAAATCGGCCGACCAAGTCGGATCCAATCGCCGGCTTGGGGCCTGGATTAGACTCTGCGAGGTACTGCGCCACCTGCTGGCGTTCGGCGTCCGATACCTGCTCAGGCCGACCCTGCGCCTGCCGAATCCGCTGAAAAATCGCAGCACGCGCCGCTGATGTGTCCATATTTTCCCCTCTGAAAGGTAGCCGATTCTATCGCGCCGGGCCGACCCTTGACGAACGCCCCGCGCTAAGCGGCATGATTAGAATTCAGCACGGCTTGGCAAAATATTCACGACTTTGTTGCCAAAAAATGGTGGTGCTGTTTCACCGCATAAGCGGTGAGGGTATTTACATATTTGGAAAATGTCTGAGGCCGCTTGGTAGGTACAGTCTATTTGCCTTAAAATACAAGGCTTTGCGAAATGCGCACGACAACCCGATAGGACGCGCCTCATGACCCACGTTGTAACCGAATCCTGCATCCGCTGTCGCTACACTGATTGTGTTGATGTCTGCCCCGTCGATTGCTTCCGCGAGGGCCCGAACTTTCTCACGATTGAACCCGACGAGTGCATCGACTGCGCGGTATGTGTGGCCGAGTGTCCGGTCAACGCGATTTTTGCCGAGGAAGACGTTCCGGCTGACCAGCAGCAGTACATCAAGCTGAATGTTGAACTGTCACGCAAATGGCCTTCCATCACCAAATCCAAAGGCGCGCTCGCAGACGCGGACGACTGGAAAGACGTGAAAGAAAAATTTCAGTACCTCGAGCGCTAATCCGTTCGACCTTCAACGCGTCGGTGTTCGTTACACCGCCGCACAGCACACGGACCCGATGTGGCTCGTACGTGACTCCTAACTTCCATGAATACTTTTGTTACTACCCCTATTGAAACCGATGCCGTAATCGTCGGCGCAGGACCGGTCGGCTTGTTTCAAGTTTTCGAGCTCGGCCTGTTAGAAATTAAGGCACATGTGATTGACTCGCTGGCCGCTGTGGGCGGGCAGTGCGTCGAGCTGTACCCGGATAAGCCGATTTACGATATTCCTGCGGTACCTATGTGTACCGGCCAGGAGCTCACCGACAGCCTCCTTAAACAAATCGCACCGTTCGGCGCTACCTTCCACCTCGGTCAGGAAGTCACACTGGTTCAAAAGCGTGATGATGGCCGATTTGATCTTGAGACATCGACGGGTACGCGGTTCATCACCAAAACCATTTTCATTGCTGCGGGTGTTGGCTCATTCCAGCCGCGCACCATCAAGGTCGATGGCATCGAGAAATTCGACAACAAGCAATTGTTCTATCGTGTCAAAGACCCGGCTCGCTTTGAAGGTCGCAATATCGTGATCTGCGGTGGCGGTGATTCCGCGCTCGACTGGGCGTTGAATTTACATGGCAAAGCGGAGTCCGTCATCCTCATCCATCGGCGCGAAGAATTCCGTGCAGCGCCTGCCTCGGTCGCCAAAATGCGCGACCTGTGCGACCAACTCGAAATGCAACTGCTGGTTGGCCAAGTCACCGGCTTCGAGGAAGCTAACGATACACTCACCGAAATCAAAGTGACCGGCGCAGATGGCGTTACCCGCCGTTTGCCACTTGACGACTTGTTGGTGTTCTTCGGACTATCACCCAAGCTCGGCCCGATCGCCGAGTGGGGTCTCGATATCGAGCGCAAGCAATTAGTCGTCGATACCGAGAAGTTTGAGACCAATGTGTCCGGTATCTTCGCGGTGGGCGATATCAACACCTACCCCGGCAAGAAAAAACTCATTCTGTCGGGCTTCCACGAGGCCGCACTCGCCGCCTTTGGTGCTGCGCCGTATATTTTCCCGGACAAGAAAATCCATATGCAGTACACCACCACCTCGCCCAAGCTGCACAAAGTACTGGGGGTGGAGTCGCCGGTGTTTGACTGAAGCTGCGGCGCGCTAACGCGCCACAGTCACCTTCAGAGACAGTACCAAACCCTTTCCGTTGTCTTTCCGGTGTCTTTAATGTTTGTGATCGCCAGGCATAATCTCGAGCACCGGCGCTGGGTATTCGAGTCGTTTGCCTGATCCATCAGGCAATTGACTCCAATCCATCCGGCCTTTCTCACACATCTGCGTGATGGGAAT
>VGHX01000028.1 GCA_016868055.1 Betaproteobacteria bacterium
GGCTTACCCACTTTTTTTGAAGATAAAGCCGATTCAATCATCGACTTGATCAAGAAAAATCACCAGCTGGAAAAATTCAATATTCTTGGTATTGATGATGTTTTTTCTCCAAAGATACTTGACGCCATTGGCAAAATTGGAAATCTAAAAGCGATCAACTTTAATTTTCGACCCAACACAACTGATACGATCGGCGATAGCCTTTGTGACATGATCCGGCGCTGCACACAGCTTCAGTCGATTTGTTTGAAAGGACCCCGATTTTCCGAGCAAAAATCCGCCGAAATTTTTCAAGCGCTTCGAAAATGTCAGCAGTTGTCTGACATCAGCTTCTCAAATTGGCACTTCAAGTCGCTGGAAACCTGCCACGAGTTCAGTAAGTTGATTGAATATTCAAGCACACTGAAAAGTTTTTCTTGTGACGATTGGTTTGCACAAACTGGCCAAGAACCCGCGTCAAGTCACACGCAAAGACTTAGCTCGTTTTCTGACGGTCTATCTAGAAACGCTTCATTAAAGTCGTTATCACTGGGGCATTTCTTTTCTTGGGATCCGATGAATAGCGTGCCGGCAATGGTCAGCGTGTTAAAGCAACATCCGAGCATCGAGCAATTGACTATTCCTGGATGCGAGGAAGACTCTGAAACCAGCCTGATGAGATTAACGTTATTGGCCGATCTTCTGGAGCATAACCATAACATTCGTCAGATAATTGGCCTGGTCGGCGGGTCGACCAGCCTTTCCAGGGCTGTTGACCTCTCAGCCACCACCTTTGAGACCCAGTACGACAGCACTATTAAGCTGATCGAAGACAGACTAGCGCGTAACCGGGCGATCGCATCGGGTGAGATTGCAAGGATTTTCTGTACTGCGTTCTTCCCTTCGACAGGAGGTCTGGTCGGTAGCAACCATATCGGTGATCCGGGTGTATATCTGACCGAACACATCCTTCGACAGTCGCCTAACTTACCCAAGTTCGAGCAGACGATGGTCGAGATCGCTCTCTCTATCGATGAAACTGCGAAAAGCGAATCGCTTGAACCGCAGCGAATGTGATGTCCTGGAGGTGATTGGCATTGCGCCTATCCTAAGCGCCTAGGGAGACGTTCGGTGGCTCCCTAGGCGTTCGGCACCTCTGCCGGAAAAAACGGGGCGCCCGATTTTCGCGGACGCCCCCAGAGGAGTGGCACTGTTTACTACAAACGTGCCCATTGCAGGCACGTCCACAGCATGGACGATGCGGAAGCCCGAGTCAACTAAAGATTACAAAAATACTGTAATTATTTATTGACACAGTCTGGTGCGCCTACTACAGTGTTCTCATCAGCCAAAGGCTTGCCATCTCGGCAAGTCCGACTGCGCCTGCCATGAGAAAACTGCAAAACATCGTGCGCCAACTGACCGCGACTATGGACGCGCGCTGGATGCCGTTCGCCGATGCCGCTTCACCCGATCTCCCACTCTCCAGGCTGCTGCGTCTGTCGCTATTCCAGTTCTCGATTGGCCTGGCAACCGCGCTGCTGGTCGGCACGCTCAACCGCGTCATGATTATTGAGCTGGGCGTTCCCGCTTGGTGGGTGGCGTTGTCGGTGGCTCTGCCATTGGTGTTCGCGCCGCTGCGGGCGTTAATCGGGTTTCGCTCAGACACACATCGCTCGGCGCTTGGCCTCAGGCGACTGCCCTACCTGTGGATCGGAAGTCTACTGCTATTCGGCGGGCTGGCGATCATGCCGTTTGGACTGCTGGCGCTCTCCGATCCGCAGCCCGGCATGCTATGGGTCAGCAGGATTGGTGCTGGCCTCGCGTTTTTATTGGTCGGTATGGGTATGCAGGTCACACAAACCGCTGGCCTTGCCTTGGCAACCGATCTGGCAACGCCAGAGACAAGACCTCGCGTAGTCGCGCTGATGTACACCATGCTGCTGCTGGGCTTGGTGGGTAGCGGTACTTTGTTTGGTTGGTTACTGGCAGATTTCAGCCCCTTGCGGTTGATTCAGACGGTGCAAGGCTCGGCAGTGCTGGTCGTGATGCTGAACCTGAATGCGCTGTGGAAGCAGGAAGCGCTGAACCGTGACCGCGCCCGTCAACCGCGCAACGAAGAAAATTTTTCCAGCCATTGGCGCAGCTATGCGGTGCGTCCGGGCGTAAAACGGTTCTTGTGGACCGTCGGGTTGGGTACCTGCGCCTTCAACATGCAGGACATCATCCTCGAGCCCTATGGCGGGGAGATTCTGCAGCTTGGGGTTGGCGCCACCAGCTCACTCACTGCCATCAGCGCCGCCGGCGCGCTGTTAGCGTTTGGAATAGCGGCGCGCTTACTGGCAAGCGGATTAGACGCAGGTCGTATCGCTGCTCTTGGCGCCCTGCTAGGCATGCCTGCGTTTGCGATGGTGATTTTTTCTGCGCCACTGGACGCGCCAAATTTATTTCGCTGCGGCGCGTTTCTGATCGGCGCGGGTGGTGGTTTGTTCGCGGTCGGCACGCTGACCATGGCGATGGATTTGCAAATCGGTGACTCAGCCGGCATGGCGCTCGGCGCCTGGGGTGCGGTTCAAGCCACTGCAGCAGGTGCCTCGGTGGCGCTGGGCGGCGTGATCAAAGATGTGATCGGCTCATTCGCCAGCAGCGGTTGGTTGGGCGAAAGCCTGATCTCACCGGTAACGGGTTATAGCTTTGTGTATCACCTTGAAATGTATTTGCTGTTTGCGGTGCTAATCGCGATCGGGCCATTGGCCAAGCGCGTGCGCCACGAGCAGGCAGCGCAACCACGTAAATTTGGACTAGCTGAATTTCCGGGCTAGAGAGTTTCACACCCGTCGTCATCATGACGACTCATTGTTGGAGGCGCACCATGGAAACAGGCGCGATTACGCAGTACGTCGACTTCGCCCAGATCGTGTTGTACATGTTCTGGATTTTCTTTTTCGGCTTGATCTATTACCTGCTGCAAGAGAATCATCGCGATGGTTATCCGCTCGAGCCGATCAACGGCCGCGACACGCAGATGGAAGGCTGGCCGCCCATCCCCTCTCCCAAGACCTATCTGCTCGAAAGCGGCGAGGAAGTGGTCATGCCCTACCCGCTGAAAGAGCCTGAGTTCTTGCAAGCGCAGCCACGCCATCGATTCATCGGCGCACCGATCGAGCCGATCGGCAATCCTCTGCTTGCAGGTGTTGGCCCGGGTTCGTGGAATCAGCGTGCTGATCATCCGGACATGACGCCATTCGGTGAACCTAAAATTTCGCCGCTACGTGCCAACCCTGAGCACGGCGTTGCCGAGCAAGACCCCGACCCGCGCGGCATGCCGGTGTGGGGCGCAGATGATGAGGTGGCCGGTACCGTGCAAGACCTGTGGCTTGATCGTTCCGAGATGCTGTTCCGCTATATCGAGGTGCGTCTCAGCGATGGCGCACGTAACGTGCTGCTGCCTGTACCGTTTGCACGCATCACGCATGATGGCGTGAAGGTCTACGCGATTCTTGCGCATCAGTTTGCTGATGTGCCTGGTCATAAAGAGACTGACCAAGTCACTATGCTCGAAGAAGAAAAAATCTGCGCGTATTACGGTGCCGGTACTTTGTACGCCACACCGGAACGGCAAGAGCCGCTGTTCTAACCGAGCCAACATTGACCAGCATTCAACGAAACCATGCAAATCTATCCTGAACACGAGCTGGAGGCAGCGCCCGGCCTTCCCGAACCGCTCCCCGTCGGTGAGCGGGTGCTGTGGCAAGGCACACCTGACTGGAAACGCCTGGCACTGGAAGCGTTTCATCTCAAGCGGGTAGCGCTGTACTTTGTGTTGATGCTGGGCTTGCAAGCGGTGCTGATATGGGACACCACCGACAGCTTGCGCGACAACCTGATGCCGCTACTGTGGTCTTCGTTAATGGCAGTGATTGCTCTCGGCCTGCTGGCGTTCACGGCGTGGATGTCGGCCGAGACGACGCTCTACACATTGACCAATCGCCGCATCGTGATGCGCATCGGTATTGTGCTGACGATCAGCTTCAATCTACCCTTACGTTGGATTGCAGCAGCACACATTAAACCCAACGATGACGGCAGCGGTGATATCGCGCTCGAGCTTAAAGGGTCGGATCGTATTGCGTACCTCCATCTTTGGCCGCATGCCCGAGCCTGGCATGTCTCAAAAACTCAGCCTGCACTACGCTGCCTGCGTGATGTCGGTACGGCGGGTGATCTGCTGCATGCGGCATGGATCGCGCGGCAATCAGAGCTGGGGGGCGCAGATACGCGTGAGCCAATTCCTGTGCGTATGCCTAAGGCGGCGATTGCGCGATGAAAATGGAGTCCCTGCCACCGCAAGCAGCGCCTGAACGACGCAGCAGTCGTTTCCCGGCAATCGCGGTGGCGCTACTGCTGATAGGCACCTTTGTCACCATCGGCGTCTCCCGTCTACAAGGCCCTGCACAAGAAGCTACTGCAGAGCCCGCCAGAAAAATTCGTCAGCTAAGATTCATTGATCAGCCCGATGGTTCAGTCGCTGCGATTGATGCGAGTAATGGCGAGCTGGTGCAGCGTTTCGAAGGCGAACAAGGTTTCTTGCGCGGCACCTTGCGCGCCATGGCGCGCCAGCGCAGAGTAAACGGCGTAGGCGCTACCGAGCCGTTTGAATTGATTCTTCATGCAGATGGTCGCCTGACCCTGCACGACCCCGCGACTGGCACCAAGATTGCGCTCGAGTCCTTCGGCTCAAGTAACGTCGGCGTATTCGCACGATTGCTGGGGTGACGCTATGACCGCGCCGACCGCGCTTGTGATCGGCAGCGGCTTCGGCGGGCTCGCCGCTGCAATTCGCCTCTCTTGCAAGGGCTACCAAGTACAAGTCCTTGAAAAACTCGACGCCCCCGGCGGTCGTGCCTATGTACATCGGCAAGATGGCTTTACCTTCGATGCCGGCCCAACGATTATCACCGCGCCGCAATTGCTCGAAGAGCTATGGGCGCTATGTGGTAAAAAACTCTCGGACGACATCACCCTCAAACCCATCGAGCCGTTTTACCGGCTGCGGTTTGATGATGGCACGTATTTCGATTACAGCGGCGATGAAGCGACCATGCGGCGCGAGATTGCACGTTTCAACCCTGATGACCTGGCTGGCTATGATCGTTTCGTTGAAGCGGCTGACTTAGCCTGCAAGCTCGGCTTTGAAGAGCTGGGACATAAAGCATTCGATAGTTTTTCTGATTTGCTGGCGGCCATGCCCAGCATGATCAAACTAAAGGCCTGGCAAACGCTGTACTCGATGGTAGCCAGTTATCTGCGCGACCCGAAGCTCAGAATCGTGTTTAGTTTTCATCCGTTGCTCATTGGCGGCAATCCCTACTCAGTTACGCGCGTTTACAGCCTGATTAATACCCTGGAGCGGCGCTGGGGGGTGCATTGGGCGATGGGCGGTACCGGCGCGCTGATTCGTGGCATGGTGAAGCTGCTACAAGAGCGTGGTGTCAGCCTTCGCTATAACGCACCGGTTACGCGTATCAACATCACGCAAGGCCGCGCTATCGGGGTCACACTGGCTAACGGCGATCAACTGCGTGCGGATATTGTGGTCTCGAATGGTGACGCCGCCTGGACCTATAAACATCTGGTGGATCCTGAGCACCGTGCTCATTGGACTGACAGGCGCATCGAGACGCGACGCTACTCGATGAGTTTATTCGTCTGGTATTTCGGCACCAACCGCACATGGGACGATGTGCCGCACCACATGATCATGCTCGGACCACGCTACAAAGGTCTGCTGGACGACATGTTCTTGAAACACAAGTTGGCCAACGATTTCAGTTTGTATCTGCATCGACCCAGCGCCTCGGATCCTTCAGTCGCACCAACTGGCTGCGATGCCTTTTATGTGCTCGCACCCGTGCCGCATCTGGATAGTGGCACTGACTGGCAGGCACAAGCCGAGTCGTATCGACTACGAATTCAGAGCCATCTCGAGTCCACCGTCATGCCTGGGCTTGGCCGGCATATCGTCACCAGCAAACTCATGACCCCGCAGGACTTTCATGATCGTCTGTGGTCGCACAAAGGCGCAGCGTTTGGGATGGAACCACGGCTGTTACAGAGCGCATGGTTCCGCCCGCATAATCGTAGCGAAGATGTTAAAAACCTTTACATGGTCGGTGCCAGTACGCACCCGGGCGCGGGCGTACCCGGTGTACTGATGTCAGCACGCGCCATGGCGTCAGTGGTGCCCGATGCCTAGCGCCGCCAAAACTATCGACCTTGCCGCCTGCGAAGAGTTAATGCGCGGTGGCTCGAAATCTTTTTTTGCGGCCAGTAGCTTATTACCCGAGCGCGTTCGCATTCCATCCATTGCGCTGTATGCCTTCTGCCGGGTTGCGGATGACGCGGTCGATAGCGCGCCCGAGGAAGGCGTTGTCGCACAGTTGCGCGCAAGACTCGATGCGATCTATGCCGGCGAGCCCGGTGACATAATTGAAGACCGCGCCATGGCGATGGTGGTGCATCGCTACGGATTGCCGCGCACCTTGCCCGAGGCATTGATCGAAGGCTTTGCGTGGGATGCCGAAGGGCGCATCTATGAAACGCTGGATGATCTGCACCACTACTGCGCACGCGTTGCCGGCAGTGTGGGCGCCATGATGGCGATGGTGATGGGCGTTCGTGATCCGCATGCATTAGCACGTGCATGTGAGTTAGGTAATGCCATGCAGCTGACAAATATCGCGCGTGATGTCGGTGAAGACGCTCGCAACGGTCGGCTCTATCTACCACGCGCCTGGATGCGCGAGGAAGGCCTTAATCCGGATGCATGGCTACGCACACCGGTATTCAATGAGTCATTAGCGCGCGTGGTTTCTCGCTTGTTGGCAGAGGCAGATCGTTTGTATCAGCGAGGCGCAACGGGTATTTCTGCGCTACCGCGCGACTGTCGTGGTGCCATCCTCGCAGCAGCCACCATCTACGCCGAGATCGGTAGCGAGATCGCTGGCAATGCGATGGATTCGGTAAACCAACGCGCCGTGGTGGGTAGCGCCCGCAAGATCACCTTGTTATGTATTGCAAAAATCCGCGCGCAAATGCCGCCGCGCTGTGACACTACGCCGCCATTGGCGTCAATTAGCTACCTCGCAGAGGCTTGCGCGCTCAACGCCGGTAACCCACACGGCCGCCCGTTCCCGAAACGCAGCTTCGACGAACGCTGTGAGTGGCTGATTGATTTGTTCGAGCGGCTATCGTTGCCGCAGGGGCGCCATTAGCCGTAGAGGCTTGAGTGGTCGTTCATCAGCGTGCCATAAGGAAGCTGCCCATGAACAGCCGCGCTAGTTTTTTAGATATTGATTGCCAGCTCAGATTGAAGATTCCACACCTGCTTTTCGAATAAAACACACGCTGGCAATGCCTTCAAAGTGTGCATCCTGTGTCCAAAGCTTTGGATGGTTACGTTTTATCCCCAGGGGGTGTAGTCAATACCGTTGGCAATGAGCGAGGCCACATTGGATTGGTTCTCAGCGGACTCAGAAAAATCCGCCAGTACCTTCTGCCAAGTCTTGGCTGGGTTGATGGTCATCTCGTTAACCCACCACGAAAGCCCCACCGAGTCGGGGGTGCGGTCGAGTATGTTGCTGTACACCTTGGCAAGGAAGTCAGCGCTGCTGGCGTTCGCCCCATAAAGCTCTCGGAACTCTTTAGAGTCGATGAAGCGCGCAGCAACTTCAACCACGCCCATGCCCTTATCCATCTGCGCAATCCAATACCCGAGCCCAATGGTATCGGGTGTACGGTCAAACGCAGCTCGGTAGATTCTAAAAGCCTGACCCGCGCTGCCCTGCGAATCAAGCGCAACTGAAAAATCAGAAAACTGAAGGCGCTCTACCTGATACAGGTCGAACCAAGGATTAGCTTTATTGGTGACCCTGTACCCGCTCAGATTGCCGGTTTCCAGTACCGGATTCCAAATACTGTTTGAAGCACTTACAACGTATTCCGAGCGAGCACCGGGAAACACCGCAGTATCAACACCGTCGCCACCAAAGAAAATATCGCGACCGGTTGGCGTCGCACCGAAACCAGACATCCTATCGTTGCCCGCATAGCCGTTCACGTAGTCTGCGAACTGCAGCGAGCCTTGAAAGACGTCGTCGGAGGCAAAAGTACGGGCTTGATCGCTGCTAATGATGCTTGGGAAGACAGTCACTATCTTCGTGCCAGCGTCAAATAGGTGGTCCTGCCAAAGGCTTCCATCACGGTACAGCTGCAGGCTTGAAACAGTGGCGTTTTGGTTAACCGCCAAGAAATCTGACAAAGTTTGATTTGGGGTCAAGGCGTCAAACTGGCCCCGAAACACTGTACGAAATGGCACATCTCGCACCACAGAACTCAGAGAGAGCTCTTGATTCGATGACGTTGGATCCACCGTAAATGCCAAGATGGCAGCTATGTCCTCCGTCTTTTCAGGGAAGATCCATAGGCCGGTCTTGTCTTGCTTTGCGAAGTTACGTACAACCACGCCCATCGCGCCCACCTGAATTAAGTTACTTTATCAATGTAACCTAGTATATCGGTATCGGGTTGCACCCTATGCAAAGTGGTTGTCCCTTTCTTTGCTATGCAAAGTGGTTGTCCCTTTCTTTCTATGCAAAGTGGTTGTCCCTTTCGATGCCTTTCTTTGTCCCTTTCTTTCAAAACAAAGTGGTTGTCCCTTTCTTTTGCAAGAATTTCTTCGTGTCTTTTTGCTACGGCCCACGACTATAATTTGGCTTTGACGTACTGATAACGAGCCACTCTTTCAAAGCCGATCCATGAAAATCACCTTCTCTACAATCGTTGCTGCTTCTTTAGCAGAGGTATGGCATGCCTGCACCACGCCAGATGACATCAAAGTCTGGAATGCCGCTTCTTCCGATTGGCATACAACGTCCGCCGAGGTTGACCTGAGATTGGGCGGTAAATTCTGTTCAAGAATGGAAGCGAAAGACGGGTCGTTTAGTTTTGACTTTGCCGGCGAATATACGAATCTCATTCCTCAGCAGCCTCTTGAGTACTCGTTCGGAGAACGGCACGCCTCCGTCGAATTTAATGAAGTCTCGGATGGTGTTTTGGTCAAAGTGACGTTTGATCCTGAAACTACTCATACCGAGGAGCAGCAGCGCGATGGGTGGCAAGCCATTCTGGATAACTTTGCCAAGTATGTAGGCACACAGCAGCGCTAGTTTTTTTGATGTTGAGTGCCGGATCAGCTCGGGCAAATAGTTATCTTTAGTCTGCCCAGGCGAGCTAGATCGCTTCCCTGTACCCGCGCAAAAATTCACGACGGTTTGAAAATGAATGGACAAAACGTACGTTTTTGCGCACCCTTTCGAAAAGGGGCCCGATCATGATGACATTAACCGCAAGTGAAGCCCGTGCCAGCCTGTACCGTTGGATTGATCAGGCGGCAGAGTCACATAAGCCTGTGCTGATATCAGGCAAACGAGCCAATGCCGTTATAGTTTCCGAAGAAGATTGGAGCGCCATTCAGGAAACGCTTTATCTTTTATCAGTACCCGGCACGCGCGAGTCAATTAAAGATTCTATGGCCGAGCCCCTTGCCAAAAGTAACAGGACCTTAAAGTGGTGACTTGGAATCTAGCTTATTCCAATTCCGCCCTTGGCAACTAGAAACGTTCGGGCTTTTTTCGTTTCGGGCTCTGTCTTGTGACAACTACAATTAGAGAGCGATGGCATGGACTAAGGGATGGACTCACCCCAGTTAGGTATCATCCAGAAAATCATTTGATGGAAACCCGATGCTCATTGTCACCCCCCTGCTTGCATCAGTTTTAACACTGATTTTCATCCGCTTGTCCTTTGCAGTTATAAAGTTGAGGCGGGCAAACCGCGTGGGCCTAGGGAGTGGCGGCAATGAGGAACTTGAAAGAGCTATTCGAGCTCAGGGCAACTTCGCTGAATATGTTGCGTTTGGACTTATTTTGATCGCTTGCCTTGAGCTGAATGGCGCACCGTGGTGGCTGGTGTGTATTCCCGGGATCACCCTTACGACCGGACGACTGATTCATGCCAAGGGCATCAACGAATCACCGCCTAATTTCCGTAACCGGGTGCTGGGTATGATCTTCACCATCAACACTCTGATTGCTTTGGCCTTGTTGAACCTGGGCTGGGTCGCTTACAAGTTCTTTGTTTGAAAGTCTCGATGCTCAACGCCATCAGCCAACCTCGGCCTATTTCGATTCCGATCCGACAAGCACCCGGAAAAATCCATCGGTCAGTATCGTATAGGCCAGACCAAATCCAAGGGACTGGTAGATGCGAAGTAAGCTGGTCTTTGCCAGCGATACTGAGGTGTTACCGCAGCCGCGGCATCCGAAACGGCAGCATCTTTTGCACGATCGGCGACACCAGCCGCGGTACGTTAAGTGTTTCATGCACGCTAATCACGCGCTGTCCAAACAAGCCACTAGCCAGCACTGCGCGCTGATAAAAAGGCGTATCTTCCAGTTGCTCGATCACGCTGACCGGTACACCATCATCTGAGCGCAGCCGGCGATCAATTCGCCAAGCGGTTTTGGGTAGTGTTTGTCGGGGTGGCGGCTCGAATGGCTCGACCCGACCATCCGCAAAAAATCGCTGCGCAATCACACGATCAGCGCCCTGCTTTGGCTGCACGTCATAAATCACCGCCGTAGAGCCATCGGCCAAGGTAGCGCGCGACCAGTCCCATTCCCGGAACGGTCCGTCAATCGGCTCATCGCCTTCGTTCGAGTCGAGATAGCCATGGCCTTTCCAACGAAGTGCCGGGCGTGTGAACTCAGCCTCGACACGTGCACACGCCGCAATCGGCCCCCATCGGTGCAGACCGCCGCTATCAAGTGCGGTACCAAACCGTGACAACGCGTCCGGATACACGCGAACTTTGCCGCGCACCGGCAGAGGTATGGGCATACCGATCTCTCGGATATTGATCTCGAGCGCATTACCATTCCATTGCAAGTCACTCGGCCCCACACGAAAACTCTGCACATCACGCTGCATGCTGTGTTGGCTGCGTTCGGTCATGGTCCAGCGTTGCTTGGCACCATACAGCGCCACATTGATCGCGACATGATTTTCCGGATCGCCTTCTCCACGCTTGAACGCGTTGCGGTAATACGGAGAAAAAACACTGCCAACGAAGGCGATAATCGTTAGACCGTAGTTGCCACAGTCGGAGAGCGCGTCGACGTACCACCAGAGATACGCACCCGGCGCGAGGGGCTGATCGAATCGAGGTGATCCATCAAGGTCGCGGCCGCCAGTAGCCCTGACATCGCCGCCATCGGTACGCCCGGCCCCGGATGCACGCTGCCACCCGCCAGGTACAACCCCGGTATCTTGCTCGCTGCGCCGTGGCGCGCGAACGCCGACATCCAGCCGTGTGTCGCCATGCCATACAGCGCCCCCGCGCTGGCCGGAAATATCCGCTCGAAATCCGCTGGGGTGGTGCGCACCGTGTTCTGATCCGTGCGACGAATGTTGAGCCCGTAACGGGCCAGCAGAGAAAAAGAATGGGTTTCGCATGCGTCGATCTCCGACTCGGTGAGATTGCGCCGCGCGATTGCGGGCGCGTTGACCAGCACTAACAAGCGATCACGCTCGACCGGCTGCTGATGGATACCGCGATCCTGCGCGCAGACATACACCGTCGGCGTTGCAGGTAATCTGCCACGATCAAAAATATCGCTGAACTCGTTTTTATAATCCGGCTGAAAAAAAACATTGTGGCGGTCGAGCGCAAAGCCTTCGGTCTCAGCGTGAACGCTCCAGGTCAGTGCCGACAGAGATCGCTTCGAGCCCGCTGTGGGTGGGGCGACGCGTTTAACCGCATCACCCAACAGACCTTGCCCCAGCGCCGAGATATCGCCGTTGAACACCACGCTGTCGGCAGCAAGCTGCTCGCCATTGTCCAGCCGCACATGACTAACTCGGCCACTCTGCATACCAATCTCAGCTACACGACAGCCGTAGCGTGCATGTACGCCAAGTCGCTCACCGAGTTTTGCGAGTGACTGCGCCAACGCATGCATACCGGCCTGCACTGACCACACACCATCAAGCTCAACTTGAGTCACCAGCATTAGGGTCGCTGGCGCACGCCATGGCGAAGAGCCGCAATAGGTTGCATAGCGCGCAAATAGCTGCCTGAGACGCTCATCATGAAAATGCTCACGCAGTGCATCCCATAAATTACTCATGGGGCCGAGCGAGGCCAATACCGCCAAACCACGTAAACCGAGATCGCCCATCATGCTACGCAGCGTTGGCGATTGCGAGCGTATGAACGGCCCTTCGAGCGTGTCATAGACCTCACGCGCCTGCTGACAAAATCGCATGAAGCGCGTTCCCTCGGCGGGGCCCGCCAGCCGCGCGATGGCGTCGCGCGATTGTGCCGGGTCGGCAAATAAATCCATACGCTGCTCGGTGTCCCATGCATGACGGGCCAGCACCGGTAGCGATGTGAGCTGCAGCTCATCGTCGAGTGAGGCGCCAACCGAGCCATACACCTGCTCAAATACCCAGCGCATAGTGAAAACCGTCGGACCGCTATCAATCGCGCCGCCATCAACCATCAGCTGTCGCATTTTGCCGCCCGGCTGCGCCGCGGACTCCAACAAGGTGACTTGCAAGCCGCGTCGTGCTAATTGCAACGCCGATACCAAGCCGGCGACGCCCGCGCCGATCACGACCACTCGGTGTCCGCTGACGGGGCTAGCCATAGCAGCGAAGGCCTTTCAGAACACGGACAGGGTCGATCCCCTGTTTGCCATCTTGATCAAGCAGATCAACCATACGATCGCCCGTTCCATGTACCGCGCATGGAAAGCGGCGCAAAGCGTACAAACATCGATTCAGAAAAAAATGTGTGCCGCCACGCCGCGCGAATGGCTTCTTCATGCGCGCCAGTGCGTGCATAGGCATCCATTGCTGCCGCGTTGTCCCACAAGCTGAAGGTCGCTTGTCGAAGTAGTGGCGCTTCACCCAAACCAATCGCCAGCTCACAACCCGCGGCACTGGCGAGCCCCGCTTGCGCAGCGGGTGCGTAGCGCCAAAATGCGGCTGCGGCACCGGGCCGTATCGATGCGCGCGTCAACGCAGCAATCGGTGCGTGCGATGGAATTGGTAAACCAGACTGCAATGACACGCCATCCCATGAGCCACGCGCATTGGCGGGTTGTAATGTGATCGTGAGGCACTCATCGCTGCGTTGGCGGTAGCGATCGACCATGTCGGCATGCGCCACAAACTGATCGGCGTGCGCTACGTCATCAAATAGGCAGAATAGCCCCTGATACGACGCACTGGGGGCAAGACCAAAGCCGCCACCGCGTCCGCTACCGAGTGTTTTAATGAATTTCAAACCCGGCGCTTGGTCGGGAAACCAGCGCGAGAATGCCAGCCTGCTCCAACTCCAGGGCCAGTGGGCAGGTCTTACTCTGGCAAGGATGAGCAGCGCGGTGCCCGAGATTGCACCGTTATTGCTAACGCTGATCAGCTCACGATGAGCTGAAGTACTGGAATTCAGTCCGGCAACCGGGGGGCCCAGCTTGGGCTGGGATGCCTCTGTACTTGGCTGCCCCATGCCTTACTTCCTTGGAGATTCACCCCGGCGCAGGCCGGGATCCATCGTGTAAATATCCAATTACTTTTTGTCGGCAGCAATAACCGAAGCCAGTTCTGGATAATCCTTAAGCATAGGGTAGCCGTAGAGTGGTTTGTAAGCACCTTGATGGCACGTCGCGCAATTCACTTTCAGCACATCACCAGCTGGCCCTTTTCGCTCAATGGGAAATACCTCCGTCAACGGCACCATGTACTCATTGTTTACATCACGCGCCATCCGAATACCGTGGTACGCAGTCACGCGTTGTGGTGGGCTGCTTTCCCAGCTTTGAAATGAACGCGTATTATGGCAGTAGGTGCAATTGACGCCAAGCGAGGTCGCCATATGTGTCATCAAGCTATAGGTCCACTCGGCCTGCTTGATCGAATGCCGGTTCCCCGAGGGTAGCGGCGTTGGGCCATTGACGCGAATCGGCTTGTCTTCCAACAGGAACGGTGTCAATGCATCGGTTGGCAGCGATGACATATTCGCCAGTGGTGCAGGTGTGTTTTGTCCTGCTAGATCACCGATGAAGTCGGCACGTTTATCTTGCTCGAGCGGGGTGAACCACACATTGGTCGGCACCGGATTACCGCGATGACAGGTGTAGCAAGTAACGCCGGTCTCGGTAACATGATTTTTCCAGTTCCCGTTAATGTGGCGGGTCATCTCGATCATCTTTCGTGCAACGATCTTGGTGTACTTGCTGTCCTCGGCAAAGTTCTGCACGTTATGGCAGTAAGCACAGCCCTCTTTGGGTGAGACCCAAGCAGTGATATAAGTCATCAAACCAACGAACTGTGCAACAGACAAATCACCTAGCACTTGAACGTTTTGATAAGACGCGCTTGCACGCGGGCCATCGGGAGATGGAGGAGGCGGTGCAGGCGGAACGGTATTGAGCGCATCTTGTGTCTCTAAATGACGAGGGTTATACACCTCAACCATGCCGGTACCGCGGAAGCCATGTTGCACACTGTCCATCGGCGGTCGCTCGCAACCCGCAAGCATTGCGCAGCCCAGGGCGAGCAGCATGCTAATTATCGAGAGTCGTGAAGTCATGGTTTGGCTCCCTGCAAAGTAGCGGGGTCGACGATGTCACCCCAGACATGCGGATACGGCGGTGCGAAGTCATGCTTGACGGCCCATAGGTACCAGTTGTCTACAGCAGTACCTGTCAGCAGGATGCCAATACCGCCCGTCAGCGGGCACAGTACCGCAAACCACCAAGCCCAGCGGTGAATCGATTCCATTGTGGCATTGAAGCCCATGGTCCAGCGCCAAAACAAGGCGGCGCGCTCGGTCGCCGTTCCGCGATCGATAATTTGCTCAATCTCACGCTCACCACCATAGCGACCCACTGCAAGAATTGTGCCGCCGTGCATGGCAAACAACAGCACGGAGCCGTACAAGAACGCAATGGATAGTGCGTGGAACGGGTTGTAAAACAGATTGCCGTAGCGCAGTGAGAACGCGGCGGTCCAGTCAAGGTGCGGGAAGATACCAAACGGTACTGCTTCACCCCAGCTACCCATTAGTACCGGACGGAACAGACCAAGCACTAGGAACAACCAGATCGCCGCAGCAAACGCCCATGCGATATGCGTACCCATTTGCAACGCGCGTGCGCGGCGGTACACATTCGCCCACCACAGCAAAATTGAAATCGTCAGAAACAAACCGGCGATTTGCCACCAACCACCCTGATTCAATGGCGCAAATTTCAGGCCATTACCTGGCGCGGGTGGATCCAGTGATAACCAGAACAACTGACGAATGAATTGCACAGGATCCCAGTTGACTGAGGCCAACATGTTCATCCCCATAATGTTAAAGGCAATCGTTCCGAAAATCAGCGACCATGTACCAAGCACGCCAAGATATATTGGACCGATTTGTGCGTTCCCAAGTCGACCAGCTAGATGCTGCAAGAAAGGTCTGCCGCTTCGCGATAATGCGGGCTTGTGCTGTGCTATGCCGTCGTGCAACGGCCCAGTGACCTGAACAGCCGTAAAGAGATTTTGATAATCAGCCATCGTGCGCTCCTTAGCGATTCCAGATCGGGATGTTCAGCCACCAGCTCCACCACTCAGGCCAGCCACGGCTCCAGAATGGTCCTGACAAGACAATACAGAGCGCCGAGAACAGCACAGCAGCGAGTGCGAGGAATAAACCAAGACGGTGGATACCTAAGGTTCCCACTGAGTAACCAATAAGATCCCGGAAATAAGTATCTTCATGTTCTGGTGTTTTGACAGTTTTCCCTGCAGCAGGATTTGTTGCAGAGAGCACGAGACCACCGTGGATTGATAATGCCAACGTCGTAGTAAAAAAGAATGTGATGGCCAGCATGTGCGCCGGGTTGTAGTGGAAGTGAAGGTACTGGTAACCGACGTTCGAGACCCAGTCGAGATGACTGAAAATCCCGTAGGGAAAACCATGACCCCAGGCGCCCATAAGAACCGGGCGAATAACATTCAGCGTGACATAGGCCAAAATCGCGACGCCGAAAGCTGCTGGTACGTGGTATCCCATCCCGAGCTTGCGACATATTTCAACCTCGCGCATCGCCCACGAGCCAAACGCGCCGATCGCACATACCGTGATCAACTGCCACAGCCCGCCTTCCAGCAGCGGCGCCATGCGCAGGCCGTAAGAAAGATCAGGCGGTGTGATGTTGATCTGCCACACGTTCCATGTCGGCCCTTGCGATGCCCCCCACAGAATCAGCGCAGTACCCAGGAGTGAAAAGAAGATGGTAGTCACGCCGAAAAACCCAACGTAGAAGGGACCGATCCAGAAGTCGAACAGGTCACCCCCCACCAGGGTACCCCCGCGAACCCGGTACTTTTTCTCAAAACTTAACATGGCCATGATCGAGCCCTCCAACAAGGATGCACAAAGTCATCCCGCATTAATCTTGGGAGGACAGACATGTGAACGCGCCACATGCCTGCCCACCACCACGAGGTGGATTTTTTACTTCGGCATGGATGCGTTCTGGGCAGTCGATGGGCTTTTCGCGCCATCGAACCAGTTGAACTTGTTTGTTGATAGCAGGATGAGATGAATCATCGCTGCTAGTCCAAACAAGAAAACCCCCTGAATTACCATTGCACGCAGCGGGTCGAACAGGCGCCATATTCTCCACATGGTCCTATCTCCTAAAGTGTGTGTGACATGAACGAATACACTGCAGCCTGCACACCCCCGAACAGGGACTTGCAGCTCTCGGCACCGGGTAGCCAGCTACGCCATGGCATACCAGTCAGCGAGCCGACCAGTGCAATAGCAAGTACGACGACAAAACCCAGCGTAAAGACCATCCTGAGGGTGACGGTTTCAACCGTCCTTTCGCGATCCTGGTTCAGTTGCATGTTGGCCATAGTGATTCCTTTTGTTAACGGCTAACCGAGATCAAGTGATCCAGGGACGCCATGCCCACACCAGCGCATGTGCGATCACGGCAACCGCCGTAAACCCCACCATGCCCTGCATGTAAAACGCATGGAATTCCTGAGCCTCTTCGTCAGACATTCCGGAAATACTCTTCCTTTCAGCCATGAGAACGCTCCTTGCAAATGGCCTTGCGGCCAGTGGTGCGCAAAGCCCCGCAACCTTGGGCAGCCGCAGCGAACTGCCACGACATCCTGCTCGTCAATTGCGACGCGGGCATCACGCTGCCTCTCCGATACGCAATGACTCTCTTGCTCTGGAAACGCACTCAACACTGACGCTCGCCTCACCTGCGCGACGAGCGTCGCGTTCTGCGCGGTCACGTATTTGTTTAGCCGCTGAAATCTGTACCAGCACCGGTTCAGCGGCGACTAATTTATTCAGTAGTTCACGCGCAGCGTCATCCCATGCCGCTTGCGCCCGCACCGGTGTCGGATCGACACGGTCCATCTCGGTGCCGAGCGGCAGGATATTGAACAGCGCGTCAAACAAGCAGTTGCAAAACTCTTGAATCAAATAAGTCGCACCGGAATACCCCATGAAAGGTGTGCCGGTATGGCGACGAATAATCGCGCCGGGGAACGACGCAGTGATGAAGCTGGGTTTCATCGGCGAAGCAGAGCCTGCTTCTGCCAAGTACATACGCTCGTTATAGCTGCCGTACATCACAAGTGGCGGCTTCTCGTGCACCAGTTGGCGAATAGCTTCGCTATCGGTTTTTTCACCTGGTTTACGCGCTACTGCAAAGTTACACGGCAAGCCCATCTCTTCTTCGAGGAAGTGCCGCACACCGCGCGCATAGGTTTCGTTGGCCACGATCGCAAAACTAGCCGTACCAAAAAAGTCTTGCGTCACCGAACGCCACAAATCCCAAATCGGCTTGATGGTGGTGTGCTTCTCTTTCTCAATGAAAGGCTCCGGGTCGAGATGCAGCAATTCACCCAGTGTGCGAAGGAATTTAGTCGTGCTGTGCAAGCCAATCGGTGCCTGCAGATACGGGCGCTCTAGCGCCTCGCATAACAAACGACCAAACTCGCGATACATGCAGATGTTGACATCTGCATCGGCCAGTTTTTGTACATCCGCCAAGTGGCTACCCAGCGGGAACACCATATTCACTTCAGCGCCAATGCCTTCAATCAAACGCCGAATCTCGGCCAGATCGCTCGGCATGTTGAAGGTGCCGTAGCTGGGGCCGATGATATTAACGCGCGGTTTCTCACCCGGCTCACGCTGATCGAACGGCTTGCGCTCGGGTACATGGCGCAGACCATACTCATGCCACAGCCACAGCATGGCGCGGTTGGCGCACTGCCACTGGTCTTCATCGATGGTACGTGGCAAGAAGCGCAAGATGCTGGTGCCTTCAGGTGTCACACCACCACCAATCATTTCAGCAATCGAACCCGTCACCACCACTGCAGGCAGGTCCGGATCCAGTACACCGTGGGCGCGCTTCATCGAGCCCTCGGTACCTTCGCGACCGAGTTGTTCCTCGGCCAAACCGGTCACAACAATCGGTAGCTCGTGCGGTGGTAGCGCGTCGGTGTAATGCAGCACCGAGGTCACTGGCAAGTTTTCGCAACCCACCGGTCCATCAATAATGACTTGCAACCCCTTGATCGCGGTGAACACATACACCGCGCCCCAGTAGCCGCCCGCGCGATCGTGATCGATGATATTCATATCATCTCCTCCGCCTTGCGTTTTTTTGCCGCCTTCTCAAGGCGACGTCGTGTCTCTACACGAAACTCGGGACGCGCTACAGGTTTGTCTTCCCACACGCCGGCACGATCACCCTCACCCGCATCACCAAAAAATTCTTTCATCGTACCCATGCGCGTGCGATTTTTTATCGCCGCGTTGATCACGGTCGCCAATGAACCCGCACCCGCGACGCCCATCAACGGACGCGCAGAAATCAGGTTCGTGAAATACAGCGACGGCAGTGACATCTGCTTCGCCGCTTGCACCACAGGCGTGGTACCGATCGCAAGATCAGGTTTGTATTCATTGACTGCTGCGATGTCTTGCTCAAGCGAGGCGCGGTACTGTACCTGCACGCCCTTGGCTTCCAACCATGCTTTATCAGCATCGCTCGAGGCAGTTTGTGGACACGCAGTACCCACATAACGCAGATCAGCGCCACTCTCAACCAACAAGCGCCCTACCAACAACTCCGAACCTTCGTAGCCGGAGAGCGTTATACGACCGTCAATACGCGTCGCAGAGAGCGCACCCTTGATCGCCGGCAGAAAGCGATTTTTTGCAGCATCAATCATGCGTTGCTCAACATTGCACGCATCACCGATTGCTTGTAACCAGGCCTCGGTGCCATCATGACCGACCGGTGCTGAGCCTACCGAGCCGCGGCCTGCTGCTTCAAACTCACGCAGGCTGGCGGTATAGAACGGATGAATCGCTGCAACCGCTGCGCAGTCGAGTGCTGCGTACAGCTCACGCCACTCGCGCGTGGGTATGGTTGGTCCTGCGGCCAACCCCAGCATCTCCAGCATGCCGCCGATGATCATCGGATCGGCGGGGAACATCTCACCCAACAACGTGACGGTTGGCTTGTCGCTGATGCCGGAACGCGGAGCGGCCACAGGTCCTGCAGCGATCTCGCCGCGCGCGTATTTCAGCATCGCAGCGGACAGCACATCTTTTGCCTCAGCATGTGTTGGCACACCAAAGCCCGGTACATCAATACCAATCACGCGCACGCCATTAATTTCTTTCGGCAGTATCTGCAGCGGCACACCAGATGCGGTTGGCACGCACAGATTAATCACGACGATCGCATCATACGAATCCGGATTCGCTTGCTCATGCACCGCATCGCGAATATCTTCAAACAGCTTGCCGGTGACCAGTGTCTCCGAGTTGAACGGTACGTAGCCCACACTGCGGCGAGCGCCATAAAAATGCGAGGTAAAGGTCAGGCCGTACACACAGCAAGCAGAGCCGGACAATATCGTGGCAGTACGACGCATACGTAAACCGACACGCAAAGAACCAAACGCAGGGCACATACTCTGCGGCTGATCATGCGGGCCTTTCGGGTAATCCGCAGCATAGCGATCCAGCACACCGGCTTTACCGGCGGCGCGTGCAGCTGCCTCCAGCTGCTCTTTACCCGCGTGACAACCGACACCGTCGGCCTCGAGTGCCGCAGGGTTGTTGACGATCGGGATGACGCGCTGATCCATGGGCTTAGACCTCGTCGTAGATCACTTCGAGTGAAGGCTTGACGATATCCTCGCGCCCCATCATGTCAGCCACGGTGGCCGGTTGCAGCACCACATCGCGACCCACCGCATCGGCTGAGAACAAGCCGAGCAGTTCTTCTTGCGACAGTGGCTTGGGCCGAACGGGCGGCGCATCGGCAACGTTTTGCGCGAGCGTCGCGAACAAACTGCCCCATGGACTTTCTGGACGACCAACGATTTCGTAGCTGGCGCTCTTTCTGCGAATATCTTCGTTGGCCGGAATTGCCGACAGCACCGGAATGCCGGCGCGTGTTGCGAAAGCCTGCGCCTCGCCGGTACCGTCATCCTTGTTTATTACCATCCCTGCTACACCGACATTGCCGCCGAGCTTGCGGAAGTATTCAACCGCAGAGCAAACGTTATTGGCGACATACAGTGACTGCAGGTCATTACTACCCACAACAATCACCTTCTGACACATATCGCGTGCGATCGGCAAACCAAAGCCACCGCACACTACATCGCCCAGAAAATCCAGCAGCACGTAATCAAAGCCCCAATCGTGGAAGCCGAGTTTTTCGAGCAGCTCAAAACCGTGAATGATGCCGCGTCCGCCGCAACCACGGCCGACCTCAGGGCCACCCAGCTCCATTGCATACACACCATCGCGCTTGAAGCACACATCGCCGATCTGCACCGGCTCGCCGGCGAGTTTTTTCTTGGATGAGGTTTCAATAATGGTCGGACACGCACGGCCACCAAACAGCAGCGAGGTGGTATCACTCTTAGGATCACAACCGATCAGCAAAACTTTTTTGCCCTGCTGCGCCATCATGTATGACAGGTTCGAGAGCGTGAAGCTCTTGCCGATACCGCCCTTGCCGTAGATCGCGATGATCTGCGTCTCTTTTTTTACCTCGCCGGTGTGCACCGGATTCGGCTCAACTGCGGCCTCGGCACGCAGACGCTCTTTCTGCATGAAATGCACCGGTGCTGCCTGTTGCTCGTTGTGCTGGCTCATTGGTTTTGTCTCCAGTCGAGAATCATCTTCAGACAGCTTGGGTCATTGAAAGCAGTGCGGTAGGCGTCTTCGGCTTGCGCCGGGTTGCTGCGGTGAGTGATCAACCCTTCCAGCGATAGGCGGCGCGATTCCACCAAATCGCGCACGGCGATCAGCTCAGCCGGCTTCCACTGCGCCGCCACGCGAATGCGTACTTCGCGCATGAACGCTGGCGGGAAAGAAAAACTCATCGGTTCATCGTAAAAACCAGCCAGCACAATTTCTGCGTTCGGCGCTGCGCGCGCGATGAGCTGATCAAGAATCAGCGGGTCGCCGCTGACATCGCAGATGCAGCGGTAGTTGGAGCGCGTGTCTTCATCCGGATCGACCACGCTGTAGCCAATTGCGCCTTCACGGCGTGCAGGATTGGTCTCCCAGACCACCGGTTTGGCGCCACTCTCAACCGCAATGCGCGCCATCATCCGGCCCAACACACCATGTCCCACAATCAATTCCGGTTGCGCCGAAGTTGGCGCCGAGAATGCGTGGTAGGCCGTCGCCGCCAGCGCCAACAAGGTGCCGCGCTCGCCCAGTGCCTCGGAAATCCGCAATGCGCGGAGTGCGGGAATCACCACCCGCGATGCCGCACCACCAAACAGACCGCGCACCTCGCCGTAGCAAGCCGCGCCTGGTACGAACACCATCTCGCCGATCTCGTAGTTGGTGCTGCGGCCAGCCTGCACCACCCGACCAACCGACTCATAGCCCGGCACCAGCGGGTAGCCCATGCCCGGAAAAATCGGCATGCGGCCGGAGTACAGCAACTTCTCGGTGCCGGTCGAAATGCCCGACCAGCAGGTCTCTACGACCAGGTCGTTATCGGTGGGCGCAACCAGCGGAACCTCGCGCAATTGCAGCTGCATCGGCCTTTCAACCACGACCGCTACCGCGTGTTCGCTCATTCATGTCCCCTGGTTTAACGTCCCCGGCGGCTCTGGGTTCTTGCCTCAGACAAGCCCGCAACCCACTCCGCCCTGATAGCGTATTCTTTCCGTTACATTGTTCTGTGTCAACTTTTATTTACGCTTTTAGGGGTACTGTTCCGGGCGCTGTTACGGGCAATGCCGCCCTGCGGATGCTTGAACGAGGCACCGGCGGCCCCGGTAGACGAGTTTCTGAGGCGTTTCCGCCTCCAAACAGGCGCCGATTGGCCAGTGGTCGTTGGTTACCCTAGCGGGTTGCGACCAGCATGCGCACCTGCAAAGGGATGCGGGTCGGCACCGCACGTACCGCGCCGAACCCGGCTTGATGCAACAGCGCCGTCAGTTGCGACGCCGTGCGGGCGCGGCCACGTCCCATCGCGAGCAGGTAAAACCCAAAGTACGCATCACCCATCGCCTCGGCACCTGGGGTGCCTGCCATGGGCTCGGCCAGCAGCAACGTGCCACCGGGCGGCAGCGCTTGGTGAATGGCGCGGAGGATGGTCAGCGCACGCTGCTCGTCATGGTCGTGAATCACTCGCACCAGCGTAACAATGTCAAAACCCGTGGGCAGGGGGTCGGACAAGAAATTGCCGCCAATGGCCTGCGCGCGCTGCGCCAAACCGGCGGTGGCAAAGCGGGCTTTGGCGCGCTCGGCGACTGCCGGTAAATCAAACAGCGTGAGCTGGAGATGGGAGGCCCTTGCCCCCACACTGCACAAGAATCTGCCTTCGCCACCGCCGACATCCAGCAGCCTGTGGTGGCGGTCAAATGAGTAAGCGTCGAGGATTTCAGCGGCGACCAGCGGCTGAGATGCCGCCATCAACTGCGAGTAATTGCCGACGTGGTCGGGCGCGAGTTCACCGGCACGGGTCGGCGCATCATCTGCCGTGTAAGGGTAAAAGCCGGACAGCGCTGGCGCAGGCCCCTGCCCGCGCAGCAAGGCCACCGGGTCGGCCAAATCTGCATACAAAGTGTCGTGATGACGAATCATCGCCAGCACGCCTTCGTTATCCACCAGCGGCGCACCCAACACGCCAAGACCAAAGCGTGGCTGCCCGCGCTCGTCGCTGCCGCGCGACTCGATCAGCCGGAGTGAGATCGCTGCGGCCAGCAAACGGTCAGTCGCCTCGTTAGTCATCTGGCAGTGCATCGACAGCTGCGCCAGCGTCATTGGGCCCTGCGAAAGCTTGCGAAACAGATCCAGCTTGACGCAGGCGGACAGCACCTGCGAATAGACAAATCCAGCCACCAGATCGAACACCTCGCGCGAGCGCTTGCGTGCAAACGGCCGAGTCAGCGGAAACGCCGACGCCGCGCGGTGAAACGCGGCGCTGGCATATAAGCGGTCTCGCAGCGCGAGAAGCCGATCAGTGAAAGAAAGCGTGGCTGTCGCCATTTAGGCAACGACGCGCGTCACGCTGGGGGCGAACTTGCGCACCAGGTCATTCGGCACCAGCCGCTTGGCCTCCATCCGCAATAGCGTACGCAGCTGAGCCGAACCGCGGCAGGCTGGTATTGAGGCGCTGGCATGAGCGATCAACTGATCAAATAATTGCACCGCACCGGTTAAACCCAATTCACCGGCAGAGCTCGGGCGACCGTGCGTCACATCTTGCCCTGCAGGTTTACCCAGCATGGCGGCATCGCACGCCACATCGCGAATATCGTCCGCCACCTGATACGCCTCGCCCAGTAACTCGCCCAGCGCGCGCCATGGACGGGCGTCGGCGCCAGCGGCTTGCGCACCAGACGCGGTGGCAGCGACGAACAGCGCACCGGTCTTGGCACGTTGGTAATCGCTGAGGGATACGCGTGGCTCACATTCCCAAGCCTGACCCGCGATGATGCCGGACGGCGCGCCCACGGCCACCGACAAGGTTGAGATCATGGGAATCAGTCTCGGTGGATGAGTCGCGCCAGCGTGCGCCAGCGACTGGAACGCCGCCACAATCAGCGCATCGCCCGCCAACACCGCCAGGCGCTCGCCATGCGCAGCAAAAACCGAGGGTCGGCCGCGCCGCGTGAGCGCATTATCGAAACAAGGTAAATCGTCGTGAACCAGCGAGGCGCAATGCATCAGCTCGATGGCCGCACCACCGGCGGCAGCCAGACTCAGATCGTCTGCGCCGCACGCCTGTGCGACTGCGAGTGTGAGATGCGGTCGAATTCGAGCGCCACCGGGGAAAACAGCGTCCCGCATCGCAGCCGCCAGCAGCGGCGGACCCTCCGGCCCCTGCTGAAGCGCGAGCGCGGCTTCTAATGCCGCCTCAATCCGTTCGGTGTTCTCCATGGCGTCTCCGTATCGACCGGCCATTGGTGGCCATGGATGTAAGGTATTTGTGTCACCTTAATATGTCAAGTTTTATTGACATATCGGCGATCAGGGGATGTGGTCGGGCTCCGCACAGATCAGGCCTGTTTTCACGCAATAGCGATCTCCCGCAGGACATCCTGCAGCAGATCCACACACTGCCTGGGGCTTTCCTCATGGGCTAAATGGCCGAGCATGGGCCACAAGACGCGCCTTGCTTGCGGCAGCCGCTTGGCGACCAGCGCTGCTTGCTCCGCCGGCACCGTTAAATCATTTTCCGCCGCCACCAGCCATACCGGTAAAGACAGATTTGGTAACTCGCGCTCAAGCGTATCGAGATCCCAGTGCGCCATCATCGCCAGCGCGGCGCGCACGTGGCCGGGGCTTTGCATCAAACGCTGGTACAAGCGCATACCGGTGGCGTCGATCACTGAACCGGTGCTGCGCATCAGACGTTGAATCACGACCGGGTCATTCGCTTGCCAGGCAAAAAATTTCGCGGTTAATGAACCTGCCGCCATCAAGCGCGCCAACGGCGAAAAAATCGCACCCGCCATGCCACCGAAACGAATGAAGGCACCATTCAAACTCACCAGTGCTCGAGGGCGAACGCTGCCATCAAGCACCATGCGTGCCGCCACTGCCGCGCCGGCAGAGTGACCAACCATCAGATCAGGTGATAACTGCATCTGCTTCAGCAGAGCCGCCACCCGCTGTGCCATGCCGGTAAGGGATTGTCCCGAGGCGGGCATCGGCATGTCGCTGAAGGCATGCCCGGGCAAGTCGATCGAAATGACTTTAGAGTGTTTTGAAAGCAGCGGCGCGACATCACGCCATGAGTGCGTCGCAGAGGCAGTGCCATGCAGCAGCAGGACTAACGGTGCGTCGCGATCAGCAGACGAGAATTCCTGCACATGCCACAACAAGCCAGCGGCACTGACAAACCGACTATGCGCGCGATTGGGCCAGTCGAGCCCGTCGACCTGCCAGTCCAAATGGTCACCCAAAGGCGCGCGGTTCAGTGCCCGATGCCAGCCGCACTGTCTGCGCCAGCTGCGCCGAGCCCGCGTGTGGCAATGGCAGATAACGCGCGCGCATCGCACGCGCCAGCGTCGCTGCTTCTTGCTGCGGCTTGGGCGAGGTATCAATCAACAGCACGGGCACCTGCACCTGTGCCAATTGCTGCGCTGATTGCATCGCCTCTTGCTGCGCGCGCTCGCGGCCACCGCTACCGTCGAGCGCCACATTAGCGCGACCATCCGTCAGCAGCACCACCAAGGGCGACTGACCGCGCCGAGAGAGTGAATCAACTAACGAGGCAGTGACTTCCAATGCGCTGGCCAGTGGTGTGCCACCACCACCCGGCAGGCCGGACAGACGTCGCCTTGCCGCAGTGAGCGAGCGCGTTGGTGGCAACAATAATTCAGCCGAGCGACCACGAAACGCCACCAGCGCCACTTGGTCGCGTCGCACATAGCATTCAGCGAGCAGCATTTCAATCGCGCCCTTGACTTCGGATAAGCGATGCATGGCAGAAGAGCCCGACGCATCAACCACGAACACGGTCACACTCGCGCTGCGCTGCCGAATACGTGTCACATGAAAATCTTCTGCGCGTACCAAGATCCTTGCCTTGGTGATTGCATCGCCATTGAGCGCGCGCCGTAATCGCTGCCACGGTGCCGCAGCGCGTAGCGTGTCGACCAAATGCAGTCGTCGTCCCCGCAGATGATTCGCCCGGCGCGAGCCGACGGGTCTGCCATGCGCACCAGCGTCGTTATGCGCACCTGATTTGCCACCCATTCGCGCCGGCTTGATGCCGGAGATCAGGGCCGCTAATAAATTAGACGGTATCGCTGCCTGCGCAGAGTCGAGCACACGATCTTCCATCGCCTGCTGCTGCGAAAGCGGGCTGGGGGCGTCGTTGTCGGAAGGTGACTGCGGTGGCTCAGCGTGCGCCTCATCGCTCTCTGGCTCATCCTCATGCGGTAGCTGAGTCGCGCGCGGCGCCAGCACCAATGCAGCGGCGAGTTGCGCATCATCGTCATTACAGCATTCGTTATCATCAAACGCGGCACTGGCTCGCGCTGCCGACAGTGCCAGTGAACACGCGCGTAAAGAATGAACACCGAGTGCCAGCGCTACCGCGCACAAGGCATCGATCATGGCTTCCGGCAGTTCTATTTTTTCTAGTCGCTCCCGCGCCGCTGTAATTTCTTCGGGCGAGGCCATCGCATTATCAATAAACCTTGGCGAGATCGCGCGCAAATCAATATCAAACGCCATCCGATCACACAAGGCGTCTGGCAAACCATCATCGTCAGGTGTTGCCTCATCAAGTGCCACCACACCGAACTGCGTGCTGCTTTGCTGTCGAATACCATCGCGCTCGACCACCACTTGCGCGTTATCCATAGCCTGTGTGATGCGCGCCGCTGTGGCGCGTGAGATGCGCTCAGCCATGCTCAGCACCAGCACACCACCATCGACGGTGGCGAGTAAACCTGATTGCGATATCGGACGACCCGCCGACAAAGTAGCGGGCAAATCGAGTCCACCCAGCAAGCGCTCGTCGGTGACCGATTGCGGCACACGAACCCAAGCGCGCTCACCCATCAGGGCTTTGAGCATCGCCAGCCAGGCATCACGCACAGGACCTGCATGTGCACGCACACGCACGCCACCTAAACCAGCCGGATCAATCGCGAACAGAACCGCAACCCGCACCGCGAGTTCCCATGCCCTTCCCGAAGGGTCAGGCTCGCGGTCTAAGGGTGCCAGCATCAGGCAGTCTGCGTGAACACTTCATCCACCGCACGCAGGACCCGAGTGCCGCTGCCCGATTCATCCAGCGGATTACGGCGCAGGCGGTGACGTAGCGCAGGGGCTGCCATACGACGCAGGTGCGCGTCACCCACTTCAAGATCACCTTCAAATGCAGCTAACGCGCGTGCTGCGCGCACCAGTGCCAGCTCACCACGCAGACCATCGGTACCGAGATTCATGCATAGCTGTGCTGCGCGGGTCAATGTCTCATCGGGTACTTCAACCTGTGGCAAACGCTTGCGCGCGGCAACGATGCGACGACGAATTTTTTCATCTTCTTTCTGCCAGGCTTCAACAAATGTCTGTGGCGCGCGCTCGAAAGCATCGCGGCGTTTGACGATCTCGATACGTAGCTTCAGATCGGTCGGTGTGCTGACATCAACCGCCAAACCAAAACGATCAAGCAGTTGTGGTCTTAACTCGCCCTCTTCCGGATTACCACTCCCTACCAACACGAAGCGTGCCGGGTGACGAATCGATAGACCCTCGCGCTCGACCAGATTTTCACCAGACGCCGCTACATCGATCAGTAAATCGACCAGATGATCTTCCAGCAGGTTGACCTCATCGATATACAAAAAACCGCGATTGGCGCGTGCCAATAAACCGGGCTCGAAGGCTTTTATACCTTGCGATAGTGCACGCTCGAGATCCAGTGCGCCGACCACGCGGTCTTCTGTTGCCCCCAACGGCAAATCAACCACCGGTACCGGTTTCAACAAGGATTTCGGAACTCCGGCAGCTTTCTTCGGCGCGCAGCTCTCACACGAAGGGGTACCTGCCGTAGGGTCACATCCGTAGACACACTGCTCAACTGCGCGCATTTTTGGCAGCAGTGCTGCCAAGGCGCGTACGGCGGTGGATTTGCCGGTACCGCGGTCGCCGAGCACCAGCACACCGCCAATGCCGGGGTCGACAGCAGCGGTCAGCATCGCCGCTTTCATTTCGTCTTGCCCGACGATTGCAGAAAATGGAAAGACTGCCATGGTGATCACTCCTTATGACTTAGTCATAATTATTGTTATTGTTATTGTTATTGTTTTTATCTCATCGAACCCAACGCCGACGCAGATCGATCAAATGCGTCAAACCTGAAGCCAGTAACAGCAGCATCACGGAGTACCAAGGCAATCCCAGCACCGCACTTCGCACCGACAGCATCAGGCAAAGCCCCGGTAAAAACATCCAACTCAGCGATGACGGCGGCAAACCTTGCTGTTTGCGGCGCCATAGCAGCGCTAGCACTGCCCACTCCACCAGTGTCGCGCCGATCACGAAGTCGATCAGCAGCGTTCCGGAAAATTCTGCCTGCATGGACGTCTTCCTCAAGCTGTCTGGCAGCCACGTCGCCGCTGAGCAGGCGCAGCTAGTCTATTAAAGTGTAATTTACACCTTTAATGTCAACTTAGATAGACATATTTGGACTGCGGCCTGGCGGGCTGGCGGGCTGGCGG
>VGHX01000029.1 GCA_016868055.1 Betaproteobacteria bacterium
CTTTTTCCAGTTGCTTAAACGGGAGCGTATTCGCCGCAAGATTTACGCGACCCGCAACGAAGCGAGACAAGATGTGTTTGATTACATCGAAATGTTTTACAACCCTAAACGCCGGCGCCAGCAGGTATTGAATGGTCTGCAATCAATAACTTGTGCATCGTTTTTGGGCTTGGGTGCTATACTGAATCGTTAAGCCTATTCCGACGAATGCCAGAGCTGAATACCCTCACTGCCCCCGAAGCCGCTACGGCATCGCCCCCCCGTTTTGCTGACTTCGGCCTGGCGCAGCCCATACTGCAGGCGCTTGCCGAGCAGGGCTATCAGCATCCCACCCCGATTCAAGCGCAGGCCATCCCGGTTGTGCTGCAAGGTCGCGACGTGATGGGGGCTGCCCAGACCGGTACCGGCAAGACAGCGGGGTTCTCGCTCCCCATCATTCAGCAGTTACTGCCCAACGCAAATACGAGTGCCTCTCCCGCTCGCCATCCTGTACGTGCGTTGATCCTGACCCCGACCCGGGAACTGGCGGATCAGGTAGCTGATAATGTGAAGGCCTACTCGCGCCATACGCCACTGCGATCGGCTGTCGTGTTCGGTGGTATCGATATGGCGCCGCAAACGGCAGCGCTACGTGCGGGCGTAGAAATCCTGATCGCCACGCCGGGACGTTTGCTGGATCATGTGCAGCAAAAAACCCTCAACCTCTCGCAAACTGAAATTTTTGTGATGGATGAGGCAGACCGCATGCTCGACATGGGCTTCCTGCCGGATCTTCAGCGCATCATCAATCTGCTACCCAAGCAGCGACAAAACCTGATGTTCTCAGCGACTTTTTCGCCCGAGATAAAAAAACTTGCTGCAAGCTTCCTTAAAAATCCTCAGCTGATCGAAGTGGCGCGCAGCAATGCCACCGCCGAGCGTGTGACCCAGATTATCTACAAGGTGGAAGAAGACGCTAAACGCGATGCTGTTGTGCATTTACTGAAGCAGCGTGAGATCCGGCAAGTGATTGTTTTCTCCAACACCAAGATCGGTGCCTCGCGCTTGGCGCGTGAGTTGGAAAGAGCAGGTGTCAAGGCCTCGGCAATTCATGGCGATAAAACACAGGCTGAGCGGATGGCCGCACTCGAAGCATTCAAGGCTGGTGGTATCGATGTCTTGGTAGCGACTGATGTCGCGGCGCGTGGGCTGGATATTGCCGAGCTGCCGTGCGTCATTAATTATGACCTCCCATATAACGTGGAAGACTATGTGCATCGTATCGGTCGTACGGGTCGGGCCGGCGCTTCGGGTGATGCGTTGTCTTTGTACTGTGATAAAGATGCGCGCTTGTTGGCAGACATTGAAAAGCTGATCAAGCAAAAGCTGGTGCCTGTAGAACTGGAAGATTTTCATCCGCGTAGCGCTCGAGGCGAGCGCACAGAGCGTCATGATCGTGGCGATCGTCAGAGTGATCGATACGGCGATCATTCAGAGCGTCGTACCGAGCGTGCGCCACGTTCTAACAGCGCGCCTATGCCGCGTAAAGAAAAAGTCGATCCGTGGTTCTTGAAACCGTATGAGCCTGCAGCGCCTGCTGTGCCAACCGAACCCAAGCCTGTCGATCCGCGTAACGCAAAAGCACCAGCCAAGCGTGCTGCCTTGCTCGGTGGCCGCTCTAAAAACTGAAAAAAGCCGGGATATAAACAGAGAACGTTTTGAAAAGAGCCGAGGAATAATCGGCATGTCGCGTTGTGTGCGACACGTGCATTGCCTTATTCTTTAGCGATCCCTAAAACGCTGTCCCCACGCGGGAATCGCCATCGCCCAGAACTCATCGACTGAGCGCGGCGTGCGATCCAGCATGAGCCCACAATGAGCCACTGCTTGCATCAGTGCGCTGAGAGGGTTGCCGACATCAAGTGGTTGCGCGCCGGTTTGTTTAGAAAGTTTTTCGCCACGGTCATTTACTACTTCAGTTACATGTAGGTAGCGCGGAATGCTAAATCTGAGTAGTTGCTGTAAATAGATTTGTCGTGCGGTCGACTCAAGCAGATCAGCGCCACGCACCACATCGGTGACACCTTGCTCGGCATCATCCACGATGACTGCGAGCTGATACGCCCAGAAGCCGTCCGCCCGTTTCAACACAAAATCGCCAACATGCTCGGCAAGATTTTCTGTGATCGGGCCCTGCCAGCGATCATGAAAGTGAATCAATCCTTGCGGATCGGTCGTGCCAGGAACACGAACCCGCCACGCACGCGCTGCTCTATCGGGCGCCAGCCCGTGACGACACGTGCCGGGATAGATGGCCGCGCCATCAGTAGCTAATGTCACCCGCGAATCAGCAATTTCTTTACGGCTGCAAGCGCAAGGGTAAACTGCATCGCCGAGCTTGTCGAACGCTGCGCTGTAGAGCGCTTTGCGGTGACTCTGCGTGACAATCTCACCATCCGTGCGCATGCCGAAAGCAGCCAAAGTTTGAATGATGTGGTCAGCTGCACCGGCAACGGTTCGTGCCTCGTCGATATCTTCGATTCGTATCAGCCACCGACCTTGGTGTGCGCGCGCGTCAAGGAAGCTGGCCAATGCCGCAACGAGTGATCCGGCATGGAGTGGCCCCGTAGGTGATGGCGCGAATCGACCGACATACATGGATATCTCTCGCTAGCCCAGTAGCAAGGCTGCTTGGGCTTCGGGTTCTTCGGCCTGCGTTGGTTTCTTGTGCAGTGCCGAGACTCTGACGCCGAGTAGTCGCAGGCGCTGCTCGAGTGGCGCGCGCTTTAGACACTCACCCGCAGCGCGCCGTATCTCGTCTGCGTCATCTGTCGCGAGTGGCAGACTCACGTCGCGCGTGAGTATCCTGAAGTCACCATAGCGAAGCTTGACACCAATCGTCTTGGCTACGTAGCCCTTGCGTCGCAAATCACTCGCTAGCTGTACGCACAGACGCGTAAAAATGTCAGATAGTTTCGCCCGATCTGTTTTAACGTGAAGATCACGCTCAAACGTAGTTTCGCGGCTGATTGATTTCGGTTCCGAGCTTGTTATCATGGCGCGTTCATCCAAACCGCGTGCCGCTTGATACAACCACTCGCTATAGCGCTTGCCGAAATGCTGCGCCAGAAAAGCTTGTGATTGCTTAGCCAACTCGCCAATCGTTGGTATACCAAGCGCTGTAAGCTTTTCGCTCGCCTTGGGGCCGATACCGTTGATCTTGCGAACTGCCATCGGCCAGATGCGCGTGGGCACATCATCCATACTCAGCACAGTGATGCCGTCGGGCTTATCAAGCTCCGAGCCTATTTTTGCGAGTAGCTTGTTCGGAGCAATGCCGATTGAGCACGATAGCCCCGTCGCATCTCGCACGGCCTGTTTGATACGCATCGCCAGCGTTTGCGTATCTTGCGTCAGGTCGGTGAGATCGATATAAATCTCGTCAATACCGCGATCTTCTGTCTGAGGCGCAATCTGTCTCACCGCTTGTTTGAATAAACGCGAGTAATGCCGATACGCTTCGAAATCGGCAGGTAACAGCCATGCCTCTGGCGCCAGCTTGGCGGCCTTCATCATGCCCATCGCCGAGTGCACGCCAAGTGCTCGCGCTTCAAAGGTCGAGGTGGTCACTACGCCGCGTCCGACATAATCACGCAGCTTGGCAAATTTACGGGTACCGTCGCTTTTGATAGCAGGTTGGTGCACTGAACGACCACCAATCACGACCGCTTCGCCGCATAGCTCAGGGTAGCGAAGTAACTCGACCGATGCGTAGAACGCATCCATATCGAGGTGAGCAATGCGGCGCTGGCGGTCAGGCATGAGTCAGTGTTGCGCGGCTAATCGAGCAACGTGGTCAGCCCGTCAGGCGACTGCTTCCATAGTTGCGCAATGAGGGCACGACTTTCCTTCAACATAGCGAGGCGATTTTTGTTCGAGTAGCGTCACTACTGCACGACACGCGAAGCACTGCACGGTAGCGGTCTCTTCCAGTCGCGGGTTAAGCGCAGTACGGTGATCAAACACGAAGCAATCGCCGTTGTAGTGCGCGCCACCAACTTCTTCGAAGTATTTCAAGATGCCACCGTCGAGTTGGAAGACACGGTGGTAGCCGATATTGCGCATATAGATCGCCGCTTTCTCGCAGCGTATGCCGCCGGTGCAAAAGGTAACGATGGTCTTGTCATTCAGCTCGTCTTTATGCTGCGCGATCACTTCAGGAAATTCGCTGAACTTATGGATGCGGTAGTCCAGCGTATTTTCAAAAGTGCCAACGTCTACTTCAAATGCATTACGGGTATCGACCATCACGACCGGTTTGCCGTCATCATCATGGCCCTGATCCAGCCAGCGCTTGAGATCTTGAGCAGTCACGGCGGGTGCGCGACCCAGCTCCGGCTTGATCACCGGATTTTTCATGGTGATGATCTCTTTTTTGAGCCTTACCAGCATGCGCCGAAACGGCTGCCGCTCGGAGAGACTTTCTTTCGGGACGATATCAGCCAGGCGCGCATCGCGATGCATCCATGCCAGGTAGTTATCAATCGCCGTGCGGCTGCCCGCAAGGAACATATTGATGCCTTCCGGGGCGAGCAAAATCGTACCCTTCAGCCCGAGGTCGAGACAGCGCTGCTGGAAACGCGGGCGCAGATCGGCGATGTCGTCGAGCGTGACAAATTTGTAAGCCGAGATATTGACGATGGACTGTGACGGCTGCATGTGGGGGATGACGAAGAAGAATATCTACCTAATGGCAGAATTATAAAGGGCGGCGCTCATAAACTAGCTGATTGCTCGGCGCTGTCCAGTTCAGATGCGCCTAGCCAATAACACAGCAGGGGTGCTGGTATTCGCATCAGTAGCGTGTTCATGGTGCTACTCGTCGTTTTGTCGCCGAACGGCCCGAAGTCGTGCATCGAACGCGTAACGACGTAGCCTTGTTCAATAGGTTTTGTTTCGCATAGCTCGAGCAAGCCTTTCAGTTCTCGTTTTCCGGTGTGTTGGTTTCGGTACTTAACCTCAAATGGTACGAACTGGCCTCCTACATCCGCCAGCAGATCAACTTCATGATGCTTGCGCCCGCGCCAGTAAGAAAAGCGAACACTGCTGGCGTAGTACCTTGAAAGCAAATGCTTGAACACGGCGGTCTCGGTAGCAATACCAAGCGCCGTCGGATCTTCCAGCATGGTTTTACCCTTCAGCATCACTGCGGGTGCAATCGCAGCATCAGCGAGGTAAATCTTGAACCGTGCGCGAAGAATATCTTTACCGTAGCCATAAGGGGCTAACCGATAGATCACATGGGCCGATTCCAGTAGCTCGATAAAGTTTTGTGCAGTCGGTCGTTTGACTTCAAGGTTCGCGCATAAATCGGCGACATCCAGCAGTCCGCCATCATGCATGCACAGATACAGAAAGGTATGTTCAAGATCCAGAACCCGCCGCACGCCGAACAGCGCGGTCATGTCACGTTTGAGTACTTTATCAATGATATCTTCGCGCAGTAAGCGCTGTGCTTGCGTAATACTCTCGACTTGTGCTATTTGAGGAAAGCCGCCGCGTACCAGGTATTCATGAAAATGCGCCACATAGGGCTCTGCACTTTCAGCCACTCGCGCAAACTCGGCCGGCTGCCACTCAAACAGCTCACGAAGAGACTTCACCGGACGTAACTGGGGTAGGGTCAGCCGTTTGATCTGCAGATACTCAAAGAACGACAGTGTCGTCATGCGGATCGTGCGCCAGCGACCAACCCCTGATTCTTGCGCTGTCTCGGTCATCGGCATCGCTGAGCCAGTGAAAGCGATGCGGCGGGTCTTGTTGAAGTCAACTTGATGCTTAATCCATGTACCCCAGTCGCGGATGAATTGTGCTTCGTCCATGAACAGGTATTCGATACCTTCACTTGCTGGTTCGCGCGCGCGCCAAGCCTGAAGCACGGCGTCAATCCCGGCTAATTTCAGTAGCGGATGATCGAAGGTGACGTACAAAATATTCGCCGCCGGAACGCCGCTACGCAGCAGCGTCTGTATGACTTGCAGCAGCAGGGTGGTCTTTCCAATCTGACGCGCGCCCGATAGCAACACAGCGCGCGGAGCGGGCGGGGCTACCAGCCAGCTGTGTAATTCACGAAACGCCGCCCGGCGCCAATCCGGAAGTTCGGGCACGCTTTCCCCGCGCCACCAGGGGTTGAACTGGGCGAGGACTGAAATCAGCTCTTCTTGTGAGATTTTCAAAGCAATTTTTCTTTAAAACAGATTTTTAATGCAAATATACATTTAATAAAGTGTGATTACAATCTGATTTCGTGTCTATTTTGATATTAATTTGCTGGTTTTTGAGCTATTCCCAGCGAGTAAAATACGGGTCATGACTGCCCCGCAATTTGTCCACCTTCGCCTTCACTCCGAGTTCTCGATTGTTGACGGCCTGGTGCGCATTGACCAGGCCGTGCAGGCGGCGGCAGATGATCAGCAACCCGCGCTCGCCGTTACGGACCTGGCCAACTTGTTCGGCATGGTCAAGTTCTACAAGGCGGCGCGCGCCAAAGGCATCAAGCCGATTATTGGGGCTGATGTCTGGATCAGCAACGAAGACGAGCGCGACAAGCCTTCACGCTTGCTATTACTCGTCAAAAACCATTTCGGCTATCTGCAGTTATGCGACTTGCTTAGCCGGGCGTGGCTCAGCAACCAGTACCGTGGGCGCGCTGAGATCCGCGTCGAATGGCTAAAGGCGCTGACACACAAAGACGGCTTGATCGCGCTCTCGGGATTCAGCACCGGCGATATCGGGCAAGCGCTGGAAAACGGTAACTTGGTACTGGCAGAGCGTTATGCGCGGCGCTGGATGGCGATTTTCCCCGGTTGTTTTTACATCGAAGTGCAGCGCGACGGTCATCCGCAACGAGAGCAGCTGCTACGGCATTCCACACAGCTCGCCGCCAAACTGCAATTACCGGTGGTCGCTACCCATGCTGTTCAATTTGGTCGCAAGGAAGAGTTTACGGCTCATGAGGCGCGGGTATGTATTGCAGAGGGAGAAATTCTCGCTAACACGCGGCGAGTAAAACGCTTTACCGAGCAGCAGTACTTCAAGCGGCAGTCGGAGATGGCCGAGCTATTTGCCGACATGCCCGCCGCTTTGCACAACAGCGTGGCTATCGCGCAGCGTTGTAATCTTTCGCTCACGCTGTGTAGAGCGCAGCTGCCAGATTTCCCAACGCCTAACGGCATGAGCATCAATGATTTTTTGGTGGCGCAGTCTCAGTCGGGGCTTGAGGAGCGATTGCAGCAGCTGTATCCGGATAGCACGCAGCGCGAGTCCGTGCGCGTGCGCTATGAATCACGCCTGAAATTCGAAACCGACACTATTATCACCATGGGGTTTCCAGGCTATTTTCTGATCGTTGCTGACTTCATCCAGTGGGCCAAGCGTAATGGCGTACCCGTCGGCCCGGGTCGCGGATCCGGTGCTGGATCATTGGTCGCCTACGCGCTGAAGATTACCGATCTTGATCCTTTAGCGTACAACTTGCTGTTCGAGCGTTTTTTGAATCCGGATCGTGTTTCGATGCCGGATTTCGATATCGATTTTTGCCAAGAGGGTCGCGACCGTGTGATTCAATACGTCAAAGATCGCTATGGCAAAGATGCAGTGTCGCAGATTGCTACCTTCGGTACGATGGCTGCGAAAGGTGCGGTGCGTGATATCGGTCGTGTGCTTGACTTTGGCTACAACTTTTGCGATGGCATCTCGAAACTGATCCCATTCAAACCGGGCAAGCTGGTGACTATTGCCGATGCGCTGGAAGAAGAGCCGCTGCTCAAGGAAAGACAAGAAAATGAAGAAGAAGTGCGGCAGCTACTCGCGCTGGCCCAGCAGGTTGAGGGGATCGCGCGAAACGTCGGCATGCATGCCGGTGGCGTGTTGATAGCACCGGGCAAGTTAACTGATTTTTGCCCGCTGTATTCGCAGGGTTCTGAGGGCGGCGTTGTTTCGCAATTTGATAAAGATGATGTTGAAGCGATTGGTTTAGTCAAGTTCGATTTTCTGGGGCTGACCACGCTGACTATTCTCGACAGAACAGTGCAGAGCATCCGGGCGCTGTACCCGGAGCACGCAGCGTTTGATCTGGATAAGCTTCCGCTTGATGATGCGCGCACCTATAAATTACTGACCGACGCAAAAACCGTTGCCGTATTCCAGCTGGAAAGCCGCGGCATGCAAGGCATGCTGAAAGATGCGCGGCCTGATCGTTTTGAGGACATCATCGCGCTGGTCGCTTTGTATCGTCCCGGGCCGATGGATTTGATCCCTGACTTTTGCAAGCGTAAGCACGGCGAGCGTTTTGATTATCCTGATCCGCGTACTGAATCTATTTTGTCGGAAACCTACGGCATCATGGTGTATCAAGAGCAGGTGATGCAGATGGCGCAGGTCATCGGCGGTTACTCGCTCGGTGGTGCCGACTTGCTACGTCGTGCAATGGGCAAGAAGAAGCCGGAAGAGATGGCCGAGCATCGCGAAATCTTCCGCGAAGGCGCAGCGAAGAATGGTCTCGCTAAAGACAAGGCGGATGAGATCTTCGACTTGATGGAGAAATTCGCGGGCTATGGCTTTAATAAATCACACGCCGCTGCCTACGCATTGCTGTCGTACCACACAGCGTATTTGAAAGTACATTTCCCGGCAGAGTTCATGGCCGCCAACTTGTCGCTGGCAATGGACGACACCGACAAGATCAAAGTGCTGGTGGAGGATGCTACCGGCCACTGCGGGCTGCGCCTATTGCCGCCGGATGTAAATCAATCGATGTATCGCTTCACTGCTGTCGCCGATCCGGATAAAAAAGCAGATCGTATCCGTTATGGCCTTGGCGCTGTGAAAGGAACGGGTCGGAGTGCCATTGAAGCGATCGTGCAAGCCAGAGCTTCGGGCCCGTTCAGCGACTTATTTGATTTCGTCAAACGCATCGATAAGCGACATCTCAATCGGCGCGCGATCGAGTCGCTGATCAAAGCCGGTGCGATGGATTGCTTCTGCATCAACCGCGGTGTGCTGATGGCTTCGGTAGGGCGAGCTATCGATAACGCTGAGCAGGCTGAGCTGGCCGCGAATCAGGTCAGTTTGTTTGAGAGCGTCGATGTCGGCGTTGACGATCGTCCCGAGTATGTCAGTGCTCCCCTTTGGTCAGACAAGCAGCGCCTTGCCGAGGAAAAAGCAGCGCTTGGATTTTATTTTTCCGGGCATTTGTTTGATGCGTATGCTGCCGAGGTACGGCATTTCATTCGGGTCAAGCTGGCTGATATTGGGCCCACCCGCGAGCCTAAGCTACTAGCGGGTATTGTGGCAGGCATGCGCTTCCAGATCACGCAGCGCGGACGCATGGCGATCATCACGCTGGACGATAGCAGCGCGCAAGTCGAAGTCACCGTCTACAACGATTTATTCGAGCCTAATCGCCAACTGTTCAGGGAAGATGAATTTCTTGCGATACGGGGCAAGGTTTCCGAGGATCGGTTCTCGGGCGGGTTGCGTATTGTGGCCGAGAAGGTCATGGATATTGCTGCCACTCGGGCTGGGTTCGTCAAGGCGCTGCGAGTATCGATGAATGGGCAGGCAGATGCGGCCAAATTGCGCGAGCTGATCAAACCGTTTCAGCAACCGGGTGCTTCATGCCCTATCGTGGTTCAGTACAGCAAACAGGGCGCACTGGCAGAGATTCGTTTATCTGACGAGTGGCGTGTTCGCGCTGATGATGCATTGCGCACCAAGCTATCTGACTGGCTTAGTGCGGACAACGTCTGGTTCGAGTACTGATGAGGTTCTCGCGCTCGATGCAGCGCCTGTTCGGTCTGCTGACACCCTACAAGGGGCGGATACTGGTTGCGTTTACTGCTACTGCCATCACCGCAGCGACCGAGCCGACGGTTGCCGCGCTCATGAAAGAGCTACTCGACAACGGTTTTGTCCAAACCCGTTTTCCGATCTGGTTGGCGCCTCTGTTCGTCATAGGAATTTTTTTGATCAGAGGCATGGCAACATTTACTGCCGCCTATTTAATGGCATGGGTATCAGGTCGCATGGCGGCTCAGTTGCGGCAGCAAATGTTTGATCGTTTGCTCGAAGTGCCGATTGGCTTTCATGACAAGCATGCGACGGGCCATGTACTGAACACCATGATGGTCGAGGTGATACAAGTACTCGATTTATTTCGCAGTATCTTGGTGATTCTGATACGCGACAGTCTGACTGTGCTCGGCCTGATCGGTTACTTGTTCTGGCTGAACTGGAAGCTGACCCTGATCACGCTGGCGTTGGTCCCGCTGGTGACTATTGCGGTGCGCTTGACCGCAAAACGACTGAAGCGGCTGATCCGCGAAAGCCAGCAGCTGAATGGCGAGCTGATGCAGACCATTGATGAAACTATCCGTGCGCGTCATGTCATTAAAATATTTGGTGGCCAGCGTTACGAAGCAAATCGCTTTGCGCAGCGCGCCGACCGGCTACGTGGCTTCATCTTGCGTCAGGAAAGTACCGCGGCAACCACTGAACCTATTACCCAACTACTCAATGCGATATCGGTCGCAATCATTATTACGATCGCATTAATGCAAGCCGGCGACGGACAAATGACAGTGGGTGGGTTTACCTCCTTCATTATCGCGATGCTGCTGATTCTTACGCCAATGAAGCACCTGGCTAACATTAGCGCGCCGATACAGCGCAGCTTGGCCGCCTGCGAGCGCGTGTTTGGCATGATGGACGAGGCAATCGAGCGCACCGGCGGTGAGGTGCTGAAGCAACGAGCCAAAGGTCACCTGAGCTTTCGTCATGTGAGTTTCAGCTACCCAGACGCAGGGGATGCAGCGGTCTCTGATATCAGCATGGATATCGCACCGGGCGAGACCGTGGCATTGGTCGGCATGTCGGGCGGTGGTAAGAGCACCTTGGTGAATCTGGTGCCGGCGTTTTATCCTTTGTCTGCGGGCCAGATTCTGCTGGATGGACAGCCGATTTCTCATATCGAGCTGGCGAGTTTGCGAGCGCAGATCGCCATGGTCAGTCAGCATGTGGTGCTATTCGACGACACCATCTCAGCCAACATCGCCTACGGCGACCCTGCGCCAGACCCGCAGCGTATTGATTCCGCCATTCGCGCAGCGCACTTGGATGACGTGATCGCTTCCTTGCCGGAGGGGATTCATACCCTCATCGGTGATAACGGCATGCGCTTATCCGGTGGGCAGCGACAGCGACTGGCTATTGCACGCGCGCTGTACAAAGACGCGCCGATACTGATCTTGGATGAAGCAACCTCGGCGCTGGATTCCGAATCCGAACGGGCAGTGCAGCAGGCACTAGACTCTCTGATGCAGGGTCGTACGGCTCTGGTGATTGCTCATCGGCTATCTACCGTTGAGCGTGCCGACAGAATCGCTGTGCTTGAGCATGGCCGCTTGGTCGAGATAGGTAGTCATGCCGAGCTGCTGCAACTTAATGGTGTATACGCACATCTCTACCAGCTACAGTTTGCGAGGGAGACCTGACACCACCAAGCCTGCCGATTTCAGGTTTATCGATTCCCGAGATTAACGGCTTGCCTGATGATATTGATAAATCGGTATTTGCGGTGCATGTAAACACCAGTGGTGCACCTAAGCTTAGTGCGTGAGGGATAGATTGAGATAGCGTTGAATCACCAGGTATGACAGTAGCGCCTCGCGCTCGGCATCAAGAAATTGACGTGTATATGCATTGGCGTTTGCAATGATTTGCTCGGCTTCTTCGGGGTGATGCTCGTAGTAGTCGATCTTTTCTTCAAAGTCGGAGAAATCATCTGCGATCTCGACATAGTGTATGCCCGGCTGTAGCAAGCCTTCCATGTACCAGGTTTCAAATTTGAGTTTTTGTGAAAAGCATAGTGAATGTGACGACATAATCCATTTCAGATTTGTGGCGACATCAACACCCTCAAGCGACAAAATATATTTGTAGCGAAGCTGATCTGGAATCGACAGGCGCGCTTGACGAAATTCAGGAAAGACATCGCCCCGGTTAATGTGTCCGATATCAAATCTTGGCTTGCCCGTAAACTCGCGTAAAAAATCGAGCCGTCTTTCCTTGGCGATATCGAGATGAAGGCGGCCGCGCCATACCAAGGCGGATTGTTTTTGTCTAAAGCGAAGCGGGTCATCGACAAAGGTGAAGTGCCGGATGGCGTCTAGTTTCATCAGCACAGAGTTCTCGTTTGCGCCGTCGATTGGCCGGCTTTTTACGAAGCTGGGCTGGTCAGGGATGATCATCACATCGCCAAACAAAGTACGGAATCGGCGATCTGCAGGAAAAGCCCGGATGAATGGGTAGAAATCCAGAAAATAGGTCGACCTGGGTTGCGTACGAAACTCGGACAAATGGGTAGCGCCGCTGAGGTGAAAGGGTGAGCTGAGCTTGCAGTAATACGCCAGCCGGTTTTGGACCTCGGCGCTGGTATGCGAATACCTGGCCAGCAGCTGATCAGCTTTTCGGCGAAAAAACTGGTCGGGAAGTAGTAGCTGACTGTAAGCTCGCGCGTAGTAGCTAATGCGATCGTTTTTGTGGCGTCGATCGACTGCGCGCCACAACTGAGTGATGAAGCCCATAGGTGCTTGGCCGGTTAGTTACCGATGGTTGCTGGTTTTGCGGGTATTGTATTTTGATTATTCAACTGTGGCGCCAATAAATGCGACTCACTTTTTTTTGTCCCAGTAGCAGGAAGCCGGTAGGCGGCATCAAGGTTATCTACCGTCTGGCTGAGCTCTGCGATCAGTTACTGGGCGATGTGGGCCAGGCCAGCGTACTCCATCCTAACCAGCCCTGGGTACAGTACGACTGGTTTGACGCGCGGCCCAAACAGCGACGCTTGTTCTTTCGCCTGCGATGGGTGGGTAAGCCTTCATTTTCTGATATTGGCCATGCATTTTCACCTGAGCAGGACGTTGTGGTGTTGCCAGAGATCTGGGTGAGAAAATACGGTGTCCAGCTAGCGCAGAAAAAAATACCTTTCGCTATCCTGGTCCAAGGCGGCTATATGATGGCAAAGGGGCGTAAATCCGATTTGGATGCGGCATTTGCTGCAGCAAAGCTGATCTGGTCGGTATCGGACAATACCAGTGCGTGCATACGGCAGGCTTTTCCATTCGCCGGCCACAAAATACGCCCACTACGATTGCATGTTGATGCAAGCAAATTCAAGCCCGCATCCGAAAAAGAAAATTTGATTTCGTACATGCCGCGTAAGCTTCCCGCGCATATCGATCTTTGGAAATTTTTTATTGCAGCACAGCTGCCAGATTCATGGAAACTTCAAGCGATCGACGGACAGGATGAAGCCGGTGTCGCACGGCTGCTCGGTAAATCAAAAATATTCTTATCGATGAGCTACCTTGAGGGTCTTGGGCTACCGCCCATTGAGGCCGCGCTCGCTGGTAACGTAGTACTAGGGTATACCGGCGAGGGCGGAAAAGCGTATTGGCAAGCGCCTTTGTTTCACGAAGTCCCGCATGGTGATTTGATCATGTTGTCTCAGAAAACGATAGAGCTATTGCCGCACACTGACGACCTGAATGCCACGACCTATGTCAGCGCGCGTCAGCATCTGGCCGGCCTGTTTTCTGCGGAGGCGCAGCGCAGTAGTGTAGAAAAATTTCTCGACGAGCTGATGTCCAGATAGCGCCATGCCGAATAAAGCGATGAACGGCGCCTTGCTGGTGGCGCCAGCCTTGGTGTTTGCTTTCCCGGGAAGCTACTGGCTCACCACACTGATTTTTTCAGTCATCGGTGTCATGGCACTACGCCGACCTCAGGCTGATTCCATGCCCCTGCGCCAATCAATGCGCGGTCTGCCGATGTTATGGGGATTTGCGATATTCGCACTCTTGCACATTGCTCTGACTGCTTATCACCACGAGCCTGCAAAAGATTTCGGTAATGTACTGCCTTTTGTTTTATCGCCGCTCGTATTGATCGCAGTGATACGGCATGAGCCTGATCCTCGTTATTTTTGGTGCGGGTGCGCAACCGGTTCTTTGCTCGGCTTGGTGATTGCGGTGGTTCAGGTCTACCTGCTGGATGCTGGCCGTGCTTATGGATTTTCCAACGCGATTACCTTCGGTGATACCGCAGTCGTACTCGGCACAAGCGCGCTGGTTGGTTTGTTTTATCGCTACGCCGACTTTCAGCATACGGCCCAACGCGTTTACTTGCTGGTCGGTGGCTGCTCAGGATTCATCAGCTCACTACTTAGCGGATCAAAAGGGGGCTGGCTCTCGCTAGTGATGGTGATTGTTCTGCTAGCAAGCACAGCGACCCGCTCATTAAGCCCGCTCAGACGGCTCTCAGTGGCGTTGGGGTTGTTGGCAGCACTGGTCATGTTTGTCACTTTGATGCCAAAGCTACCCGTGCTGGATCGTATCGTCAGCGCTTACCAGGGTGCCAAGGTGTGGATACAAACCGGAGAAATCACCGAAGGCTCAGCGAGCATACGACTGGAAGCATTCAAAGCGGGGCTATTGGCGGGGGCGCACAGCCCGATCGTCGGGCTTGGGCGCCAAGGACAGTTGGCAGTAATACAGCAGGCGGTGAACGATGGCCAGGTTAACGAGATAATGATTGAAAAAAAAATCATCGAGGGCAAGGCGTCTTATCATGTTTTTTCTATCGATAATGACCTCATCAATCTGTTTGCGCGTCAGGGTTTGCTTGGTGTTATCGGTGCGCTAGCCGTCCACATCGGTCTATTTATCAGCTTTTGGCGCTACCGTAATCAGACTGATGGTTCGATCAATGCGCTCTCTACATTAGGCTTGCTGCTGGTATTGCTGTATTTTGAATTTGGCCTATCGATCTCCGTATTTGGCGTCAGTATTTTCAGGGTAATTTATGCGACTTGGGCCGCGCTGTTACTGGGACTACTCATCGTTGAGCGAGGGCGGTTGGTAGATGCGACCCAACAGTAAGCTTGTTGCTGATGTAAAGAATGTTATTCACCATCTCTAAAGTCGACATTTTATTTTTTGCGAATCACGGTCCCCTGTGAATATCGTACTTATTTGTAATGCCAAGTTACCGGTATATGCCTACGGCGGTACTGAGCGCGTGGTATGGGATTTAGCGCAGGCATTGAGCGACATGGGTCATCGGGTTCATTTGCTTGCTGCAGAGGGCACCACCTGTCGCTTCGCTGAGGTATCTTACGTCGATCGACATCGTAGCCTGAAGCAGCAGATACCCGATAACGCCGACATTGTGCATTTTCATAATCGGCCGGATTTTGACCCGGATACCGATTTTTTGCCGTATCTGTACACCCAACATGGTAATGAAACAGCGCCACGCGAGATGCCTATCAACTCAGTATTTGTTTCAGAAAATCACGCGAGGCGTTTTGGATCTGAGCAGTTTGTATACAATGGGCTCGACTGGACTGCCTATGGTGAGGCTGATCTACGCAAACCCAGGCAATGGCTTCATTTCCTGGGAAACGCGGCTTGGAAAGTCAAGAATTTACGCGGTGCGATTCAGGTGGCCCGTGATGCAGGTGAAACGCTTGCAGTATTGGGCGGTCACCGGCTTAATTTCAAGCGAGGCTTTCGATTCACCCTATCCCCCCGGGTGAAATTTTTCGGCATGGTGGGTGGTCAGCAAAAAATTGATCTGCTTAAGCTATCGCGTGGCTTGGTATTTCCAGTGATCTGGGATGAGCCGTTCGGGTTGGCGGTGATTGAAAGCTTGTATTTCGGGTGTCCTGTTTTCGCCAGCACGCGTGGCTCGCTACCCGAGTTGGTGAACAAGGACACCGGATTTCTTTCAAATGACTTACAGCATCTAAGTCACGCCGTACGTGTGCGCAAATTTGATTCTGACGCATGTCATGAGCGAGCGAAGTTAATTTTTAATGCTCACCGAATGGCGGAAGACTATTTGCAGAAATATCAGCAAGTGATCGCAGGCCAAGCGTTATCTATCCAACGGCCGCTTCGCTCACCGATGACAGTACCGTCCGATATCGTATCCATGGATCAGACGTCATTCAATCAGGCGTAATCCGGTCCGCAGTCATCTCACCCACGGTCACCTGATCCTCGTATCAGGTAAGTCCGCTGCGGGCTAATTCAAGCTCTGCCGTAGATATCTTCCAGCCTGACGATATCATCTTCACCTAGATAAGACCCTGATTGCACCTCGATCAGTTCGAGCGGTACGCTGCCTGGATTCTCCAGCGAGTGAGTTTCGCCGACTGGAATATAGACCGACTGATTTTCTGAAAGTAGTTGCGTGTGCTTGCCAATTCGCACTTTCCCTGTGCCGCTAACTACAACCCAGTGCTCTGCGCGGTGATGATGGTACTGCAGCGATAACTTCGCACCAGGCGCTACCGTAATGCGCTTGACTTGGTATTTTTCGCCTTGGTCAATAGAATCAAAAGATCCCCATGGCCGAAATACCTCTCGGTGAAAATCAGTTTCCTTACGTTTGCTAGCCTGTAGCCGCTCAACAATTTTCTTCACACCCTGAGCGTGATCTTTGTGGCCTACCAGTACCGCGTCCGAGGTCTCGATCACAAACAAATCTTGCGCACCAAGCAGTGCCACCAAGCGACGATCGGCATGAACATAGCAACCCTCAGAATCTTCGAACATGAAATCACCGCGTCCGACATTGCCGGAATCATCTTTTACTTGTGACTCCCATACTGCGGGCCACGCGCCTACGTCATTCCAGCCGGCGTCTAATGGCACCATGGCTGCATTATGTGTTTTTTCCATGACCGCATAGTCCACTGAATCTGCGGGGCACGCAGCAAAGGCTTCTTTATCCAATCGGATAAATTCAAGATCTCTATTCGCCTTGAGCCATGCTTTTTCTGCACCTTCACCAATATCTGGTCGATGTATCGCCAACTCCTGAAGAAATACCGAGGCGCGGAACATGAACATGCCGCTATTCCAGCAGTACTGACCTGAGGCGACATAAGCCTGCGCTGCCTCAAGCTGGGGTTTCTCTACAAAGCGAGCGACCCGGTGGACGCCAGTGGGCTTAATCGCGTCGCCAGCCATGACATAGCCGTAGCCTGTCTCTGCTCTGTCCGGGACAATACCGAAAGTCACCAGCAGACCTTCAGATGCGGCTTCGCCCGCCAGTGCAACTGCGGCATTAAAAGCTGAAAGATTCTGGATGATGTGATCAGAGGGCATCACCAAAATCAAAGGATCCGAGCCATCGGCACGCGCCTGTAGCGCAGCGACCGCAATTGCCGGCGCGGTGTTTCTGCCGACGGGCTCCAGCAAAATAGCGCTTGGATCAACACCTAGAACACGAGCCTGCTCGGCAGCCAGAAAACGGTGTTCATGATTCGCAACGATGATGGGGCCGCCAGCAGCCTCGAGTTGCTGCACGCGTGACAGCGTCAGTTGAAACAGGGTCTGTTGCTCGGTCACTCCGAGGAACTGCTTAGGCCGCATGGCACGCGACAGTGGCCAAAGCCGTGAGCCGGAGCCTCCGGAGAGAATGACTGGAATAATGGTGTCCATAAAAGCTGCTGATATCGATAACAGAAATTGGTCTCGGAGCCTAACATACCGGCCGCCGTTTACTCAACGTCACGCTGACTGATTTGCCTCGTACTAATTTGTCGCGTGCTAAATCGCGCTAAGCCCACGATGCGGCCAGTCAAACGGGCGAGATATTTTGGCTGTGGTAACAGCAACCTAGGAATCAGCGTCAGTATCGCTAAGCCTAAAGTGCGCCAGCGCAAATGCCTGGCGATCGGATCACCAAAGTGCTTATGGTGAAAAATTAGCTTCGATTGTGCATGATGATAGCCCCGGAAAAATTCAGCGCGTAGCGGATGATTGCCGCGAACCGAGCCACGCGCAAGATGCGTGAACCGGGATTCAGGCGCAACAATAATCTGGCCTTTAGCGGCGAAAACACGCTGGCACAGATCTTCATCTTCGTAATAAAGAAAAAAACGCTCATCAAAAAAACCTATATGACGCATGGCGTTCATATTCAAAAGCATCGCAGCGCCACTCACAAAACCAACACAACAGGCAGCACTGGCGACGGGGCCGCTAGACTGCCAAGTACCTGTAGGCCAGCGATAACTTACTTCAAGCAGTCCGTTTGATCGGATGAGTTGGGGGGCAATCACAGCCGCGTGCGGGTAATCATCGCTTGTCTTGAGTAATTGCCGTATGGCGTCTGGCGTCACGACACAGTCAGGATTCAGTAGTAGCGCATAAGAGGTGGTTACCTGATCGAGCGCGCGATTATTGGCAGCGCCAAAGCCAAGATTATGTTTGTTTTGAATGAGATGCGCCTGAGGCATCGCGTGCTTGATTTTCTCACTGCAGTCATCCGTGCTGCCATTGTCGACGATGATGATATGAGTAAACACAGCCAGGCTCTTGGCTAGAGCCTCAATACAGTGCGCGCTATTGTGCGTGACTGATATGGCGGTAACGGTATCAAAGCTCGACATAGGGATGACGTGCCTGATAATTACTGCAATTGGGCATAAACAGACTGAATACCGGCAGCCTCTTGCTCAATAGAGAAATGAGTGGCAACGCGCTCGCGTCCGTGCATACCCATCGCGACCGCTTGGGCTGGATCAGACAGAAGCTCACGCAAGGCTGAAACAAGTGCATCAACATCGTGGGTAGGAATGAGAAGACCGGTTTCGCCTTGCTTTACGATATGCTCGAAAGCGCCGGTACGACTAGCGATCACAGCGCAACCACTCGCCATCGCTTCTAGTGGGGTAATGCCAAAAGGCTCGTAGCGTGGGCAAGCCACCATCATGGTGACATTGCGATACCACTTCGGAATATCGTCGAGCGGCAGGTCGCCCAGGAACACAAGGCGGTCACTGAGACCGAGTGCAGCAATTTTGTCCAGCATAGTCTGCTGATAGGCGTGCTCAGACGGTTGGCACAAACCGCAAATAACGCCGGTGAAATCCGGAAAATCAGGCAGAACCCGCAGCATGGCATCGACAAAAATATCTGTACCTTTGCTCGGACGAATGCGGCCGAACATGCCGATGCCATAGCGACCAGGCAGCCCAGACTGCTGCCAGATGGTGTGTTTATCTTGAGGCGGTGCGAATCGATCAAGACTGGCGCCATGAAACACAACTTGCGTTGTGTTAGGTACAAAAGCTGCAGCTTCTGGTGTTGTAGCGATGACGGCATCCATACGGCTAATTAGCCAACGTGGAAACCAGGAGTGTCGGTGCTTGGCTGCTGAAGTGAATGTAATGTGAATCGGAAATCGCAGCACATCGCGTAAAAAAAGTGCAATGATCATTTCCGGGTCGCGCCGGACATGCCAGATACGTTTGCGGCCGTTCGGTAATTTTTTTCGGCTGAGTTGTATTGCTTGCCACAGCGAGAGCTTAATAAAATTCTCTGGCTGGGCTATCTCCGCCAATCCGGCTCCGGGGATGTCTGTGCCCACAAAGCCAATACAGAGATGCCGTGACTGCACCGGCAGCAACGCATTGATGGTGCCCGAGACCCCGGTGTATCGTTTGTGTAAATTAGTAATAATGACTTCGGGGTTCATCTGGGTCAGTCATTTGTCGACTACATTAAGATAATGTCGTACTGCTCCTGATGAAATGCAGTCTCTACTTGTAATGAAATCGGCTTACCGATGAAATCGCCGAGCATGGTCAGGTGCTGTGACTCCTCTTCCAGAAACAAGTCAATCACCAGTTGCGACGCCAGAATACGAAACTCACGCGGATTAAACTGCTTCGCCTCTCGCAGCAGCTCTCGCAAAATCTCGTAGCAGACTGTGCGCGCTGTCTTGACCTGTCCTTTGCCGTGGCATGCTGGGCAAGGCTCGCACAGTACGTGCGCCAGAGATTCACGGGTACGCTTGCGCGTCATTTCTACCAGGCCAAGCGAAGAAAATTCCGAAACCGTCACCTTGGTTCTGTCGCGTGCCAGGGCTTTGTGCAGTTCAGCCAGAACTGCCTCTCGGTGCTCGATATTTTCCATATCGATAAAATCCAGAATGATAATGCCACCGAGATTACGTAACCTCAGCTGCCGTGCGATCGCGTGCGCGGCTTCGAGATTAGTTTTGAAGATGGTGTCATCAAAATTTCGGCCTGTGACATAACTACCGGTGTTAACGTCGATGGTTGTCATGGCCTCGGTCTGCTCGATAATCAGGTAGCCACCGGATTTCAGATCAACTCGACGCCCGAGCGCTTTCTCGATTTCCTCCTCAACACCGTACAAATCGAACAGCGGTCGCTCGCCTGTGTAGTGCGTCAGTTTCGGTAATACCGAGGGTGTATAGGTCGCGCCAAACTCTTTTAGCTTCTGAAAATTCTCGCGTGAATCGATCTGTATGGTTGCGGTCAATTCACCAACAAAATCTCTCAGTACACGGTGCGAGAGCGATAAATCTTCATGCAGGAGGGTAGGTGGTGGCGCTGACTTGGCGCATTGGCTGATGTGCTCCCATGTCTTGCGCAAGTAAGACAGGTCCATGGTCCATTCTTCTTCGCTCGCCTCTTCGGCCATGGTACGAATAATGAACCCGCCTTTTTCATCGTCCGGCAGTAACTGCTGTAGCCGCGCACGTAGCTGCTCACGATCGGCTTCGCTTTCAATCCGCTGTGATACACCGATATGCGGGTCCTGCGGCAGATAGACTAGCATGCGGCCTGCGATCGATATCTGCGTAGATAGCCGTGCGCCCTTGGTGCCAATCGGGTCCTTGATCACTTGCACCAGCACGGATTGTCCGTCAAAAAGCAATTTTTCAATCGGGATCGCTGGACTACCGCTGCTGGTGGCTGCTTTGGCTTCCCAAATATCGGCTACATGTAAAAACGCTGCGCGTTCAAGTCCAATATCGATAAAAGCCGATTGCATGCCGGGCAGTACGCGCGCCACCCGACCCAGGTAGATATTGCCGGCGCGGCCGCGCGAAGCAGTTCGCTCTATGTGCAGCTCCTGCACCGCGCCCAGCTGAATCAGCGCAACCCGTGTCTCGTGCGGCGTGATGTTAACGAGTAGATCTTCATTCATAGCGTTTTAATGCCAACTCTATGCAGTAACCGCGATGTCTCGAAAAGCGGTAATCCCATAATGCCCGAATAACTGCCGCTAATGAACTCAATGAACTGCGCTGCAAATCCTTGTACACCATAGGCACCGGCTTTGTCATAGGGCTCTTTGGTTGCACAATACGCGCGCAGGCTTGCTTCATCCAAATGCGCAAAGCGCACCTCGGATCGGCTCAGCGCTTCCGACATTTTGCCTTCGGCAGTGACTGTAATGGCAGTCAGTACCTGATGAGTTCTACCGGAAAGCCAGCGCAGCATTTTCATCGCTTCGTTAGCGTCGGCAGGTTTGCCGAGAATTTTGCCGTCGATGCTGACAGTGGTGTCTGCCGACAGTACAGGGCGCAGGGGTAATTTACGGCCTAAAACAGTTTGCCAGCCAGCCTGACCTTTTTCGCGCGCGACACGCCGTACGTAGACCTCCGGGTCTTCATTCGGATGCGGGATCTCACTCACCGCCTCGGCCCGTCCGGGTAGCTCGCGCAGCATCAGGATCTCGAAATCCACACCGATCTGACGCAACAATTCGCGCCGACGAGGGCTTTTCGATGCCAGATAGATTTTTTGTTCAGACGGAATCATGTGAATTGCCAATAACGCTCGCCGATCTAGACCCGATGATACGGGTGATTGCGCAGGATCGACCACGCGCGGTACAACTGCTCAGCCAGAATAACGCGAACTAATCCATGCGGGAGTGTCATGCTTGACAGACGTAGCAGGCTATCGGCATTTTGCTTAAACCCGGCATCCAGGCCATCAGCGCCGCCAATCACGAAAGTCACATCACCGCCATGTTGTTGCCATATTGATAGTTGCTGCGAAAGCTGTGCAGTTGTCATGTGCTCACCATGCTCATCAAGCGCAATGACACGCCCGGCTTTAGGCAGTACCGCTTCGATGCGCGTGCGCTCTTGCGCCATCACGCTCTCGGCGCTTTTATTGTTGGCGCGCTCGACAGGTTTGATTTCTTTCAGCACCAGCCGGCAGTCTGGCGGCATACGCTTGGCATATTCCTGAAAGCCGGTATCGATCCAGGCCGGCATCTTGTGGCCCACCGCCGCAACAATCAGTTGCATGCTGCTGGAACGCTAGCCCTTTGCGGCAGCACGTCGCGGCGCAGCCTTTTTGGCAGGCGATTTCGCCGCGGTTTTGGCTTGCAATGACGTGGTACTTTTAGCTGGTGTTTTAGCCTTCGTTTTAGCTGCGGTTTTGGCCGCAGATTTAGCAGTAGTTTTAGCCGGAGGCTTCGCCGTAGTTTTAGCGGCAGGCCTGGGCGATGCCGGCGTCTTTTTGGCTGTTTTTGCCGTTGGCTTGGTGGTGGCTTTACGGGTGGTTGCTGCTGCTGTTCCGTGCGACGGCGTCGAGGCTTTCGTGGCAGATTTTTTCGCTACTTTTTTCGCCGCTTGCTTTGTTGGACGAACTTCTCTGTCACCCCACAATTCCTCTAAACGGTAGTATGCGCGAATAGCGGGCTGCATGATGTGTACCACCATATCGCCCAAATCGACCAGCACCCACTCACCGGTGTTCTCGCCTTCGATGCTAACGATCTCACCGCCTGCAGCTTTGACCTTGTCGCGTACCGAGGCTGCCAGGGCTTTGGTCTGACGGTTCGAGGTACCGGAAGCTACCGCGATGCTGTCGAACATGCTGGTCAGGTGCGTGGTGTCATAGACTCGGATGTCTTGGGCTTTGACATCCTCCAGCGCATCAATCACGAGCGCTTGTAGTTTTTTTATGTCCATTCAGTGGGTGGTCTGGTAGAGATGATGTTGTTGAATATAGTCTAGCACTGGCGGGGGTACCTGTCCTTCAAGTGCGGCTGAGGCCTCGGCAATACAGGCATTGCGCACGAGGGTTGAGGATACGGGCATCGCCAAATCACGCGCGATATACGTCAAGCCATAAGGTGTTGAGCATAATTGCGAGGGAGTTGCATCCCGCCGTGTAAATTCATTAGCAATATCATGATGAATATGGCTACTATCTAAATCAAAGCCCGGGCGTGCGGCAACGCAGATATTAGCTAACTCGAACAGCAAGCGCCAATCACGCCAAGTATGAAGATTATGAAGTTGATCTGCACCGATCAGCATAACCAACGCTACCCGCTGGCCCAGCTCATGTCGTAGCGCACGCAAGGTATCCACCGCATAGCTGGCGCCGCGACGCGCTACTTCTTGATCATCAACGACCAAAGGTACCGACCAATCAGCAAAGGCCAGCTTCAGCATGGCGATGCGATGCGAGGCAGGTGTTGTCAAGTCGGGCTTTTGCCAGGGCTGTCCGGCGGGAATCAAGCGCAGCTCGTCTGGATGAAGCAGAGCGCAGAAATAACGCGCTATCGCGGTATGACCACAATGCACCGGGTCAAAGCTTCCACCGAGCAGCAGCACACAGCGTTCGATCACGCAGCCAGCCAGTCTCTATGCGGCAAGAAATCGGTGTATAGCTTGCTTTCCGGACTATCCGCTGCTGGCTTCCAGTCGTAGCGCCATTTAACGATCGGCGGCAGCGACATCAGGATAGATTCAGTGCGCCCGCCGGATTGCAAACCAAATAGCGTACCGCGATCAAATACCAGGTTGAACTCGACATAGCGGCCGCGCCGGTAGGCTTGAAAATCGCGCTCGCGTTCGCCATACGGCATATCCTTACGACGCTGCAGGATGGGCAGGTAGGCATCGATGAAATGATCACCGACACTACGTGTCATCGCAAAAGTTTGTTCGAAGCCGACCTCATGGAAGTCGTCAAAGAACACGCCACCGATACCACGCGCCTCGTTGCGGTGCTTCAGGAAAAAATAGTCGTCGCACCATTTTTTGAGTCGCGGGTGAAGATCAGCGCCGAATGGTGCCAAGGCATCGCGACAGGTTTGGTGGAAATGCTTGGCATCTTCTACGAAGCCGTAATACGGTGTCAGATCCATGCCGCCACCGAACCACCATACCGGCTCATCATGCTCGCCAGCCGTAGAAAAAAACCGCACATTCATGTGCACCGTTGGCGCATACGGATTACGCGGATGAAAAACCAGCGACACACCCATCGCTTCCCATGGCCGACCGGCGAGCTCCGGGCGATTCGCCATCGCCGACGGTGGCAGCTTGTTGCCTTTGACGTGCGAGAAGCCGACGCCACCGCGCTCCAGTACGTTGCCTTCTTCGATCAGTCGCGAGATGCCGCCACCGCCCTCCGGGCGCTCCCATGCATCAAGAATGAATTGCTTGCCATCGACATCTTCGACCGCGCTCACGATGCGCTGCTGCAGTGACAGCAACCACTCCTTGACGCTATGAATTTCTACCGCGCTCATGATGCGATGATCCTTATTGATGTCTCAGCCGGGACGCTTCAGCGCACGCCAGCCAATGTCATGACGGTACTGCATGCCTTCAAAACTAATTTTTTCAAGTGTTTCATACGTATGCTTTTGTGCTACCCGCACACTGTCACCTAAACCTACCACGCACAGCACGCGCCCACCTGCCGTTTTGAGTGTGCCATTGTCTAGCACCGTACCAGCCTGAAAGCTCAGGCTATCTGAGGTCTCTTGCGGAATACCGGTAATGGTGTCGCCTTTGCGTGGGGCGTCTGGGTAGCCCGCTGCAGCCAGCACGACACCGAGCGCAGTGCGGCGATCCCACTCCAGCTCGATCTCTTTCAGGGTTCCATTGACGGCGTGCTCGATCACAGTGACCAGATCGGTTTTCAGGCGCGCCATGATGGGCTGCGTCTCTGGGTCGCCCATGCGGCAGTTGAACTCGAGTGTTTTCGGATTGCCTTGCGCGTCAATCATCAACCCGGCATATAAGAAACCTGTGTAGACCTCACCGTCTTTGGCCATGCCTTGTACCGTGGGCTGAATAATTTCCCGCATGACGCGCGCGTGCAGTTCCGGGGTAATGATCGGCGCTGGCGAGTACGCGCCCATGCCGCCCGTATTTGGACCTTGATCGTGATCGAGCAGGCGCTTGTGATCTTGGCTCGTTGCCAGTGGCAGCACGTTATGACCATCAACCATAACGATGAAGCTGGCTTCTTCACCTTCCAGAAATTCCTCGATCACGACACGCGCACCGGCATCACCGAGCCGGTTATCCGATAGCATCATGTCGATCGCCTGGTGCGCCCCCTCGGCAGTGGCGGCGACGACCACGCCTTTACCCGCGGCCAGGCCATCCGCTTTGACGACGATTGGCGCGCCTTGCTGATTCACATACGCATGGGCAGCATCGGCGTCGGTAAATGTTTGGTACTTGGCTGTCGGTATGCCGTGGCGCTGCATGAATGCTTTGGCAAAATCTTTAGAGGCTTCAAGCTGCGCTGCGCGCTGTGTCGGCCCGAATATTTTCAGGCCGCGCTCACGAAACACATCCACGATACCTGCTGCAAGCGGCGCCTCGGGGCCCACCACTGTGAGCGCGATATTTTCTTGCTCGGCAAAATCTGCCAGTTGTGTTGGATCGGTGAGCGTAATGTTTTTAAGGCGTGGGTCCTGCGCGGTACCGCCATTACCTGGCGCGACCATCACGATTTGTATGCGCTTGGATTGCGCCAGCTTCCACGCCAGCGCGTGTTCGCGTCCACCAGAGCCTACGACGAGAATCTTCATGAGTGATCGGTTAGATGAGGTGAGTTGACGCGGACTCAACGTCAGGATGGTTATTCATTGATAACCGCATTGGTGTAGACCTCTTGCACATCATCGAGGTTTTCCAGCGCATCAAGCAGTTTTTGCATTTTGGCTGCGTCGTCACCAGCCAGCTCGGTACTGGTTGACGGTTTCATCGTTACCTCTGCCAGCGCAGGCGAGAGACCTGATTTTTCCAGTGCCTCGCGGATACGTGAAAACTCATGCGGATCAGTGATCACCTCGAATCCGCCTTCGTCGTCGGTGATCACATCTTCTGCGCCAGCCTCCAAGGCTGCCTCCATCAGCGCGTCTTCATTGGTGCCGGGCGCGAACAGTATCTGACCACAGTGCTTGAATAAAAAAGCCACCGAACCCTCGCTGCCCATATTGCCGCCAAACTTACTGAAGGCATGGCGAACTTCGGCCACAGTGCGCACCCGGTTATCGGTCATGCAGTCGACCATCACGGCAGCGCCATTGAGGCCATAGCCCTCGTAGCGAATCTCTTCATAGTTCGCGCCGTCCAGACCGCCTGTACCACGCTGAATCGCCCGGTTGACATTATCCTTGGGCATATTGGCATCGGCGGCGCGCTCTACTGCCAGCCGCAGGCGCGGGTTGGCGGTGATATCACTACCGCCCAAGCGCGCAGCTACCGTAATTTCCTTGATCAAACGTGTCCAGATCCGACCGCGCTTGGCATCGGTCGCCGCTTTCTTGTGCTTGATGTTGGCCCACTTGCTATGTCCCGCCATGACGCTGCGTCTTTCTGATTCCGGATTATCGACAGGGCCTCGTTGCCCTGATCTCGGTTAAAAAATACTTGTTTTGATTCAATAAGTTACGTGGTGTTTTGGGCGCGATCGCGGCACCCGGACAGGGGCGAGATCTTAACATACCGGCTTGCCGAAAATCGCTGGGAATCACGGGCTTGCGTGCTCATGCAGGGCATTTTTCGGGCGCTTCAAGCAGTCGCCGTCACGGCTCGGAATGTCGGCAGGATTGTCGGTATGATCCGTAGTTTTGGAACCAAACAGTGCGGGGGAAGTAATGACAAAAGCAATCCGGTGCTTCAAGAACGGCGGCCCAGAGGTGATGGAGTACGTAGATGTCGAGGTGGGTGAGCCGGGTGCTGGCGAGGCACGTGTTCGGCACCATGCGATTGGCCTCAACTATATCGATGTGTATTTCCGCACCGGCCTCTACCCGCAACCGCTCCCAGCCGGTATTGGCATGGAAGGTGCCGGCGTAGTCGAGGCGGTGGGCGCAGGCGTGAGTGAGGTGAAAGTGGGTGATCGCGTTGCGTATGCTTGCCGACCACCGGGCGCTTATGCAGAGGCGCGCGTGATGCCATCTGCCGGTTTGGTCAAACTGCCCGATGCGATCGATTTCGATACCGCCGCTGCCATGATGTTGCAGGGTATGACGGTACAGTACTTGTTTCGGCGCACCTTCCCCCTGAAGGGTGGCGAAACCATCTTGTTTCATGCAGCGGCTGGGGGTGTTGGTTTGATCGCCTGCCAATGGGCGAAGGCGCTCGGCGTCACCATGATCGGCACGGTGGGGTCTGACGAGAAAGCTGCGCTGGCTAAAGCGCACGGTTGTACGCACACCATCAACTACAACACAGAAGATTTCGTCGCGCGCGTTAAAGAGATCACTGGCGGCAAAGGCGTACCGGTGGTCTATGACTCGATTGGCGTGGATACCTGGACCAAGTCACTGGATTGCTTGTCACCGATGGGTATGATGGTCAGCTACGGTTCGGCATCAGGGCCGGTTCCGCCGTTTTCATTGCAAGAACTCGCGTCGCGCGGCTCGTTGTTTGTAACGCGGCCTACGCTATTCAGCTACACCGCAACGCGTGGTGACCTTGAGGCGACTGCCAACGAGTTGTTTGACATGGTAGCCAGCGGCAAGGTGAAAATCGAGATCAATCAGCGCTACGCTCTGAAAGATGCGCAGCAGGCGCATATCGATCTTGAGTCGCGCAAGACAACAGGCTCAACTATTTTGATTCCGTAGCGCGATAATTGACGGCGCGTCAGCCGTCAATTGGGTTTTTAATACGCGCTATTCTTGATAGCGCGTCGCATTATTTTTTGAACGGCATTTCGATCACTCTGGGTACACCGGTTGTGCCCGGAAAATCCTTGAACGCCGCCTGTATCAGGTAAGGCATCACGCTGGCGAGATTGCCTTGTTCGCCTTCACTTTTTACCGTGACTTCGAACCAGGTTTTTTCACTGCCATGATCGGAAATACGGATGCCGATCTCTCGTTGAAATATCGAGTAACGGCGTGACTGCTCTCGCGCTACTGGCATGCTCGGCCACATTGGGGTGTAATACGGTGGTCCGACACCGTGCCAGCCCCAATAAGGGTTGTAAAAACCCGGTCCGTACCAACGCGTGCCGTACCATGGATCGACCAGTACGGTTTCGATCACCCGAACGTCACGCCCTGTGATTCGATAATCAAGACGAACCGCAAGTTGTGCTGGCGCGCCCGCTACCTGCTCAAGTAATCCGAGTTTGAGTAGTTCGGTACGCAGCAAACTTTCATAACTCTGACGTTCCAGGCTTTTGGCCTCGTCATTCTGATGTACAAACGAAAAGCTGCGGCCACGCATCGTATCGGGCCATTGATGAAACGATGTCACCTCGGAGCGTATCTTGGTGGCACAGCCAGATACCAAGGCCGAAAGGTATAGCAGCGCGAGCAAAAACCCTCTCCGCAGCGGTGTCATGTGTCCTCCAGATTCATCAGGATTGAATTTTACCGTGGTCGGCTACCATTGGTAGAATGAGGCGCTGATAACGTTTGCATCTCGTCATAATTCCATGCGCACCGACTCTGCAGTTGCCATTCACCGTCAAGACTACCAGCCGCCAGCCTATCTGGTTGAGAGCATCGATATT
>VGHX01000030.1 GCA_016868055.1 Betaproteobacteria bacterium
CGGGAATCTCGGCCTTGAGCCGCTTGCGCTCGTTCTCAAGGATCGGCTGCAACTCAGCCCGCGAGACGCCAGACTGGATGTTGTAGGAGATGTTGACCGTCGTTCCGCCAGCGCTGCCGCCCATCTGAGTCATGCGATCATTAGGAATGACGGTTCCGCTGCTGCCAGGCACGAATAGCTCCGGTCCTTTTTCACCGACGATGTAAGGAGATCCGGCGCGCGCTGGTCCGCCTTCAGCGCGAAAGCCAAAGGCTGCCTGAATCGCATTACTGATTCCGCCAGCCAGCGGTGCCGTGATCACGTTGCGGAAGATCAGCCGCATCAAGTCTTGCGCCAAGTTCTTCAGCACGTCGGACAGTTTATTTCCACTAAAGATCGCATCTTCAAAGGCAGACCCAATCGAATCGCCTACGTCATCAGCCAATTGGCGCATCTCCTCAAGGTTGTCGTTTGCCTCGACCAAAGTTTCTACTTGGGCCATGCCCATCCCTTGAATTTGCTGCGTCAACTGCTCGCGACGTATAATTGCCTCATCAAGTGTGAGCAGACCAGCAGCCTCAAGTTTATTGATTAAATCGATTTCACGCTGTAGCTCGCGCGTTGGATCAAGAATGTCCTTTTGCCGCTCGGCCATCGTTTTCATCAGCTCAAGCGCGCGGTTTCCTTCTTCAGCCTGCTCTGCCTTGTCTTTGTTTATTGCGTCCTGAGACTTCTTGAATTCCTGACCGCGCTTCTGAGATTCAGAGATCAGGCGATCAAACTCTGACTGCGATGCGGAGACCGCATCGGAAGCGCGCTTGATTGCCTCGTCAAAGCGCATTGTCCTCACCTTTATGCCCAGCTGACCCATCTGAACATCAAGACGAGCAGCCTCAACAGTAAGGTCTTTTAGCCTCTGGGATTCTTCGACAGTTGCTTCAGTATCAAATGTCGTGACTTTACGAACCACGCCAGTTCGATCCATTGTCATCGTCTCGCGCGCAATGACCTTTGTTTTTTCGCGAAGCGCGACGATTTCCTTTTCCATCTCGCGACGACGCTTCACAACGTCAGCAAGTTGCATCTCTGGCGTCATCGCGTCGAATGTCGCTTGACGATAAATCTCCGAGGCTTCACTTGCAGCATCGCGAACATTCTTTTGCACCTCGGCAAAACGCCTTGCCCAGCGGTCCAGCGCCTCAATAGCTTTGTCAACGGCGGCAACCATTGAAATGCCAAACACTGCCGCAAGACCGCCGCCAATCGCGCGCGGATCGAATGCCTTCTTCATGAAGGCAGCGGCAGTCGATGAACTTTTTTTGAGCTGCTCTAGGCTGTTCTGAACGTTCAGAAATGCCTGACGTGTTGCGTCAACTGCGCGAATTGTGAAGGAGGCTTCAGCCATGTTTTTTATTTAGCTGCTGCTGATGGTAAAAATACACAAGCCAGCCGTTTAGCTCCTGGGACGGCATAGCCAAAACCTCGTGCGCAAACTTGCCGAGCTTTTCCGCAAGAGCATAGACGGCGAGGAGATCGGCAGCCTCGCCGCCGTGCGTTAGTTTTTTAGCTCATCGACTGACGGAGCAGCCTCCGACAGGATGAAGTTAGCTGCCTTGGCGATCAAGTTTGAGTCGGCCTTGTGCAGCAGCGTCATGCGATGATCGACGTTGAACAGCTTGTTCCCGTCCTTGTCGGTTGCCTTCAAAATCAGAACATCGACGAGCAGTTCCATGTCGCTTTCCTTGGCCTTGCGGTAGAGGCGATTCTTCTCAGCCAGCGTGACTGGCGTTGCGTAGATCGTTAGCTTCCACTCGGGAATCTCGATAAAGCGAGTCCCGAGCGCAGCAAAGTGTTCGCGTACTAGGTCAATTGCTTCCATTAGACAGTAACGGAGCTAAGAGCGCCGTTCCCTTCGATGGAGATGGAGCCTTCGACCATGCCGTCAAACGCGGCGCTGATGTCGAACTTGGTCACAATGCCGCCGCCGCTGTAGTAGCTGTCGCCGGAGTCCGCGCCCTCAGGATACAAGTTTACGGTCACAGACGACCCGATCGTAAGAGCGATCTGGCCGGCATCCGCTTCGTCCCAAAAGAGGTCGCCCGAGACCGACCAAGTCTTCATGGTCGCTTTGCGGGTGCGATAAATGTCTCCGATGACGGAGTCTTCGACGACATCCGACGAATGCGCGAGCGCGTAGTTGCGCAGTTCGCCGATGGTAGTTGAGCTGATCTTGACGGTGCCTTCGCGGCCTAGGTGATTAGCCATTTTAGTCGGTGGTTAAGTAGATGCAGTTGAAAGTGTGACGCGCGACACCCCAGCGCTTGTCCTCGTCTTCCTCTATCACATATTGGACATTCGTTAAATGCAGGTCGTCGCAAACTCCGCCGAGCGTAACGTCCTCAAGCACAGCAGCCTCGACCGCAGCCGATCCGGTGTCGAACAGATCGTCAATGAACGTGACGCCGGTCTGCGCAGTGAAGTAGTCGACGTTGACCGTAAGCTGCCGATACTGAACTCGGTTGCTTGGCGCGAGCGAGCGCACTTCGATTTGCTCGTCTACCGCATAGACGGCAGCAGACGGAAACGAAACTGACGCGATGGTGTTGTTCCGGCCTTTTAGAAGATTTGCGGTCGGCACAACTGCGGCTCCAGCCGTCAGCTTTGCTCCGATTGCGTTTCGGATCTGCGTGCGAGTGCTCATTAAATAGTTGATCCGAGAATAGGTTGACCGCCTCTGACGCGCACAAAACCAAGGTTAACGGCCTTGCCTGCCAAGACTCTATCGAGTTTTCGCTGAGTTGTTCCAATTCTAGAACGCAAAACGGCGTCAACGTCCTTCTGATAATTAGGAATCTTCACATTGAAGTTGCGCGCGACGATAAACGGATTTGGTCCAAAGTTGGAAACTTGAGAGCCAGACTTTCCCTCAAACTTACCTGAGAACTTTTTCCATCGTGCGCCAGTTACACGAGCAGCAGGAATCCAGCCAGACACTGTCCATCCGACGCGCTCTTGAACGCCCTTCATGACTTGCCTTGCGTCCTTCGCATATGCGGCAAATTGTTTTGCGCCGCTGTGAACTCGACCATATCGAGTGCGACGTTTCTTGTGCAGCTCGGTGATTTGATTCGCATTAGTCAGCAGTCGCAACCCGAAGTAGCCTTTTAGGTTCGGATTGTTGAACAATTGCTGAAGCTTGCTCGACTCGCGCTTGCGAATGTAGCGAGAGATAGATCGATAGAAACCGCTTTCCGTTTCGCGCTCCTTGAAGTAGTCGTGACGCAGCGGAGTGATCAGCTTTCCAAAGTCTTTCGAGATCGCCTTGCGACCTTGTGACTGCGTATCAGGAGGAGTAAACTTGATCAGCAGTTGCGTTACGTATCGCGCCTCTTCCTTGATGACAGCGCCATAGCTGACGCGGCCAGCCGACGCCAAGCGAAACAAGGCATTCTCTAGATCCTTTGTGCGTAGCTCAAGCGAGATCATATCGACTTCTTGACCTCCATCTGCACGCCAGATCCTTCCGCGTCGAACTCCAGGTTCTCGATGAAATAGGTCACGCCAGCGCGCACCACGTTAGACGTGAGCTGCGGTGCCGTGACGACCTGCGAGGCAAGGAAGAACACCGTAAACCGACCCTCATCGCGGCGCTGGTCCTCGAAGGACTCGAAGACGTTGCGCGAGTTAGCCCAGATACCTGTGATGCTCACGCCGAACATCGAGAACGTGATGCCGGCTTGGTCTTGAATGGCGCTGAAGTCGGCCTCCAGCAGAGCAGGATTGAAATCGCGGACGGTCATACCTATGCGCCGAATGTCACAACCACCGACTTAGGCGTGATGGTATCGTCCTGCGGCGTGCCGGACGGAATGTGGTAGTACCGCTCGCGGACGGCATCGCAAATGATCGCCGGAGCGCTGTTGATCGTCATCACCTCGCGAGCGTCACGCAGGATACGGATCAGCTCGGGAATGTTCTTTGCCGTGATGAACAGCGACTCAGACCAGCCACGCCAGACGCAGGCTTCGACCTGCTGAGGGTCGGCAAGGATGCGCATTGGTGCTTTGAACTGCCCAAAGGCGTACTGGCAGACTAGCGCTGGGTTGTACTTGACCGTCTGCGAGTAGCCAAACGGCGACACGATGGCCGTCTGTGGCCCCATAATGACGTAATCCACTGCGGACCTAGCGGACAGCTTGTCGAAGACAATGCGACGATCCATGCCAGCGCATTCAGGCAGCAGGCCGTAGACGTAGTCTTCCCACGACTTGCCGCTTGCTCGGAAGTCGGCGTACCGATTCGGCCAGATCTGAAGGTCGATGCGCCGTCCTTTCGCGTTGTGCCGTGGCTCGACCGGCGCTGCGTAGCTGACGGCATCAAAGAGCGAGTGATACTGCGGCATGCACTCGATCAGCACCTCGACGCCATCAGCCGCTAAGTGACGCGCAATCGGCAGGCAGCGCAGCACGTCTCCGAGCCGCTCATGGTAGACCAGCACAACGGTTTTCATACGTCGCCAGCAGTTACCCAAGGCTGCCGGTCAAGAAACTTAAAGTAGTCGCAGAGCCGCACGTCACCCTTCGCTTCCTGCAATAGACGCCAGCCGTCGACCAGTCCCTTGTACTGATAGAACTGCTCCTTGAATGCGACCTGCTCCTCGGTGAAATATGCGTAGTGATCGAACACAAGACCCATCGCCCGCGTCGTTTCGCGCGGAACATAGCTCGCCCAAGCGTTCAACACCGGCGGCTCGTGAGTATTGAAGTGCAGTCCTGGTGCCATCTTCCAAGCGCGAAACCACTCGTAAGGCATTGATCCAAACCCGTGACGCGACGTCACGACCTTGTGCGGACCCACAAAGTAAAAACAGTCGAACTGTGCGAAGTCGCCAGCCTTCTTGTCCTGCAACATCTCGTAGACTCGCTCTAGCTGGTCAGCAGTCCAGAACTCGTCAGCGTCGATCTGCATGACGACGCCATCGGTGACGTCCTCCATTGCGGCGTTGACCATCGCGATCTTGCCAGCCCAAGGACCGAGCCGCCACGTCACGCGCACGCGCGGATCTGTTATGCTGTCGAGGTACTCGGTCGTCCCGTCAATGGACAGCCATTCCCGGTGCCAGCGGTCCTGGACCTCGGCGCACCACGACGTGCATTCCTGTGGACGCGAAACACCTTCCACAATGTGCCAGCGCCACGGAATCGTGAGCTGCTGAAAGATCGGCAACTGCTTATCGATGAACGGTTTCCCATTCAAAACAATAGTGAAGATGGTCAGCATTGCGTGATCCACGACTGACCGACAACCGTGTAGAGCCCGACCGTCTCAGCGACTGCGCGTCTGACTCCATCGTATCCCCCAAAGTCATGACCGGCCAAGTAGCCGCCAGGCTGCACCTTGTTTCGCCAGTGCATAATGTCAGCGCGAACATCCTCGTATTGATGCGATGCGTCGATAAATACCGCGAACACCGACTTATCGTCGAACAGCTTGGACGCTTCGGTCGACGGCAACGGCAAGCAATGCACCGCGTGCAGGATCGGCTTTATGTTTCCAAGGAAGTGACCGACCATTGAGCCAGTCGCAAGCTGCGGATGGCCTGCGTGCTCCATGCTGCCTCGGAATGTGTCGACCGCGTACAGCTGCAAGCGCTTCTGGCTTTTGATCGCCTCGACGCCGAGGAACGCCATCGACCGACCGCGCCACGAACCGACCTCGACAATGGTTGCACCTGGTGGCGCTTCCTCGACGAAGCGCAAGTAGATGTTCGCATAGTCAAACCAGTTCTCACCAAACCGCGACTCGTGGTAGAAGTGGTTCATGGGTTGCGGGAGTCGAACAGTTCCTTGCCGCGCTTGTAACGCTCGCTCTGGTTATTGTGCCGGTACGTCGGATCGAGCGGACCGTTGCTAAAATGCGGATGATCGTGAACGAACGTCACCTTGTCGCGTGCGTCGATGACGATCTTGTCGGCCCAAGCTCGATGGCTAAACTCGTTGTCCGAGAAAACCGACTCGTAGCCGGCAAAGAACATATCGCCCTGTGCCTCCAACCGTGCGCGCGACATAATCGCCATGCACATCAGCTCGTCCTTGCGGTGGCCGTCGTGTACGGCGATGACTAGCTGCTCCTTCTTCAGATCGCGCAGCGCGACTAGTTCCAAGAGCTGCAAATCCCAGTGCAGCGGCGGCAGCCAGTCGTCGGAAAGCTGAATCAGCAGGTCGCCTTGCGCCTTGCGTGCGCCTAAGTTCCAAGCTGCAACGCAGCTCTGCTCCTTGCTCGTGACGTGAACGAACTGTTGCGCCATCTCCATCGAGACGCCGTCGTCGATGTCGACGCAGAAGATGTGCTCGACGTTGGCCGGATTTGCGGCGGCTTGGAGGAAGGCTTCGCGGCAGGCAACGGCTTTGCTGGACCGCCCGCGCGTGGCATGGATCAGCGAGATCGTCGGCTCCTTGCCGCCGTGGAAGTGATCTTGCAGGTGCTGCGCTCGCTCGGCGTGGCCTGCGTAGCGTGCCGCGCGTGCCGCTAGATCGACTCCATACCAACCGTAATGCTTGGCCTCATGCGTCCACGGTCGATCCTCCAATGGCGGTTCGGGACGCTCTAGCGCGCGTTCTGCCCAGTAGTAGGCACGCTGCCGGTCGCCCTTCTCAAAGTACAGCAGGATCAGCGCGTTCAGTGCCTCGCGACACCACGGGAAGACACCATGCGCTTGCAGACAGTAGTTGATGGACTCGCGGTGATTGCCGCAGCAGCGCGCAACGTTCAGCAATGCCTCGTACTTAAACGAGTCTTGCAAATTCGGCATTGAGATCGCCAGCTTGCCGAACTCCTCCGCTGCCTTGAAATTGCCCGAGCAGTAGTGCTCCTGATGAATGTAAAAATACTGCGATGCAGCGTCCCGTACTGAGTTCCGCAGGATCCGCAGGTTGCGGTGCCGGTTCTCGCGCTTGACCTCCAGCGGCGCATGAATCCAGACCGGATCGTCGAGGTCGATGTGCTTGTCGCCGGCGAGCAGAAGCAAATTCTCATGAACGTCGTGATGCCACTTGCGACCGGCCTCGAACGTACTGCGTCGGATCGCTCGCTCGCGGAACAGCTTCTTGCTGGTGCCTCGGACGTCGTAAAGGAAGCGCGCCATCGAAACCTCGTCAGGCAGGCCAGCCAGAACCTCCTTGAGTCGATCTGCGTTGTCCAGCAGGTCGTCGCAATCGGACCAGATCAGCCAGTCACCAGTGCCTTGGCGGAAGGCTTCGTTGCGCGCTTCACCGAACGAGTCGACGTGCTCCCAATGCTCTGCGCCAGGCTGGTTCAGGTGCTCGCGGAAACGGAATGTCTTGTCCTTGGCCTCGCACCAGTCGCGCGCGATAGACAGCGTGCGATCAGGCGTGCGTGCGCCTATAGCTCGGACCAGCGACAGTTCATCGAACGCTGGACTGAACGAGTCCAGCATACGCTCGATGTGCTGCTCCTCATTACCGCAGATGACGCAAAGCGATACGCGCATTGCGTAGTACGAACCGTCAAAAAAGGAAAATCCCCCCACCCGCTACGCAGGTGAGGGGATAACACAACAACCCAACAGAGTTTAGGCGTACTGCGTCGCGACGATCTGCGCCGCGTTGCTGTTAACAACCTTCTCGGAAACGTAGTGCGCAGCCCGGACGATGTCTGACTTGATCGACTCGTCACGGTAGGTGAACACGCCAGTCGGACTGCCGTACTCCTGCCAGTTTAGAGTGAAGCCCGTGCCGCCGCCGAAATAGCCGGAGGAGGCATCGGTCACAGAACCGACCCAGATGTACGAGTTTGACCAGACGTTCGCGCTCGAGAAGGCGAGACCTTCCTTAGCGCTGTCGTAGCTGGCACGACCGATGAGAACCTCGGCAACGCCGAAGACCTCGGCAGCGGCCTGCTGCGAAGCGTTGAGGATCGTGTCGGTCGACAAACCCGTACCGCGAAGGCGGTTCTGGAATTTGGTCGACGCCTTGATGCGCGTCCACACCGTGTTGCTCATGACAACCCGGAGGTTGTCGCGGCTTTCACCCAGCGCCAGGATGCGGTCAATGGCGGACTCAACGTCCAGACCCACGTCGAACGTGGCAAGGTTGGCCGTCGTGTAGGCGGTGCTAGAGTTAGTCGTTGTGAACGTTGAAGTGTTGAAGATCTGCGCAGCGACGCGCAGCTCGTGAGCGAGCAGAAGCTTGCGCAAGCAGAGCTTGGCGGCAACGACCTCGGCGTCGAAGAAACGGCTCACGTCCAGCGCGACCGTATCGTCAACCGCTTCCTCGTAGCCGTACTCTTCGGCGGTGTAGGTCTCCTGCGTGAACGAGCGGGTGCCGCGCGCATACGTCGAGTACGGCGTGCGGTTCTTGACGTCGCTCTTGAGCAGCTGGCCTTCCTTTAGCTTGAAGCAAGGATACTGACCAGCGCGGAGGGGAACATTGAGGATGGGCATCACTCGCGTGCCGATCAGGTTGGACTCAAAGTCCTTGGCCTGCTCGACAACGCCAGCGAGATCGCTACGAAAAATGGCAGCAGCGTTAGTGTACATGGTAGGTAGCTATTAGAGGTTCTTCGCGATGAACTCGATGATCGCGCCATCGGTATCAGCGGTCGTGAGGCTCTTGCCGATAATCACCGTCCCGGCGGGACCGACCTGACCTGACGCATTTGCGTAGATGGTGTCACCCACCGTTACGGGAGCGCCGACGAGCGTACCCTTCTGGGTGCCGCCTTGGTTGAGGAACTTCACGGTGACATAGTCGCCGGAAGCCGCATCGATCTGGGCGATGCCGTCAACGCTGCCAGCCGTAGCCGACAGACCGACGCCACCGTTCGTTGAGATGACCACAGCGCGGAATGCGGTGATGGTCGCGTTGGCAAGGAAGGATCCCGTGCCGAAGTACTGAGTGCTCATGGTAGTTTAGAGTTTGATGACCTCACCGGCCTGCACGCGGGAGCGGAAGGCGGCGTATTCGTTAGAGTGATTCTTGACGCAGAACGCGATGGCCGCGCTCTTGTCGCCTTTCAGCTCGGAAGCCTTGGCAGCGACCAGCTCCTCGAACTTCTGCGTAACCGGAGCGGCGGCGGCAGGAGCTTCAGAGGCGATCGGCTTGGTGACCGGAGCGCCAAACGTCTTGGCAAACTCCTTGACAGCAGCAAGACCAGCCGCTTCAGCAGCGAGCTTGATCTCGTCGTTACGGGAAGCCATAGCGGCTTCCTTGTCCTCAGGCTTCGGCAGCATCGACTCCAGCTTGGAGATCCGCTCGCCCAGGCCCATCATAGCCGACTCAATCATGCCGGCGATGGCGTTTTTGGTTTCTTCGTTCATGGGGAAATCAATGTATATAGAGTCTTTCGGCTCTTTGCCTTCTTGGAGCTGTTTCATACTGAAAAGTCCATTGACGTTCGCAGCCGGCTCGCTGACCAGATCGCAAGAATAAATCTCCGAGCAGCGCTGAAGGACCGTCTTCTTGTCCGACGCCATCTCGGTCGGACCAGAGAACGCAATAGACATCCCGAACGTGTCGGGAATCTTGTCGGCGATCTCGAAGATGTACGCGCGATGCGGCGTGTTTTGCAGGACGTGGAAGTTTGCGATCAGCTTATTGCCGGCGATACGGAAGTCGGTCAGGTAGCCGACGATGTCAGCCGCGCCGCCGCCGTGGTCCATTTTCACTTTGAGACCGCCGCTGTACGTCTCAGCCTGTGCCTTGACCTGCTCAAGCGTGGTCGCGTCGATGTTGACACCATGACCCAGCGCGCGTCCCTCGGTGATGACCGAGACATCGTGAATCACGCCAGCCGCCTCGTCGATTTGACCGACGAAACCGCGAGCAAAGTGCAAGAATGGAGCTTTACTCATTACAATTGCTGCAAGCGTTAAATCACGGCTTGTCGTTTACTCCCTTTTCGAGCGCCTTGAGCTTCTTTAGAATCCAGATCATTGAGAGCACCGACACGCCAAGCGATGCAACGCCGGACAGAATAGCTAGAACAACCTGCACGTTTTGCAGGCTCATAATAGTTCCGAGCCATGCGCCAAGGTTGGCGAACAGCAGTTTGGTTCCGGCGTGATCGTTCATTTGCGCGTCGGTTGATTCATCTGCGTCGTCATGCGTGAGCCGAACCACCATGCGACGGAGGTTCCGGCCAACATCTGGAAAGACTGTAGCGCGTTAGCTTTTACGGCTTCGTCGTCGATAATCAGAATTGCGACGAATGCGCCGACGACCAAGAACGCAGTCAGCGCTGGTCGAGTGACGGCGCGAACATTAGCGGCCCACGGCGCGACCTTCTCGGTCATATCCGATGCAGATGCGGACTGTGACGCCATAAATGCATTCCATGACGCAACCGCCTCGGCTGACGCTGCTTGCTTGTCGAGCAGGTTGAGCTGAAACTGGTTATCCAGTTTCTTTTCGCGCAGGCGCATCCAGGTTGTCGCCAGCGACCCGACCATGCCGAACAGACCACCGCTGCCGGCGTTAAATAGTAAGTCAGTTATCCAGCCCACATAGAAGCGGCTGGCGTAAAACTGAACTACGGCTGGTCAGGCCAGATGACGTTGAACGGAAAACCGGACTGCGCAGGCACATCCCGGAGCGCCTGACGGTAGTTTGCCCACCGAGCTTTCGCCACGTTTTCCAGCGGCGTGTCGTCAAGCTGCGTCCAGTCGCACTCGGATAGCTTGGTGTTGCGTTCGCGGCGCACGGCAGCCGCCTTCTGCGTGTTAATTTCAGCCTTCTCCTCAGCCGTGTAAGCCCGCCACAGCTTTACCTCCACCACTTCATACGGATCGATGATGAACGTAGATCCAACAAACTTCTCGTCTACGGCACCCTCATCAATACGAACCGGAAGCCAGCCAAGGGCACGAAGCTCGTCGTCGTTCAGCCAGTTGAGACCAGACACGTTGCGCCAACCGTTAGGCAGCGAACGCGGACCGTCGATGACTTGTCCGTTTTCGATGTAAGCGTAGTTCATAATTGAGCGACAGCGGTGCGCAGTTCCTCCATAGGATGGGTCCACTGACCAAAGACGCTTTGACGAAACAGCCGCATAGAGTTGTAGTAGGGCGTTTTGGGACCGGGTTCCGCATACAGATAATACCCCATTACTGGGATGACAACCCACGTTGGCACGCCCATTGCCGCAGCCAAGTGCGAAACGGACGTGCAAGAGCTGATCACAAGGTCGCAGGTGCTGACGGCGGCTTGGGTGTCAGACCATGTATCAAGGGGCACCGTTTGCGCCCAATCGGGTTTGTATTCCAAGTCGGCGTCCCGTTGCAGGCTGATAAACTCTACGTTGTCGCGTTTGACGGCATCGAAGAATGGGGGTGCCGGGAACAGCTTGTGGTGCTGGGCCTCAAACTGCTTGTTGCCCGACCAACGCAAACCCACCCGCAGCTTTTGGGACTGGCGGACATATGGGATCTTGGAAAGGTACGGGTCGCCATGAATCATCTCTTTGGACAGATTCATGTATGCCGGAGCTGACATACCAGCCATCCAAGCATCGTGGTAGACGCCGTATTCCGCGCCGTGCTGCACCACCGCCGAACAAAGATTGGCGTCGTGGACAAAGCGCACTAGCTCGCCTGAGCAGGAAACCACAATGTTGGCTGTCCCAGTTTGGCGGACGTTGCGGATGTAGCCTAGCTGCTGAATCTGATCGCCCAGCCCTCCCTCAAGGTACATGAGCAGCGTAGCACAGGGCTTGCCGTCCCACTCCGGCTGGGGCGTGTCGGGCGGACTGTTGCCGAACACTCCTACGTTGCGTCCACGCCGGAGCAGTTGGTGGCCGAGGCGAAAGTTGCCATCGCGCAGTTCATACCATCCACGATTAAAGGCTGCGCGGTCGTCCGTGGGGCGTTCAATAGCCAGCTTGTCGGCTATGCGTCGTCCCTCGACAAAGTTGCCCATCGTGGACGCTGCAAGCTGAAGATCAAGGTCATCTATCTCTGGCTTGGTACGCGGCTCAGGCAACCAGAACTCAGGCTGGCAAAACTGAGCGTAGTGGTGCTTGAGAACATTTTTTGGCGACTCGTTGTGCTGCCGTGCCAGCTTGGGTTTGATGTCATGCAGACCCGCAACTCCATGTAGCCCTTCGTCATCCTCTTTGACCGACGACCCATCAATGCGCTCAAAGTCGTAGGCAAACTCTGGCAGATCAAGAAACTTATGGATGCGCTCCAACTCGCGCTTTGGGTTAGCAAGCAAGTCCTCGTACTCAACAAATAGGAAACAGCTAGGATTGTGTTTATAGCCCGCCTGTAACACTTGATAGGAAGATTTGAGGTGCGCGGCTAACGATGACTTAACAATAAACTCATCCAAGTTGTCTGGCTTGGCTACTCGGACAAATGAAGCCATGCAGTCTGGGATGCTGCGAACAGTAGCAATAATGCGCGGCTTGCTACCAAGCACTTGGCCCATTGCTGACATCACAACTGGAATCGGCCAATTGCGCGACTTATCAATCACCATTGGCTTTTGCGTGAGCTGATCGTAATAGCCATCGATCAAGCCACGCATAGCATTAGCGAGCTTCTCCCGTTTAGGATCATTCTTTTCTAGCAGCGGCTCCTTATGCCAAGCTACAGCAACGGCCTCAAGCGCAGCACCTAATCCAGAGGTCGTGCTGACGTGCGTTAGCGGATTTTGATTAAGAATTGCTGCAAGAACTGTTGATCCGGATCGAGGAATACCGGAAAGAAAGAGCAGCGTTTTTGTAATCAAATTATTCCTCGGTAATGGCTGCGGTGTGGTTGGTTCCTGCTGCAACTCTGAACCATGTTGTCAACGCTCCAACTTGGACTGGAGATGAACGGTTGGTCGTGTCCCCTAACCCAAGTTGACCAGTAGTGTTTTGCCCAAAGATCCACAAAGTTCCGTCGGTTTTGATGGCTGCGGTGTGTGTTTGCCCGTTTGCGACGCTACTCCACGTTGTCAACGCTCCAACTTGAACGGGAGATGAACGGTAGGTCGTGTTTCCTTGGCCGAGTTGGCCAGCGTTGTTGAATCCAAAGGTCCAGAATGTTCCATCCGTTTTAATGGCTGCGGTGTGAAGGCCTCCCGCTGCGACGCTACTCCACGTCGTTAACGCTCCTACTTGGACGGGAGATGAACGGCTAGTTGTATCTCCTAGGCCAAGTTGCCCTTGGCTGTTGGATCCCCAAGCCCACAAAGTGCCGTCAGTTTTGATGGCTGCGGTGTAGAAGTTACCTACGGCGACTTTTGACCACGTTGTTAACGCGCCAACTTGAACGGGAGATGAACGGTCGGTTGTGTCGTTAAGGCCAAGTTGGCCAGCGTTGTTGCGTCCAAAGGTCCACAGCGTGCCGTCGGTCTTAATGGCTGCGATGTGGTTTCCACTAAAGGGCGCGGCGACTTTTGACCACGTTGTTAACGCGCCAACTTGCACTGGAGATGAACGGTCGGTTGTATTTCCTTGGCCGAGTTGACCGAAGTAGTTGTATCCCCAAGTCCACAATGTTCCGTCGGTTTTGATAGCTGTGGTGAATCTTTGTCCACAAGCTACGCTTGACCATGTGGTTAACGCTCCGACTTGGACGGGAGATGAACGGTAGCCCGTGTCGCCAAGGCCAAGTTGACCGTGGCCGTTGGCTCCCCAAGCCCACAAAGTTCCGTCGGTTTTGATAGCTGCGGTGTGGAATTGCCCGCCTGCGACGCTACTCCACGTTGTCAACGCTCCAACTTGAACGGGAGATGAACGGTTGGTCGTGTTTCCTAGGCCAAGTTGCCCTTGGCCGTTAGATCCAAAGGTGTAGAGTTCATACTGGGGGCCACTCGGCCCAGCACCCGCGCCCATTGCAAGTCTAAGTACGTTCGGGTCCATAGGAATTAGTCAACGTAGTCAACGAGGGCTGCGCCGCGCCAACGGGTGCCACCATCGTCGGTGACAAAAATAAAGATATGCGTTTTGCCAGTAGTTAAAGTGGGAGCGGTATCAGCGGGCCACTTCACGGCGGCGGGCCAAGTGACTGTTCCCGACGTATGGGTTAGCTCAAGAGCAAAGGCGTATGCGCGGCTGGCGGGTACGCTATCAAACGTAAACGTCGAATTAGCGTTGATGGTCTTTGTAAAGTAGTTGCCCGCCGAGCAGTCTATGCTGAGCGCGGACACGGCCACGATGTTCTCAACGTAGTTGCCGTCAAGATCTAGTCGGCCAGCAGGCGCACTCTGATTGATGCCAATGCGGTCTACCGAGGCATCGCTGAAAAACAGGTGGGTCTTGCTATCACCTTCAACACGGAAGTCCTTATCTGCCCCAGCTTCGTTAAACGTAAACGTGCCGCCGTCAAAGGCAACGTTGCCGGTTGCAGTTAGACTTGTAAACGCGCCAGTGCTGGCAGTTGAGGCACCGACCGTCGTGCCGTTGATCGATCCGCCCGTGATCGAAACATTGCTGCTGTCCTGCGAGGAAATTGTCCCGAGTGAAGGCTTGCCGGTCAGGTCAGCATACGCGCCCGAGGTTGCAACGGTTGCTAGTCCGCTGACCGCGCTTGCCGCGATGGCAATCGTCACGCTTGTCGCAGTCGTCAGACGTCCCTTCGCATCAACGTTGAACTGCCCGACCTGCGTCGCGCTGCCGTAAGTGCCAGCCGCAACAGTCGTATCCGACAGCGCGAAGTATAGCGTGCCGCTGGTCGTAATTGGTCCGCCGGTGACTGAGATGTCAGCCGAACCTTGAGCCGTTACGCTCGTAACCGTGCCGCCCGCGTCGAGCGCCGACAACGTGCCGCCAACGTAGGACAAACCAGTACCAACCGTTACCGGCGAGAAACCGCCTGACCCGTTGCCGGCGAGAATGGCCGTGCCTGTCGTGGCCGGTGCAAAGTACGTCGTCGACTCAAATGCTGCTGAGCCGAGGCCAGACACCTGACCTGACGTAATCGAGATCGCAACGTTTGCCGCAGCGGTCAGCCGGCCTTTAGCGTCAACAGTCAACGACGGCACAGATCCAGCCGTGCCATAGTTACCAGCAGCAACCGTAGTGTCAGACAAAGCGAAGTATAGCGTGCCGGTACTAGTGATCGGACCACCAGTCACCGAGATGTCGGCGCTGCCTTGAGCAGTCACGCTCGTCACGGTGCCGGTGTACTGGTCAGCCGAGGAGATCGTGAAGTTAGGATATGTGCCGGTGATCGTCGTGGTGCCGCCTTGAGTCAGCGCAACGACCTGATCCGGTGCCGTGTTGGTCACCTCAATCGTGCCGCTACTAGTGATCGGACCACCGCTGATCGAGATGCCCGTGCCTGCGGTCAGCGCAACGCTGGTCACGCTGCCACCGCCTGCCGTGCTTTCGAGCGTGCCTGCGTTATAGGTCAGACCAGACCCGACCGTGACAGTCGAGAAGCCGCCGCTACCGTTGCCGGCGAGGATCAGCGTCCCAGTCGTCGCAGGCGCAAAGTACGTCGTGCTTTCAAAGGCCGCGCTGCCGAGACCAGACACCTGACCAGCCGTGATCGCAATCGCGGTGTTCGCTGCTGCCGTTAGACGACCCTTGGCGTCAACCGTGAACGTGCCGACCGAACCAGCCGCACCGTAACTGCCTGCGGTCACCGTCGTGCTGGACAGACCCAGCGTGAACGTGCCGCTCGCGGTAATGGGACCGCCTGAAGACGTCACATCGCCGTCGCTGGTTACAGCAACGCTTGTCACCGTGCCATTGCCAACGCCTGTGATCGAAAGAGTGCCGCCACTATATGTCAGGCCAGTCCCGACAACGACCGAAGAAAACCCGCCTGAGCCGTTTCCGCTTAGGATGTCGCTGCCCGTGGTCGCAGGCGCGAAGTACGTCGTGGACTGCAACGCTGCGCTGCCCAGTCCAGTGACCTGACCAGTTGAGATGCTGATTGTCGCATCCGCCGCAGCGGTCAGACGACCTTGGCCGTCCACCGTAAACGTGCCGACCTTGTTCGTCGCGCCGTAGCTGCCAGCCGTGACCGCCGTGCTCGCGAGCGAGATGACAAACGTGCCGCTGGTCGTGATCGGACTGCCGCTGACTGCGACAGCGCCGTCGCCAGTAGCCGCAACGCTTGTCACTGTGCCAGATGTTCCAGTGGTCGCGGCAATCTGAATGCCGCCAGCCGTGTTCGTGATCGTGACGTTCGATCCAGCCGTGAGCGTGTTGAGCTGAAACGTGCCGCCGTCGCCAATCAGCAACTGACCGACGCCAGGCGTCCCGGTTAGATCGGTGATGCTGTTGATGTTCGAGCCACCGCCGCCCGCACCGCGAGCAGCCAGCAGCGTCCACGACTTCGCAGACCGACTCGGCTTTTCGCGCGTCGTCTCGTTCGCGATGTAGCTGTCGCCGTTGAGCGACACAACATCAAGCGACTGATACTCGCCAGCCTTCCACTTGCCGAGCGGTTGAAGCGTAGCAGGCACGGCGAACTCAGTCCGCGTCTTGACCGCCTCGTCCAGCAACTGCGTGATCTTCTCTGGCAGTTCAGCCGCCGCGAGCTGGATGCGCTGTTCTGCAACCTCAAGCAGTTGCGCGTTCTTCTCGCGCTCCTGCATCAGCGCCGTGTACTTCGCAGACGCCGCAAGTTCAACGCGACCGAGCAGCTCATTTACCTTTGACGCCAGCTTAGTCTCAAGTGCTTTGACCTCCTCGCCAGCGATGGTCGCCATCTCCTCGCGCAAATGCGGCTCAACGTCCTCAAGAGCCACAGCGACTTCATCACGCAACTGCGCGCGAAGTTGTGGCAGCGAGTTGACGATGCGCGCGATCTCGTCGCGCTGCTCAATCGCCAGTTCGATCAGGTGGTCGATCTGCTTTTGCGTGTCCATGTTCAGGCGCTCGGATTAAGTTGACGTTGGCAGACTGCGTAACGTTGCGACTCGTCGGGAAACTCAGCAACAACGGTCGCGTCTCCCATACAGCGAGTCAGGAACTCCTCGCCACTTTCCGCCGCTGCCGGCGTCGGGAGGACGAACTCTTTTTTCTTTTGCTGAAATGCACTGCGACCGTCCGCAAGCGCAGCCAGCCACTTTTTCGGCGTGAGATGACGAGCACCGAACGCGACCTCGACCGGCGAATCAAGTTTGAGTTTGCGCGTTTCATCGGCGTTCTCCTTTCGGTTGAGTCGTTCGACAATCGCATTCGCCCAAGTGCGGCCAGCGTCACCGCCCCAGCCATTCCACGCCTGCCAGCCCTTGCCTTGCTCGTCCCAAGTCGCGCCTTGCTTGTCGATCTCGTGTCGGTCGAAGTAAGCCTTCATGCGGCGCACGGTATCAGCAGATAGCGCACGCTTGTTGATGATGTCGCGCGCACGCGCTAGACCCACGGCAGTCATGCCGCGTTGCGATGCCGGCTTTTTCTCGCGCACATCCAGCGCGCGTTTAGCGTTAGCCGCCATCGCGTCGTTGGGAACGTAGCCGTCCTCGGCGAAGTCGATGACGATGCGCTGGTTGTGCAGCTCAGAGGCTGCCTGCGAGGCTTCAGGAGCAGCGTCTGCGCTGCTTGCTACCTGAGCCGCCGCCGCGTCCTGACCGACCTTCTCACCCGTAGCAGCAGCCGCAGCAGCCGTGCTCGGCAGCGCGTTGGTCACAAGACGGATCGCAGTCTCCGGTACGTTGTAACGCTGCGCCAATTCCGCGACGAAGTTAGCCTCAATCGCGATCTGCTCCAGGCGACCGAAAGCGTCGGTGCCTTCCTCGGCTGCGATCTCTTGCAGCGACTTCGCGCCTTGGCGGTTCTCGTTCAGGTTCGCCGCAGACTCGCGCCCGATGTCGATCGTTAGCTTGGCCGGGAAGCGCCACTCGCCGCGCGTCGCACGCTTCATCGCCTGCACCACAGTCTCGCCTTCACGACGCGGAGGAGCCGGAATCAGTTCGCGCGCGATCGCGTCGAGGATGACCTGGTTCTTGATCGGATCGAGCACCTTGTCTTGCAGCAGTCCTTGATGGCGCGTGAACACGCGATCAGCCGCCGCAAAGTCAGCGCGAACGCTCGGTCCCTTGTAGTTCTGCGTTCCGAACAGAACGCCCTCGGGAATGCCGACACCGATCGCGATCTCGTGCATCAAGTGCTGGACGAAGCCCTCGAAGGCTGCGCTGGGCCTCGACGGCATCACCTCGATCTTGTCCGCGCTGCCGAAGTACCGGATGTTGCCGATCTCGCTCAGTTCGTTTTTCTGCGTTTGACCGCTCGGGAGCGTCGACGCCGGCGTCGGCGTGAACAGGTTGCGCCCGTTGGCAGTTCCTCGGTCAGAAAATACGAGGGCGGCTTGCTGACTAGCAAAGCGGACGCCAGCTTTTTCAGCTTCAAGAATCTCGTACAGCATACGAGCCGTGCGGATCGCAGCGTGAAAGTCAGTAACTCCACGGTACTGGTCCACGCGGAAAGGGTCGTAGTAATGGCAAAAGAACTGACTTTCGATGTCTTCGGGATCATAATACACGCCCTCTCTGGTCACGCGGAACACTCGGTACGCCACAGGACGACCGAACTCATTCGTGAAGATGCCTTGGAAGTAGTTGGCCGGATCGGCGCCGAGCGAGTTTGGATTCCCGATGCGCGTGCCAGGCACAAGCTGAATCTTGAGTTCACCATCGACGCGACGAATCACAAAGCCGCAGTCGCCGTCAACTGGTCGCTGCTCGGCTGCAAGCTGGATCAGCTTCTTAAAGGTGTGGCGATTCGTGACGTCGCACGTCTTGCACCAGTCGTGGAAGTAGTCCGAGACAATCGCGTTGTACTCGCGGTCGCCGGTCGTCGGCGAGTACTCGTGCGGCGTCAGGTAGTTGCCGAACTTGCGACTGATCTCGCGCGCTTCGGAATGGTTCTCCACGAGGTCGCGCGCCTCCCACATCATCACGATGCGGTCGCGAACGGTCGTGTTCGACTCAGACGGCAAGCCATACTGCTTCGGCGCGTAGAGCCGGTTCGTCTGCGCTGCGTTGTAGTTGAATAGCGCTGCCTGCACGCGCGACTCCATGCGCTTCAGTCCCCACGCCGGCGCAACTGCCGAGATTGCCTTGTCGTACCACGGTGCCGAGGCGATGACCTTTGAAGCGTCGAAGTCCATGTTAGTTGCCGTTGAAGCTGACGAAAGTCACATCCGCGCTGGTGCCGTTCTGGTAGTCAATCGCAGCCACGATCTGACCCAGCATCACGTTGAGGCGGGCAAGGTCCGCGCGCGTGACGCTCTTGCCGTTGATGCTGTAGGAGCTGTTAACCAGCACAGCGCGAATCGCGGCCAAAGTCTCACTCTTCAGCGTGGCAAGAGTTGCGAGATCAAGACCCTCGAACGGATTGTCGTTTCCCATACTTTAACGCCAAAACGTTAAAGGCGGAAGCGCAGACTTGCGCTAGCGTTAATCCTTTTTAGGCGGCGTGTAGCGAATGACGCCGGCGATGGTCGCCATACAAAGCAGCATGGAGGACGTGTCTAGACCATGGTTCGGTGCGTTGCTGCGGACCTCGCGCCACTCCCAAACGCCGGTTCGCACCTCAACCTTAGACTCGCCCTTGAGGTGCTCGACGTAGAGCGGATTCACGTCGGACGGCAGCTCCCACTTGAGGTCGCCTTTGCCGTCCAGCGCCGTCGCTAGCGTGTCCTTGAAGTAGTCGCCCGACCACTCGTAGAAGAAGACGTCGCCGCCTCGGTAGTCGCTGACGCGCGGTTCGGAAAACGGGAAGTTGATGAGCTGGTCTGTGTGCTCGTCTCGCATTGTCCAGGTCTTGCGCCCGTAACCACGCATACCACGCCAGCCAAAATCTGCGCAGTCGCGGTCGACGTCAGACGGTCGGTAGCCTCTGTCCTGCGCAACGCACGAATCCGGCACAGCGTACTGGCGCTGAATCTCGCGCAGGTGATCCCGCGTGTCGACGCGGCCAAACCACAACTGCCGATAGCGCGGACCAGTCGCAGTCGAGAACGCGCCGATCTCAACCCACCAGTGGTCGAGCTGACGGTCGAGCGCCATGAAGCGGATGACCTCGTTGTCGATCTTCTGGCCGGCGTTGTACTGCTGCGACGAGTAGTCCGCCTGCGTAGCTTGAAACAGATTGATCGTCTTCTTCGCGACCAGCCACGGCTTGGCCTCGCGCTTCGTGCGAAAGTCCACGCGCATCTGGTCATCGCCGGTCCGCAGTGAATGGTTCTCGGCCTCGCAGAACTCCTCCACCAGAAACTTCATCGGACGCGCGACGACTGCCTCGATGCGGAATGACACGTTCTCAGGTTGCGCGTCGGTGCGCGTTGCAATGTACCGGCCAGTCTTCTTCCAGGCCTCGCGCGTTGCGTCTGAGTCCGACGACTCGTGACCGCAATGCACGCAGCGAAACCGCGTCGATGCAATTGCGCGCGCTACGTCCCATGAGTTGTCGTCCCGCCTTGCCTCGCGGTCCCACACCACGCCGGCGCGCTCTTCGCCGCTGGACTGGTCGAACGTGATCGGATGCGGCTTGTGGCAGCTCGGACAGTCTGCGTGCCACTCCTGCTGGTTGCCGCTCATGAACGAAGCGTGCTCCACGTTCCCGTTCTGTTCGTCCATGATCGGAGCCTGGCTGATGTTGTAAACCTTGCTGCGTCCGACCTCCTCGAACTTCGATACGCGCGCGACAGCATGACCGTAGACCTCCTGCCAGCGCGGCAGCCAGATCTCGTCGTTGATCTTGTATCGGATCGACTGGGACTGCTGCGTTGAAAGGTTGGCGGCGTTCAGCGTCAGGAAGAAGCCGCCAAAGTAAATCTCGGTCGTTGTGCGGTGCGGCCCAAGCTTAGGGAGCATCTCAGCGACCGGTCGGCAGCGTTCCAGCAACGGCCACAGGCGCGTCTTGGCGTGGCGCTCGACCATGTCGTCGGTCTGCATCGTCCACGAGATCGGGCCGGGATCGTTCGCGATAATCCACGGGAGCCAGACATCAGCGACCAGCGTACCGCCGATCTGCACAGCTTTGCGGAAGTGTACGCGGCGGACAAGCGGATCTTTGAGTGCGTCGAACACGGGAACGAGCCATGGCGACAGCCGCACGTTGAACGGTCCTGGCGTGGCGTAGGACTCGGGCAACTGAACGTGCCGCCTCGCCCAGTCGTAAATGGGCGCGCGGTCAGGACGCGGCATCCGCAGTTTGCGGTCAATGATTGAATCGTCAGTCATCGTCTGCAGTTTCCAATCCGCTTGCCTTGATCGCTTCGGTTTTGAATCTCGATAGGCCAGCGTTTACCACTTCGCGGATCTCATCGAGCATCACCGATCCCTCAGCGCAAATTTCAGCTGGTGCCTTGCCAGCAAATCTCGGCCCACTTTCCACCTCAAGCTTGAGCCGCAAAAGCAGATCCCACCTTTGACCCAACTTCTGGACCATTGATTCCACAACCTCAAGACTCACCGTTTCTGCGTTTTCTCGCCTCACTTTTGCCCGAGCTAACCAGATCTGCTCGCGCATCAACTCGGCTTTTAGATCAGCTAGTGTCTTAGTGGCTACGTCTTTCCCGATCAGCTTTTCGGCGGAGAACTTTCGCCACGCCTCCAAGTTCTCACGCTTGCCGTCCGCGTGCTTCGCTGGCGCTTCAGACGGGAATCGCGCGCGCGCGTCGTAGATGGCTTGCCGAGACAAGCCTAATTCCCTTGCCAGCGCGGACGTGTCCTTGACCCATTCGCCGCCAGACTGGCTTGCCTCGTAATCGTCAAGCGCCTTGCGCTCGGCTGTGCTCAGAGTCTTCCCAGACTTGAGCTTCTTTACGATGTTGCTGACGTTCGCCTTTTTGTAAACGTCAACGACGGCTGGCTCAGACTCGCTCACAGTTTGCGCGGCTCCTTGCCGGTCGCGTCAGCCCAGCGTTGAATGGCGACGGCGACGTAGGCAGGAGAGATTTCGATGGCGCGACATTTGCGGCCAAGTTGTTCGCAGGCGATGATGGTGGTGCCGGAGCCCGAGAAGGGTTCGTAGACCGTCGCAGCGACCGGACAACAAAACCGAATGGCTTTTGCCACCAACTCGACAGGCTTGGTGGTTGGGTGCAAGTATCCAGCCGCAGCATCGCGCCCAATTTGCCAAACGGTTGTGGCAGTCCTGTCTTCAACACGCATTCGGTTTGCGCCATCTGTACAGCCAAACAAGATCGGTTCGTGCTGCGCCCTAAAGTCTTGCCAACCCATTGACGCTTGGTTCTTCACCCATATTACCGTTCCCAACATCCGCAACCCTGCAGACGACATAGCTGACTCAAAGGCTGGACGGATGCCCTTCTTCTGGTCGGCGTGACACACGAATACGTTACTCCCAGCTTCAAGTGGCATAACCTTGAAACATTCAGTTAGGAAATGTTGCAGTTTGGCAGGGTCAAGGTCGTCGTTTTCAATAGTCTGTTGCGACGTGCTTTTCCCTCTCCCTGAGTAGGATACTCCATACGGCGGATCCGTGAAACAGAATGCAGCCCTCTCGCCGAACATAACTCGATCCACATCCTCCTTCTTCGTGCTATTGCCGCACAGCAACCGATGGTCGCCAAGCTCCCAAAGCTGCCCTAGTTCCACGCCCCACTTCACCCGTAGTTCCTCGGCCTTGTCGATCTGCGGTTCTGCGTCCGTGTCGGACGGTTCAGGCTCCTTCACCAGCTCTTTTAGGTCAGCCTCATCAAATCCGATGTCCACAAGTGGGAAGTCTTCGGCCTTGAGCGATGCCAACACGTTGGCCAAGTTCTCGTCCCACTCGGCTAGCTCCGCGCTGCGATTGTCGGCGATGCCAAACGCGGTTGCCTGCGTACCGACCAGTTCGGACCGAACAACCTTGACCTCTTTCCAGCCAATCGCGCGCGCGGCAGTCAGCGTGCCATTGCCGGCAAGCACAACGTTTTGCGCGTTAACAACAATTGGTTTCTGTTGACCGAACCGACGCAGGCTTGCGCCAATTGCGTCCAAGTTGCGCTGGCTGTGCTTTCGCAAATTGGCCGGGTCCAAAGAGAGTGAATCGATTGCAACTGTTTCAAGTTTCATGTGTCAAGTTTGCAAAAGGAACAAAAACCGTTTTTTCCCGCCAGGTTTAACCACCCGCGGCTTGCCGTGTTGCAAAAAAGTTTCCTTTACCCCACCCCCCTATTTGCATCTGCAATCGTTTGCAACAGTCAGCCAGTGCAACAGCAGCCCGCCTGCATCGTTTCCTTGCCCTATACGAGGCGATCAGGTCCGACCCGCTGGGCTGGTATAGGTCAGGCATCGTTCGCCTCATTCTGACTGTCAGAACGGCTTGCAAACCGCATCGCATCCGCCGCGCTCATCGTTTCTTCGTGATGCACGACCGTGTCGCGAAGCTCTTGCAGCATTGTCGCAAGTTGCGGGAATATGGCCTTGATCGCTTTTAAATCTTGAGCCCACTGCCAATGCAGCGCCTGCCGCGTCAGCCCACGACCCTTGACCTGCTGCTCGTAGCTGGACACAACGGCCCGAACCTGACCACAGCCGACGTGCAGCACGGTGCGATACGCGCTAGGCGACAGGTCAGCGATAGTAGCCAGCCGGCGAACCAGTGCAGCTCCTTCCGAATGCTTGACCTCATCCAACTCAATCAACCGCTCGCAAATCTCGGACAGTAGTTTCGACGCTTCGCTGCTCGCCGCCGCAGACGGTCTGTTCACGGGCGTGCGCCGCAGCGAGTACGTTATCATGTTACAGTCCCTCCGACGGGTTCAAGATCAGCTTTTCGTCGTCCTCCGTAAGCTGAATCGCGTCCAGGCCTTCCATAGGCAACACGCCCATCTGGTCGCGTGCCTGCACCATTTGGATAATCTTGCCGAGCCGCTTGAGCCGCTCGTTGTACTCTCCCACCACCGCCTTCTTGTGCGCCTCGAGTTGCGTGATCGCGCGCAATGTGCGAGCCGTCAGTCGTAGCGCTTCCAGTTCTTTGCTGTCTGACACAGTCGTTTCTCCTTTTTGAGCTTGGAAGTTAAGCGTATGTGCTTCTGCCAAGCATGATTTGATACAAGTTTAGGTTTTCCTACCACAGATTCTGCACAACGCAACTCGTGCGCATACGCAATATAATAATACATTCTGCCTCAAAACATCACAGGCTCGCACGATTCAGCAATGCGCCGCCGAATGTCGACACCGAGCACCAGGTCGCCAAATCGTGCCTCAAAGTCATTGCCGCCGTAGCGCGTCGTGATGACCATTGGGCGCCGGTTAGCGTATCGCGAGTCGATCAGCTCCCAGAGCAGCGCAGCCACGCTCGCAGTCAGCTTCTCTTTGCCCAGGTCGTCGATGAGCAGAACGCGGCAATGCGTCAGGTGCTTGATCGACTTGATGTCGCGCGCGGCCTCGCTGAGTTGGCGCTGTAGCTCCACGGCAGTCAGGAACGTGCAGCCGTACTCACGCTGCTCCAGCTCCCGTGCGAGCGCCCACATTGCCGTGGTCTTACCTGCGCCAGACAGCCCAGTGATGACCAGACCCTTGCCGTTTTGAGACGGGACGTACTGCGTTACGCGGTCATAGCCTCTGCGCCGCACCGTGTCCGGTACGTCGTCGACCAGTTCCTTGTACAGCGCCGGGCAGTTCTCGTCCCACCACGGCGTGCGTGAGGTGCCGTGGTCTTCGTTCGCCGTGCGCGAATAGTGCGCGTCACGAATAGGCGTGCAGTCGTCGCAGCAGCCGTAGACAAACACGGTCTCAACGCCGAGGATCTCGAACACACCGCGCGAGATCGGCAAGCGATTGCCGCAGATCTTGCACTGGCCTTCCGCCCAGGTTGCGGATCCGTCGCCCCACTTGCGCGCAAGACGGCGCTCCATATCGCTGCGAAACTCCGGCTTCGGCTCAATGCTGATGCCTACAGCTTCGTACACGGCCAGCGCCTCGTAGTCGGTGTGGCTCATTCAAAAGCCTCCGTTTTCCCAAGCAAACTGGCCGCCAGCGGCAGCGCGTTCGCGCGCCACTTGGTCGCCGCCAGTCGTTGCCCTTGGCTTTGCAGCAGCGCAGACCGCCCAATGCTTCGACAAGGCAGTCGGCGTCAGTGCAGCGCCGTCAAAGTGCGTGCGGTAATTTACAGCGCGACGTCGGACCTCGTCAGGCGTCACGTCAGGACTGACAACGACAATCTCGGCGCGTGCTGCAATGGCCGGTCCCCACTGCGTGACCTCCTCCGGCTTGCCGCCTCCGACCGTTGCCAGTGCGTCAAGCAACTCATTGCGTGCGCGCGGCGCGCCGACAGGCGCAATGGATTGATTATCCTTCCTATTCCTTTTCTCTTCCTTTTCTTTTCTTTTCTTTTCGTTGCGGCTGTCCTCCAAGGAGTCCTTGCAGGAGTCCTTCGCGTTATCGTCAACCATAGCTTGCGGCTGGCGTGTAAGTCTCGCCTTAGCAGACGTTAGACCACCTTTGCGTCCGCCTTCACGTTTAGCTGTCAGGACTGCCTCAGCAGACGTTGGATAGGACCACACGACCAAGTCATCGCCTCGCCAAGCCAAGAGCGGTGAAGCATCGTTGACCTCGGCCAGCGTCACACCGCAGAGCTGCTGCCATTGCCGGTCCTTCCAGACCTTCGCGCCAGCAAGCGTGCCGCCGTTTTCTTGGTCTGCGCAGTAGGCCAGTACGCAAAACCACGTTGCGCGTGCGACTGGATCGCAGCCGAGAAACTCAGGTGCGCGGATGTTAGGTATGTAAATGTTAAGCCAATTCATTTTTGTTTCGAGCCTCCATCTCTTTAAAACCGTAAGGAACCACTTCTTCAAACTGGTCCAGCGGGATCATGATGCATGGCTCATAGTTTGACGGACTATCTGTGCCGCGAGGTTTGCAACGGATCATCCGAACATTGACGTGATGCGCATCGAGCTTGCGAACGTCGACCCACCCGGTCCAGTCGGACCATTGCGAGACGTATATCGGAGGCACTGCCATTCCTTGACCAGCCAACAGCAGCGCGAGCCATTTGCGCAGATTGAGGATGGCTGTTGGATACTTTGTGCTAGGGCCTCTGTGGATTTTTAACTCTCCAACTCCAACAACTCGATCGTGCCGCAAAAAGACCCAATCGACGGGTGACATATCCGCGATTGCATGAGTTACGCAGTTAAACTTTTCGGACACCAGCTTCGCCACAGCTTTTTCATTTTCTGTGTCCTCCTTCGTCTTGAAAATCAGACTCCCGTCGATGTGCGTTGCAGGCCCGCGATCTTGCCAGTTGTTCATGCTCCCTCCCTTCGCAGCCTATAAAACGAATGCACCTTGCGAGCGCGCCGAACGCTCGTCTGCTCGATGTCGTACCCGCGCTTGCGCAGATCAGCAACGCGAGAATGAACAGCGTACCCGCCGCAGGCCGCCACGAGATCGGGCATGTTAACCCAGCCATCGCGGAGCTGGTCTGCGGTGGTTAAGTTGCGCAGGCGCAAGAGCACCAGTTCGCACTGGGTCAGACCCGCGCCGCACGCGGTAAAGGTAAATTGGTTCATGACAGTGCTCCCCACTGATCCGCCATAGCGTCGGCTATTCCTTGATATGTGAGCGAACGAAGTTTCCACCGATCAGGGCCAGGCGGCATGAGATGCACGGCAGGATGTCGGCCATCAACGACCTTGGTCGGCCTCAGCGGCGACAGGTTCTTCAGCCATAAGCACGTCGCCTTCGTCTCACCATGGCCGAACTGCCAAGGTTGGATCACCTGATCCGGTTTGCGAATCTGCGATGAGATGACTGAAACTGGATTCTCCAGAGCGATGTGATTAATTGGTGCGGCCAAAAGTAGGCGCACGAAATCAAGCGCCTCGGCCTGCTCCACCTGTTTAGCCCTGAACCATCGAGCACCGCTCACGGCTAGATGTGTGCATGGTGGATGCGCGATCATCAAATCCCAGTTAAGTCCGAGCACGTAGCGAACATCGCATTGGTGGTGTTGCCCAACACTGTCGGTCGGCAGGAGGTCGCAGGACCAAGCATCCCAGCCACGCGCAGCGAAGGCATCGCGGACGCGGCCAGAATACTCACAGGCTACAAGGACTCGTTTCATGGGATTCATATAAGTAGAAGCAAGCTCATAACCGGCCCTCCTTGCGTGCGGCGCGGAAAGCTGCGAATCGCTTACGCAGCGACTCATTCTTTTTAAGCTGCCCACCGTTAGGCTTGCCGTTTTTTTTGCGCCGCCGCCAACAGAGAGCGTTTTGAACATCACGCGACTCGTCCGGAAACTGCGAATTGAGATCGCGTTGACCTTCGACGTATGCAGCGAGCGCATCGGCGGTAAGCTTAGAAAATGATTTCATGACTTGGTCTTTTTCTCCTGCACCGCCGCCTGAGCAGCCTCGATCTGTTGCACGCTGCACTGTTCTTCCAGCGCGATTATGTATTCAGTTAGCTGCGCAATTAGTTTCCGGTAATGACTCGGAAAGTCGTTAATCGGCTCAATCACAGCGCACCTCCTTGCCTCTGTGCATAATCCAGCAGCAACAGCGCATCACAGTTGTCAAGCGTCACGCGCAGACCAGACGCAGCGAAGCGCCGCGCAGCCTCGTCCCGCAGCGCACGCTTCCGCTCCGGTCCCCTCAGCGACGATCCAGCCAGACCTCGTTGCCACGTCTGCGGCCTAACCAGCAAAGTGCGCACCTCAAGCGCTGCGAGCAGCCCAAGCCAAAAGCCAAAGTTCTGGCCGAACTTAAACATCGCAGAGCCAGGCTGCGGCTTGCCGATGAAGCCGCCGACCTGCTCGACGTAGGCGACAGCACGTTCAGCGCCGGCGATCGCGTCACGCAGCGCGTCGAGTGGCGGCGTGGTCCTGGTGAGATGTACAACGACCGCAGGCCTTCCAGCAGGCTGAAACGCAAGCGCGCCGTTAGCGCCAGGATCAATTGCAATGTAGCGCGTGCTCATCAAAACGGCACTCCCTCCGTGTCATCAAGCCGATCGACCTGAGCGAACTTTAGCTGCGGAGCTTGCGGCGTATAGGACGCACCGGGAGCCGCGTCTTTGCGCTCGGCTCTGCCGCGAATGTACTTGCTGCCGGCGTTCTGGCCGTTCTTTACCTCAGAAATCCAGCCG
>VGHX01000031.1 GCA_016868055.1 Betaproteobacteria bacterium
GCTCGCCCTGATTGATAGATTCGCTGGCGATCGTGAAGTTATTGGGTATCTGATAAATGATGCGCTGGCCAAGACCACGCTCAAAATCCGCCTGAGTCACTGCTGCACTATCGTCATAGCGGTTGAGTAGATGACGGATACTGTCTTTGCGGTAGCCAAGCGTGCTAAACATATCGAGCATGCGCTGCCCGCTACGAATGAACGAAATACTCTACTGAAGTACCGGAAAAATCAGATCACTACTGTCGAGTGGCCGGATACTGACAGCATTGACCTGTCGACCCATATCAAGCAAAACAAAATCGTACTGACGCCGGGCGATGGAAAGCAGTGCGGCCATATGGTTCGGCTGTATCCGGTCTTCCGGATCAGGGTCCGACGCTGCTGCAATCAGGTCGAAATTAGGGGCGACGCCGATCACACTACTATCGAGTAATTGGGCGTCAAGGCGATGAATCTGCGCGCAGATATCCGTTAACGTAACAGGTGACTTTGCATCTGATATGAACAATGCCGCATCGCCATATTGCAGATTCAAATCGATGAGCAAGGTTTTTTTATGCGCCAAACTGGCAAACGCATAGGCCAGGTTCACCGCGATAAATGTCACGCCGCACCCGCCTTTGCTTGAAACCAGCGAAAGTACCTGGCCTTGCTCGCGCCTGTGCTCTGCACGCTTTTGATGAAGTCGCTCCACAGCAAGCGCTGGCTCATCAACATCGAGCGGGAAACTTGCAACCTCGCGCACACCGAGTCGCATCGCGGCAATCAATAGATCAGGTGCATGCTCAGGCACCAGCAAAAGAATAATAGCCTCCGGGTGTCGTACTGCGGTACGTTCCAGCGCGGCGATGACCTCGCGCTGCTCGCCGCGCGCATCAAAGAAAATCAGATCGGGCGATGTCATCGCCACCGGGTCTAGCCGCAACATCCCCGGCATGTCACGCACCAACTCGACCGGCGGCGACAAGGTGGCACACAGTTGCTGTAGTTTGTGTTTTAGATCATGGTCGGTGGTGAGTATCAAAGCGTTCATTCATTCTCCTTATTGCTCAGATACAGCTTGTGCTATCCATTGCTTCACGCGTCAGGGTGGTGGTGAAGGCCGGTATATCAAATGAAAAATTCAGTAGCGGGATATTAGTACTTACTACGGTTCCGGGCTTTACCGAAACAGTCACTGATCGGCAGCTTGCACGCGCAGTGGCGCTATCTGCCGCGCATGACGCTGGCTCGTAATGAATATTTACGGTGCTTGCATTGAGCTGTGGTAGCAGCTGAGACATTCGCTGCGTGATCAGCGCTGCATTGGCATCACACACCACCGCGAGCCGAGCGCCTAATCGGGTCGCTTCATTCGCCGTATTAAAAATAAACAGCAGACGACCCAGCTCAAACACGGCTAGCAGTAGCACGATGAAGCCGGCGGTCGTCACCAGAGCAAATTCAACCAGTGCAGCGCCGCGCTGATATTTTTGCCTATGTTGAAATCTCATAGGCCTCTCATGACTGAGCTGACAGGTCTGAATTGTACCGATGCGCCAGCACCGGTAAATGGCAAGCCGAGAAACCCGAAGTGATAGTCGTCGACTCGGACCACCAGCAGTTGCACGGTACCGGTGCCAGCGCCGGTTGATACATTTTGCACATCGCTGGTTCGGAGATCAGGGCACTCCGCGACTGACGCACGCGTACAAATTTTTATGTGCGAGGTGGTCAAGCCTGGTACGAGCGGTTCGGTGGCGTTTTGGCAGTTGGTTTGACCAAACACAGCAAGACAGCGCGCCTGCGTAGCAGCGCCAGCAAAGCTTGCGCTGTCGGAGGGGTCATAGCCTGCCAGCATGCGCGATGCGGATCTGACGGACTTGACGAGTGTGTCGTAGTGATAGATGGCCCTGCCATACTCAACAATGCCAAACGCCAGTACTAACAAGGGGATCAATACCAAAGCAAACTCGATCGCGGCGGCGCCTGATTGGTAGCGCCGAACACGCGCACCACGGCGCAGAAGCACTGTAGCGCTGCTGAAGATAGGCATGGCGACACTCATCGCACTAAAGCCGACACTAACGGCCCGCTCGATGAGCCACCACCCGGTAAGCCACCGGAGGCGCATGGGCTGCCGGCATCTGACGCACTTCCGAGATACTCGAGATACATGCGGGGTGTAGATGCCGTACCACCACCATTGCTACCACCATTGCCATTACCGTTACCGTTGCCACCGGCATTAGAATTGCCATTGCCTTGGGTGGTGGTGGTTGCTGTGCTCGAGCCCGTCGCCACACTGGTGCCACCCGCTACTAGCTGCGAGTTGCCACTTGCATTATTGAGTAGCGGGTGCAGTAATAAAACACACGCCCATTGCTGTACTGGTGCGGTTTGACTTTTTTGATAGGTAGCGCAGTCGACTACCGGCGCGATCATGATGCGGCGATCACCGCCTTGCGCCGCGAGACTGCTAGCACCCAGAATACTTCCACGCACATCTGGATTTCCGCCTTGATATGCGGAGTTAGTAGTGCGCCTGGAAATGAAATCTGCGTAGGCATGTCCGGCTGATTTGCTCCAGTTTCCACCGCTCGTATTGTCGGTATAGGCGTAGCCGGTTCGGTCCGGTTGCGCCTCAGTCGCGCGGACATTGCCCTGATAAATACCGAAACGGCTGTTGTACTCATTCGCGAGCGAAGTGACATTACCCGCCTGACCCACCGGCGACCCGGTCGGTGGCAGCTGAAACTGTCCGGTACCGGTCAAGTTGGCGGCCAACTCAGCAGCGCCACCCTGCGGCGGGCTGAGGTCAGCCCACATAAAGCTGCCGGTCAGGGCGCCACTCGAATTAACCGCACCTTCCAGCCAGCTACCCTTGGTCGTGAGATTGGCTTTGCACACGGCAATCGGCATGGCACAAGTCATCTGCGAAGGCTGCAGCCGCGCGACTGCTGACGCAGACATGCTCTGTGGGCCAATCTGTACACCGGGCAGAAGATTTAATACCTGGATTAGCCAAGTCGGAATATTGTCTTGCACCAAGCCACAACGCGCATAACGCATACTCAGTGTGCTTGAATTATTGATGGCGAGATCACTGCTGTGATACCAAGGCCCACCCAAACTAGCAGCGAAATCAATACTGTGATCTGTTTGGGTGGCGATCGTTCGAGATTGAAACAAGACCTTATGCCGTTGTGCGGTGGTGAGCCCCGCTGCCTCTCCGATCTGCAGCTGCTTGCCATCGCTTCCGGAGAGTGACTGGGCGGCGGCCAAGGCGCAGGCATCTGCGGCATTTTGTAGCTCGGCCTTGGCAACATACAATTGCCCAAGATCGAGCGCGAGCCCGGCGATACCGATCATTGCCGTGATTACAATCGCGAAAATTATCGCAACTGCACCGCGCTGATCGCGCCTTGGTCTGAGTCGACGGTTGCCTTGATGCACGCTACAGTCTCCCATTGACGGCGCTCACTTAGCGCGACACGCCAATCGTGAACGAAGGGTTCACAGGCGACGGATCTTTGAACGAGTTGCGGTAGCGGATCACGGCTTCGCGGCCACTGGCGCCGTCGATACCATTCACCTCAACATCACGGCCTGCGTTTGGATCGATGGTCTGCTGTAGTTGCGCTTGTCTTACCGACTGCCCGAACTGGGCATCCCACTGCGGCCTGGTCGGCACGCACGCCGCTACTAGGTTTGCTGCGATAACACCGGCCAGCATACAGAGTGATTTTTTTCTCAGTGCGCTCATGTGTCTGCCTCTTACTTCACTTCAGGTTTATCGTTCACAGCACCCGGCTCGGCACGAGACTTACTCTCCGTACCGCGCTCTAATTTGCCGTCGATGAAAAGTTCTTTACGGCTAGGGTCTTGAAAGCCGTCGGTAGGAAGTCTGCTCGGCTGCGGTAATGGCTTGACCAGTCGCGGGGTGACCACAAATACCAATTCGGTTTTGTCGTTCTGGAAGTCGGTGCTGCGAAACAATGCGCCGATCACAGGTAACTCTCCCAGAATCGGAAAGGCCTTGATGTTGGCGGTTGAGTTATTTTTGATCAGACCACCAATCGCGAAGCTTTGCCCATCGGCGAGTTGTACGGTCGTGGATGCCCGCCGTGTGGTAATTAACGGCAAAATAGCGCGTGCCTGGGTCGTTCCTGTGCCGACACCGACACCATCACGCGATAGCTCGGATACCTCGGGTGAGACACGCAAGTTAATGCGACCACCTGATAGCACTGTCGGGGTAAAGCGTAAGCCGATACCGAATTCTTTTTCTTCCAGCGCGATACGTCCCAGCGCGTCTTGCGCAACCGGAATCAGTATCTTGCCGCCTGCCAGAAAACTACCCTCCTGCCCGCTAATGGCCATGACATTCGGCTCAGCGAGCACCTTGACCAGTGAGTCTTTTTTCTCGGCATCGAGATACACCCCAGAGCCGGAGGCGCGTGTGATACTTAGATTTCCACCTAAATTTCCAACTAAAAAATTCGAGAGTATGCTGGTGGTCACTGACCCATTCACCGGACTACCTTGCACCCCCACGCCGAGTTTATCGATCAGTGCCTTGGAAACCTCGGCAACTTTCACCTCAAGCATGACCTGCTGTGCGGCTCCGACCTGCAACAGATTCACGACACGCATTTGCTGTAGCGCGAGATTGCTCGCCTGCGCAGTGCCAGCAGCACCTACATTCGACGCGCCCATCCCTTCTTGCAATGCACCTTGACTCATACTTGCTGGTCGTCGCACATAGGCTAGCGCCAGGTCGTGAACGCGTGCCGCTACTAAGCTATCGCTGACCGTACCGCTCAGAACCAAACTATCTGCAACGGCGCTGATACGAATCTCTTTTTCATCAGGCAGCAATTCGCTAAGCGTTACCTGCAGCGTAGTCGGGTCTAAGGTAACCACGACATCTATCGCGCTACAGCTGCCGCTCCTGCCCTGCACAATCATGTTAGTGCTGCCGATCTCAACACCCAGCATATACAGCGTCTCGGGTGACACCAACATCGCCTGCGCGACTGCCGGATTACCAAGTGTTCGGTTAGTCACGGCTTCGGGTAAACGCAGCAGCGTGGATTTACCTAGCGGCAGAATCACCCGGCTAGGTGCAGCAGGCTCGCCATTACAGTTCAGACGTGATAAGGCACTGAGCTGATTAGATGCCAGCCGCTCGCTATTCGGTCGACGCGCGGCGCTGTCGGTATCCTGCGCGAAGCTAGTGCCAGATATGCCAAGGCAAGTGGCTAGCAGTAGCAGGCAAGCACCACTAGGGCTTCTCTTCATAAGGAATCTCCGGTTGCCTGGGGCAGATTTTTAATAGCATTCCTGCGCATTACGCAGTCCGTTGATGACACCAATGCAGGTCTGCGGCGTCGATGTCGCGGCGATGCTGGCTGTACTTGCTGCGTTCGCTGAACTGGGCGGGCTAGCCGAGTTGGTCGCACTCGTTGGTGGCGCCGTTGATGCAGGCTGCGCGTTCGCTACGGCTGATGATGCATCTTTGTTCTTGGGCGATGTCTGCGGTAGCCGTTTGACACGAGGTGCTGGTGTATTCGTACGCTGCTCAGCAAGCTTGACCGGTTCGGGTACTTGCTCCAGCAGACTGTTCTTGGTAGCACCGGTGGTATCGGCCACGCGCGGATCAATCTGATTGCGTAGTACCAGCGACAAGGTACCAACGCTACGAGCCAGGTCAATTTTCTCTACCTGCTGCGGCGTCACTTCCAATGTGACTGCATTCACAACGCGCGACTTGGTGTCATCACGACCCACCTCTTGGGCTACTGCCAGCACCAAGATTCGCTCTAGTACGATCTTGGAGATGGTCTTATCTCGGACCGCGGTATCTCCTGATTCGCGCTGCGTGTTGACAATGATGTCAACGTAATTCCCGGGCAATGCAAAACCCGCCACACCAATCACATCATTTACCCTCACGGTGATCGCGCGCTTGCCTTCACCAATCACAGCCGACAAGCCGCCCTGGGTGCCCTGCGGCGCGAGCTTGGCGAGTAGCACCGGCTCGCCACGAAGCAAGTTGGTTTTAAGTACGCGTCCTTCGAGGTGATCGATCTGTTGATACGCGCCAGGTGGCAGGCTACGCGATGGCCAGTCAACTAACTGCACCATTTCCGGGGTTAGCCTTTGGCCCAGACTAATATCCGTTGCGGCCACAGCGACCTTGGTCATGCCGCTGCCGGATTTTGCATCCAGCCACTGCGAGGCGAGTAGTACTGCGATCAGCCCAGCGATTAATGCAACGCTTAGCATCAGCCATGTTCTTGTTGTTCGCATAGTTTCTCCGGTCGCGTGGTCGCTATGTAATTAGCGATACGGGTAGGTCTCGATCGCAGCCAGTACCAGGGTGCTACCGATCGCAATCACCACGCCGTAGGGCAGCGTCGCGCGTGATTGTTTGGTCATGATGGGTGCCGGTGCCCGACGCTGTGAACGTATCCAGCCGTCTGCCATGACGCTGATCCATTCGCCGTAGGCCGAGCGTGTGAATAACAGAGCGATAGCCCAAACGCCACCCACCAGCGCGCTAATGAGTGCGACATGCAGGGTGGCGAGCCAGCCCATGTGCATGCCTAGCACTGCGAGTAACTTCACATCTGCTGCACCCATGCCACCCATCAAATAGAAAGGTATCAAGATCAGCAGCCCGGTGACGCCACCGAGCAAACAATCACGCAGCGTGATGCCATCGGCGGTGAACATGGCAAGCATCAGCGCAGCGGCGACGCTGGCTGCCAGCACCTGGTTTGGAATACGCCATGTCCGCCAATCGGAGGCAGCGGCAAGCCACGCCGTTATCAGCACAGCCAAGCTGCTCGGCAACGACAGCACCGGGGGAATGGTTGAAAATTCAGTCATGATCGCGAGCTAACCAAAGATGGGGAGTACGGGATGGATGGCGGTGTACTGCCGCCATCCGGCTCGGGTGAATTCTTCGTGTCAGCCTTACTGAGTTGGCGTGCCTCCGCCGGTGCCTCCGCCGGTACCTCCGCCGGTACCAGTACTGCCGGCATTCGCGACGGCATCTTTCACCTTCGTGAATTTGTTATTCAGCTCGGTACCCAGTAGCCCGACCGTCACCAGAATCACGGCCGCAATCAGCGCGATCATCAAACCGTACTCGACAGCGGTCGCGCCTTGCTCGTCAGCGAGAAAGGACCGCAGCTTTTGCTTCAATGTGTTCATTTACCGACTCCTTGATTAAGGGGATCAACTGAAAGCCTCCGGGCCCGTGGCAGCATGAAACTGAGCGCGGATGCCGGTGCGCTAATCCGCATGCGAGCCAAGATCCGCCAACGGATGCCTGACAAAGTGTTGCTTATTTGTCATTGGCTGCAGTGTCGGTGGGTATTGCCAAAAGTTAAATAGTACAAATGCGCTAGGCGCTGTTACTGATTGTCACAAATCAATCGAGACAATAGATTTTTTGAAAGTAGGCGCTAACTTTTTTGGTGTTAGATGGCCTTGGATTTGATTTTCAGCAAACACGCCATCGCCAGAGGGTGGCTGCAAGCGCGGTGGGGTGTGGCCAGCGACAAACTAGCCGGGAGGGGAAAAGCGGCAGGCGTACTAGTTTGAATCAGCCGCCATCGCGAGTTGTTTCAGCACATGCGCTGCCGCGATAAAGCCGAAGCTGGCGGTCACAACCACGGCTGATCCATACCCAGCGCAATGCAATCCGGTCAGGCCAGCCGCGCTGCCGGCGACGCTATCAGCAGCACCGTCAGCCTCTGGCGCAACGCCCTCATCATCAGGGAGACACAGCTCGGGAAAACGCAGTGGCTCGGTTGAGTACACCGCATCAATCCCGAACTTGTGTTTGCGACCACGCGGAAAGCCGTGCCTGGTACGCAGGTTCTTTCTCACACGGGCCAGCAAAGGCTCTTGCTCGGTACGCGATAAATCGCAGACATGAATACGCGTCGGGTCGATTTGTCCGCCGGCGCTTCCCATGGTGACCAACGCAATCTGATTCTCGCGACAATGCACGATCAGCGCTGTTTTGGCACGCGCATCGTCCATGGCATCAATCACAAAATCGAAATGACCCGGCTTGATTAACTGCGCGACATTATCAGCGCTAACAAACTCCTCAACGGTCTCGACCTGACAGGCGGGATTAATCTGCGTGATTCGCTCAGCCAGCGCCACCACCTTGGCCTTGCCGAGAGTGCTGGTCAATGCATGAATCTGGCGATTGATATTTGATTCAGCGAGATGATCAAGATCGATCATGGTGATACGACCAATACCCGTGCGTGCTAATGCCTCTACCACCCAGCAGCCAACGCCACCGACACCGGTCACGCAAATATGCGCAGCACGAAAAGCTTGCAAAGCAGCCGCGCCGTACAAACGAGCAACGCCGGCAAATCGGCGATCCGTATCGACATCGGTATCGACGTCGTGGTGGGTGTGGTCAGGTTGGTCCGCAGCCGAGCCGGCAGCAGGTGGCGTCAGAATCGTGCTCATCGGCGCATTCTAGCGGACTGGATTCAATTTCGACGTACACTGTCAGCCCACTGATTGACTGAACCGCTGTTGCCCCTGTGCCCCGCTCCTCGCCGCTGCTTGCCCTGATCGGCGTTGCCGTCTGCGCTCATGTCGCGCTGGCAGCAGCGCGTGTGACTACCTCGTTGTATGCGCTGTCGCTGCACGCCTCCGAGTTTACGGTTGGTACCCTGATCGCCCTGTTTGCGCTATTCCCTATGCTGCTGGCGGTAGGGATGGGTCGTATCATCGATCGTATCGGCATCTATCAACCCCTACGCTTCGGTGCCCTGATTGGCTCGGCAGGTGTGCTACTGGCCGCCGCAGCGCAATCAGTCGCTGTGCTTTACCTGGCAGCGATATTCATTGGCACCGGTTTCATGGCGGTTTTTATTGCGACCCAGTACGCGGTCGGCACGCTGCTTGAGGGTGATGAAAAAACTGCAGGCTTCTCACAGCTCGCGGTCGGCTTCTCGGTATCTGCATTCATCGGCCCGATGCTTGCCGGTTTCACGATCGATCACGCCGGACACGCAGCAGCTTTTCTGGCGTGTGGTGCATTTACCTTGACTGCCTTCGCGATTGCATCAAGCGCACCGTTGTGTGAGCTGCCATCACCGCCAAGCAGTAAGACACGACCACGTGGCAGCGCGTTAGCCTTGCTGGCGCATCGAGAGCTACGCGGCTTGTACTTTGTCAGCATCACGCTGGCTGCGGCTTGGGATTTGTTTACCTTCATGGTCCCGGTGCGGGGTACGCAACTGGGGTTTTCGGCATCGACCATCGGCTTGATCCTTGCCACGTTCTCGGTAGCGACCTTCACCGTGCGCATTGCCATGCCCTGGATCGCGCCGCGCTACCGTGAGTGGCAGGTTCTCAGCATTACGCTTTCCGCAGCTGCACTGTGCTACCTGCTGCTGCCGTTTACGCAGCAGCCGTTAACGATGGCAGCAGCTGCCTTCGGACTCGGGCTCGCACTGGGCAGTGGTCAGCCGAATGTGCTCGCGCTGCTGCACAGCGGCGCGCCGGCAGGACGCGGCGCGGAGGCCATTGCGATCCGTGCGAGCTTGGGTAACCTCTCATCGGTGTCACTACCACTGGCTTATGGCGCGCTCGGTGTGGCACTCGGGCCATTTGCCGTATTCTGGGGCTTGGGCACCTTGATCGCCTTCGCGATTCCGGTCGCTGCGCGGCGCGCGCGACGCAGTGCGGCTGAGTGAAAATAAAAATGACGATGACTATTGGGCGCAGGCTTCAGCGTCTGCGGTGTAAACCAACCATAATCGCTGCCTGTTCTACCGCACCACCCTTTTCCTACCAATACAATTGATAACTCATTATGACGATCTCCATAGCTGATCTGCGTCGCGATTACAGCCAGGCCACCTTGTCTGAGCAAGAAGTCGACAGTGACCCCATCAAGCAATTCGCGCGCTGGTTCCAACAAGCTCTTGAGACTGAAGTGCCTGAGCCGAATGCGATGGGCCTTGCAACTGTCGATAGTCACGGTCATCCGTCACTACGTATCGTGCTGCTGAAAGACTTTGATACGCGTGGCTTCACTTTCTACACCAATTATGAAAGTCGCAAGGGCGAGCAGTTACTGCTTAATCCTCATGCGGCATTGAGTTTTCATTGGCATGATCTGGAACGGCAAATTCGTATCGAAGGCACTGTAGAGCGCGTAGCAGCGGAAGAAAGCGATGCTTACTTTGGGATCCGTCCATTAAAAAGCCGGATTGGCGCGATTGCCTCTGCGCAGAGCCGGCCTATCGACAGCCGCGAGCAGCTCGAGCAGCAGTTCAATCAAGCAGAGACTCGTTTCGGACAGCAACCGCCGCGACCCGCGCACTGGGGTGGCTATCGTCTGAGCCCGAACTGGATAGAGTTCTGGCAAGGACGACGCTCCCGGCTGCATGATCGGATCGCTTACCAGCGAGAAGCTGACGGTCATTGGTCACGAGTGCGTTTACAGCCCTGATGCGCTTTTTAGACTAACGTCAATGCACTGATACCGAGCAGATAGCACAGTCCCACCCGGGAGGTGGGCTATGTTTTGGGAGAAAAAGCTCGATCGCTGGATCAGCCGCATGCGACCCCAACTCGGGATACCGCTGCGGTTAGAGCTGTGGAATGGCCATCAACTCGATCTGGGCGGTAGTCATCCGGAAGTCACGATTCGCGTAACCAAGCCGTCGGCGCTGACGTACTTGCTGCAACCGTCACTCGAATCGCTCGGCCGCGCCTATGTAGAGGGCAAACTGGAAGTTGAGGGTCGATTACGGGCCGTTATTCAAACTGCCAACCAGCTAGCTGAGCTAGGCCAACGCCAGCGATCACGACTTGGAAAATTGTTCAGAGCGCGAGCACATAGTAAAGCTCAGGATGCCCGCGCAATTGCGTATCACTATGACGTATCCAATACTTTTTACCAGGCGTTTCTCGACCGCGAGATGGTGTATTCCTGCGCCTATTTCGAGCAAGGCGATGAGGATTTAGCGACCGCGCAACAGAAAAAGATCGACCATATTCTGAACAAGATTGCTCTACGGCCAGGACACCGACTACTGGATATTGGCTGTGGCTGCGGTGCGCTAGTCATTCGCGCTGCGCAGCACTACGGCGCACACTGCGTCGGCATCACGCTCTCTGCCCAGCAAAAGGCGTGGGCGACTGAGCGCATCAAGATGCTGGGCTTGGAGAATCAAGTGAGCATATAGATGCTCGACTATCGCGATGTCTACGGACAGTACGACCGGATTACCAGCGTTGGCATGTTCGAGCATGTCGGCATAAAAAATCTTCCGCTTTATTTCTCCAAGCTGAACCAGCTACTCGCCGGTGATGGTCTGATGATGAACCATGGTATCTGCACCACGAATACGGATCATCGCACTGCACGCTACGGCGCTGGCGAGTTCATCGCAAAGTATGTGTTTCCGTACGGCGAGCTTCCTCATGCTGGGACCGTGCTGCTCGCCATGCAGGATGGCGGACTTGAGACTCTGGATGTAGAAAATTTGCGCCGGCACTACGCTCGCACCTGTACCCATTGGGCAGATAACTTTGAGAGAAATGATGCATTAATTCGCAGCCTGGTTGATGACAAGACCTACCGCATCTGGCGCATTTACCTCGCTGGCTGCGCGCATGCATTTGAAAATGACTGGGTCTCGCTCTATCAAGTGCTATGCGGAAAATCTGGCAGACCAACTAACCGACTACCTTGGTCACGCCGCTATATGTACACCACGTGATGTGTATGTCGCGTGATGTGTATTCGAAGCGAATACATGGGTACGTCTTGCAACGAGTGTCGGCGTTTATCCAGGAGTGCCGGCGTTTATCTGTAAGCGCCAGTATCTATCTTGGCCAGACTTTACGAAGCGCCGCGCTTACCGTGACAGCCTGTCACCAAAGACTTTCTTAAACTTCATTACTTTAGGCTCAACAACGAATACGCAGTACGACTGGAGCGGATTATTCACAAAGTAATTTTGATGATATTCCTCGGCCCGATAGAATACCGGTGCCTCAGCCAACTCGGTCACGATAGGCCCATCCCAGACGTGCGCCATCTCGGCAATTACTTGCTTGGCTGTCGCCATCTGCTCGGCGTCGTGGGTATAAATCACCGAGCGATACTGCGTACCAACATCATTACCCTGCCGATTGAGCGTGGTGGGGTCATGAATCGTAAAGAATACTTCGAGCAGATCCCGATAGCTGACTTGTGCCGGATCAAAGTGAATCTGCACCACCTCAGCATGGCCCGTCGACCCTTGGCATACCGCCTCGTAGCGCGGGTTGAGCACGTGCCCGCCGCTGTAGCCAGACTCGACCAGCGACACACCCCGCAGCTGCTGATAGACCGCCTCAAGACACCAAAAGCAGCCACCCCCAAGCGTTGCGATCTCTGTACTCATACGCCACCCTCAATTAATTCCATGCGAATGCTGAGCAACCCCGCGAAGCGCTGCAAGGTCGTGAATAACAAGAACGATCACGAGCCAGTATCAGATACCGGGTCGGTTGCGGCAAATTGCATCAAGCGATGATCCCGTAGCGAGGGCAGTACGATCTCGCGCAGAACATCAGCAGTAAAAATTTTCTGATCAATAAACGTCTTGCGCGATACCGCAGACAAACCATCGCATAGCTGATCAAGGCTGTGTGCATGAAAATCAAGCTGTGTATCGGGTAGCCACAACGCTCGCGCTGAGACAGCGCCATCAATAAGCACCGGCGCGTGATGGCTCCAACTCGCCAATAACTCATGTAACTGGTGCACCCGATGATCGGATGCGAATTGATCAGCATCGGTGTGATCTTTGATCACCAAAGTCGGCTGATATTCCGCCAATATCTTGTTGGCATGCGCGACAGACATCGCCTCAAGTGGCAGCAGCGCAGCACCGATGCGAAGCAACGCAAAATACAGCACGATCGCATCGGGATGGCCACGTCCAACATACGCCACCACATCACCCGCGCGCACATGCCACTCACCGTACAACCTGGCCGAGCCGCGCTCAATGCGCGACCATAGCCTTCGATAGGTTATGTCTCGGTCGGGTAGCACATGGGCCAGCTCGTCACCGAATCGGCCGGCATGGTCCTGAAGCAGCGCCAACATACCTGGATTTCTGAGCATCATCCACGTGATTCTACGCAAGAATCAGCAACCGCCGACTTGATAAGCGCTTTTTCGGCATAATTCCGCATGTCTGAAAACATTTTCAAAATGCTCACACCCAACCAACGCTCAGTTGAACCTGAATTCGACACGCAGCACTTTCGCGCCGCGTTATCGCAATTTGCGACGGGTGTCACGATCATCACCACCCGCGACCCGGATGGTGGTTTCTTCGGCCTGACCGCTAGCTCGTTCAATTCTGTCTCGCTGACGCCGCCACTGGTACTGTGGAGCCTCAGCGGGCAATCGCGCAGCATGCCGCTGTTCGCCGAGAACGCGCACTACGTGGTTAATGTGCTCGCTGCTGACCAAGCCGAGTTGGCCGAGCGCTTTGCCAGCCGCATTGAAGATCGTTTCAGTGGCGTTGACTTTACGCTGTCTCATCACGGCCTGCCGATTCTCGGCGGTGTCTCAGCCTGGTTCGAATGCCACAACCGCAACCGACATCCTGAGGGTGATCATGTGATTTTTGTGGGTGAGGTTGAGCGCTGCGCATTTGAACGCAAACCGGCGCTGGTGTTCCATGACAGCCGCTTCAAGTCTGCTTCCGAGTAAAGAAGCCAGCCATACCTTATGCAAGCTGTACGCTGTACACGCGAGCTTGCTGTCGACGAATCAAGCCAGCAAACGCTGCAGCACGCCGGTTGAGTCGAACGCGGCTCGGCGCAAGCGATCATTGATGCCCTGCCACTCTGCATGACTGGGTGGTTGCTCTACCAAAATCACATCAGCACCGAGTTGATCAAGCTTACGCAACTGCGCGTATAAATCACGCGCACACGTATGCGGATCGGTGGTAATGCGCAAACACGCGACCTGTCGCTGTTTGGCTTGTAGCGCAGCCGTAGTGCTCGCAACACTCTCGGATGCAATCAGCACCAGCGGCGTTTGTGGCGCGTAGTGCGCGTCAAGGCTACCCGACACACGCGGCGCGGCTTGATCGGGCTGCGCCAACGCACACCCTAGTACGGTTTCGATCGCTTGCGCGCTAATCTGACCCGGGCGTAGTAACACCGGGCCATGCGTATCAAGACGCGTCAGATCGACAATCGTGGACTCGATGCCGACTGTACACGGCCCGCCATCAAGCACCGCAGCTACCGGCCCGATGCCGGGTTCGCCGAATTCATCAATCACATGCTGCGCAGTCGTTGGGCTCACCCGACCGAAACGATTCGCCGACGGCGCTGCAATGCCGCCTTGCCCACCACGAAAGTTTTTCAGTAAGGCTTGCGCAACCGGGTGTGATGGACAACGCAAACCAACCGAATCCTGGCCACCCGTAACTGAATCACTCACCTTGGGCGCGCGTTTCAGAATGAGCGTTAGTGGCCCAGGCCAAAACGCCTGTATCAGGTACGCGGCTTGCGGAGGAATATCAACTGCCCAGTGCGACAAGTCAGCATCACGGGCCACATGAACAATCACGGGATGCGTCGATGGCCGACCTTTAGCGCTGAATATGTTCGCGACCGCTTCCGGGTTGTCCGCGTCCGCAGCCAAGCCGTAAACGGTTTCGGTGGGAATCGCGACCAGTTTGCCTTGCTCGAGCAGACGCGCAGCGTGGGCGACCGACGCAAGGTCTGGTGTCATCAAGCAGCAATACCCAACAAGCGACAAGCCTCGCTGCAGTGCTCCTGCGCTTCGGTGAGTGTGCTTGCCACAAAGGTGACGTGCCCCATCTTGCGACCACGGCGCGCCTCATCTTTACCGTACAAGTGAAGATTGGCGCCGGGCAGCGCGAGAAGTTTTTCCCAGGCAGGTTCGCGTGGCTGATCATCTTCTGCAGTGAACCAAAGATCGCCGAGCAGGTTGAGCATGACGGCAGGTGAATGCTGCCGCACATCGCCCAATGGCAATTTCGCCATGGCACGCGCCTGCTGCGCAAACTGGCTGGTGACACAGGCATCAATGGTGTAGTGACCGCTGTTATGGGGCCGCGGTGCCATTTCATTGACTACCAGCGAGCCATCATGCAGCACAAAAAACTCGACGCACAGCACGCCCACATACGCTAGCTGCGCAATGATCTCCAGCGTTGCTGCCTGCGCCCGTGCTACACATTCCGGCGTGACGTTCGGGCTGGGTACGGTGGTACTGAACAGGATACCGTCACGATGCTCATTTTCTGCAATCGGGTACACCACCGCCTCACCATCCGCACCCCGCACAGCGAGTACAGACACTTCATACGCCAGTGGCAGCATCTTCTCCAACACACACGGTACTTGCTGCATCTGCGCAAACGCATCAACAACCTCTGCGCGTGTGCGAACGCGTATCTGACCTTTACCGTCATACCCCATGCGCGCGGTTTTCAGAATACCGGGAAACAGATCGTCGGGCAGTACATCCATATCTGCCTGCGAGGTAATCGAGTAATGCGGTGCCGGCATGACGCCTGAGCGTTGCGCACAACGAGCAAAAAAAACTTTTTCTGCCATGCGGTCTTGCGCAACGGATACCGCTGCCGCAGCCGGGGCAACAAAAGCGTGCTGCGCTAATTGCGAGAGACTCTGTGCCGGGACGTTTTCGAACTCAGTGGTGATCGCAACGCACTGCTCACCTAGCTCAGCCAATGCCTTGGTGTCGGTGTAAGCAGCAACCAGCAGATGATCTGCCGCGTGGCCTGCCGGGCAATCTGCCACCGGCTCCAGTACCGCCACCTTGAATCCCATCGCTTGCGCTGCATGTACAAACATGCGGCCTAGCTGGCCACCGCCCATCACACCAAGCCAGGTTGAGGGATGCGCGGCCGGAACGAAACTGTCGCTCGGGTCGCTATGGGTCATGTGGGTAACTTCATCGCCTGTGCAGCATCTGTCTGCTGCCGACGATATTGCTGAAGTCGCTCGGATAGCGATGCATCATTCAGCGCCAGGAGGGCCACTGCGGTCAACGCTGCATTCGCGGCGCCCGCTTCGCCGATCGCAAAGGTCGCCACCGGGATGCCCTTCGGCATTTGCACGATCGATAGCAATGAATCTTCGCCGCGCAAGTATTTGGATGGTACGGGTACGCCAAGTACCGGGAGAATGGTTTGCGAAGCAATCATGCCGGGCAAGTGCGCTGCGCCGCCTGCACCGGCGATAATGGCACGCAAGCCACGGTCACCCGCCGCTTTGGCATAGGCGAACATCTGATCAGGCATTCGATGCGCCGACACCACCTGCGCCTCGTGCGGGATGTCGAACTCTTTCAGGATCGCTACCGCGTGCTGCATCACGTCCCAATCCGATGATGACCCCATCACTACGCCAATCAAGGGCTTGTTTTGTGCGCTCATCTCAGTCCTTCAACTCATTACCAGCGAGTCGTTGTAATGCCTCACGATACTTGGCGCCGGTTTTTTCAATCACTTCAGCTGGTAGTGTTGGCGCAGGCGCAGTTTTATTCCAGTGCGTCAGCGTTTCAAGATAATCGCGTACGAACTGCTTATCAAATGACGGCGGTGACACGCCCTCGGCATAAGAGTCTGCGGGCCAGAAGCGTGAAGAATCCGCGGTAAGCACTTCATCCATCAAGTGCAATTTGCCATGCGCATCCAGGCCAAACTCGAATTTGGTATCGGCAATGATGATGCCGCGCGTTGCCGCATAGTCTGCTGCCGTCTGATACAGCTGAATGCTGACGCGACGAATTTGCTCGGCCAAGTCTTTACCAATCCGAATCACCATGTCATCGAAACTGATGTTCTCATCATGCTCGCCTAAATCAGCTTTAGCGGCAGGTGTAAAAATCGGCTGAGGTAGTTTCGCCGCGAGTTTGAGACCGGCGGGCAGCGAAATGCCACACACCGCGGCGCTGCTTTGGTAATCCTTCCAGCCGGAACCAATCAGGTAGCCACGAACCACAGCCTCTACCAAAATTGGTTGCAAGCGCTTTGCGACAACGGCACGACCGCGAACTTGCTCCGCTTCATCGTTAGACACGACGGTTTCAGGCGTGATACCAGTAAGATGATTCGGCACGATGTGACCAAGCTTCTCGAACCAGAAATCCGACATCTGGTTCAACACCTTGCCTTTACCCGGAATCGGCTCACTCATCACCACATCAAAAGCAGACAAGCGATCGGTGGTAACAATCAGCAGCTTGTCATCGTCCACCGCGTAGTTATCCCGCACCTTGCCCCGCCCCAGCAGGGGCAGGCTCTTGATGCTCGATTCATAAAGACTATTCACAATTACTTCACCAGCTGCGCCAATTCACCTTTCTTATACCGATCCGCCACTTTATCCAGCGGGACGGGTTTGATCTTGCCGGCCTGACCTTCGCAGCCGAATGATACATAGCGCGCTTTGCACACCTGCTTTGCTGCCTCACGCGCTGGCTTCAAGAAGTCACGCGGGTCAAACTTGGAGGGGTTTTCAAACATGAAGCGGCGCATCGCTGCCGTCATCGCCAAGCGAATGTCGGTATCGATATTGATCTTGCGAACACCATGCCGAATGCCTTCCTGAATCTCTTCAACCGGCACACCATAGGTTTCGTTCATGTCGCCACCAAATTGACGAATCTCGGCCAGCAATTCTTGCGGCACCGACGACGACCCATGCATCACCAAGTGGGTATTCGGAATGCGAGTATGAATTTCCTTGATGCGATCAATCGCGAGAATATCGCCGGTCGGCTTGCGCGAGAATTTGTACGCGCCGTGCGAGGTACCAATGGCGATGGCCAGCGCATCGCATTGGGTCTGACGAACAAAATCTGCTGCCTGATCGACATCGGTCAGTAGCTGCTCACGGGTCATGGTGCCTTCAGCGCCGTGTCCGTCTTCTTTATCACCCATCAGGGTCTCGAGCGAGCCAAGCACACCAAGTTCAGCCTCAACCGTTACCCCAATCGCATGCGAGAACTCGACTACTTTTTTCGATACTTCGACGTTGTACTCATAGCTGGCAACGCTCTTGCCATCTTCCATCAGCGAACCGTCCATCATCACAGAAGTAAAGCCTGACTTGATCGCCGCCATACAAACCGCAGGTGATTGACCATGGTCTTGGTGCATCACGACCGGAATATGTGGGTAGGCCTCAACCGCAGCTTCAATCAAATGACGTAAAAATGCTTCGCCTGCATATTTACGCGCACCCGCTGAGGCTTGCATGATGACGGGCGCATTCACTTCGTCTGCTGCCTGCATAATCGCAGTCACCTGCTCCAGATTATTGACATTAAATGCAGGAAGCCCGTAGCCGTGTTCTGCGGCGTGATCGAGCAACTGGCGCATGGATACGAGAGCCATCAAAATCTCCTTGAATATTTATCGGTTTCCAATTTGCGTAATCTTCAGTGCATTGGTGCCACCCACCTGCCCCATTGGCTCACCCCAGGTCACGACAATCATGTCGCCCTTGTCAACCAAGCCTTTTTCTAATAGTGTACTTTCTACCTCGGCGAGTACCGCATTCCGATCATTTGATGTGCTCGGCAACTGCATTGGGTACACATTACGAAACAACGACGCTTTACGCTGGGTACCCAGGTTGGGTGTCATCGCATAAATCGGTATATCAACATCATGCCGACTCATCCACAGCGCGGTCGAGCCGGATTCAGTGAAAGCAACAATCGCACGCACCCGCAAGTGGTGCGCAGTGAACAGCGCACCGTACGCAATCGACTGATCGATACGTGTAAAGGTAACGTTCATGAAATCCGTGTCCAGCGAGCTCATCTCAGATTTCTCGGCCTCGACACACACCGCCGCCATGGTCTCAACGGTCTCGATCGGGTACTTGCCCGCAGCAGTCTCGGCCGAGGCCATGACTGCGTCGGTACCATCCAGCACCGCATTAGCCACATCAGACACTTCAGCGCGCGTCGGCACTGCGTTCTGAATCATGGATTCCATCATCTGCGTCGCGGTGATCACCAACTTGTTCGACGCGCGCGCCATGCGAATCATGCGCTTTTGCAGCGCGGGTACTGCAGCATTTCCCACCTCAACCGCGAGATCACCGCGCGCCACCATAATGCCATCGGAAGCATCGAGAATGTCTTGCAGATTCGGGATTGCTTCGGCACGCTCGATCTTTGCAATCATGCGTGCGCGATGACCATAGGGCTCACCAGCGATCGTAGCAAGCTGCCGTGCCATTGCCATATCGGTGGCATTCTTTGGGAACGACACCGCAACATAGTCTGCACCCAGGCGCATCGCAGTCTTGATGTCATCCATGTCTTTCGCAGTCAGCGCGGGCGCCGAAAGACCACCACCCTGCTTGTTGATGCCTTTATTGTTCGACAGCTCGCCACCAATTTTTACGGAGGTGAAAATCTGGTGACCCGCAATACGCTCGACATTCAGCACGATCAAGCCATCGTTCAGCAGCAGCACATCATCGGGGCTAAGATCTTTCGGCAGCTCTTTGTAATCCAGGCCGACACGCTCTTGATCGCCTAACTCACAATCCGCATCAAGGATAAATTTATCGCCTTTTTCGAGCTGTATCTTGCTGTCTTTGAATTTACCAATGCGAATTTTCGGGCCCTGCAAATCAGCCATGATCGCGATCTCACGTCCGCAAGCCGCAGCTGCGTCACGTACCATCTGCGCACGTTCAACGTGGTCTTCTGCCTTGCCGTGTGAGAAATTCAATCGCACGACATCGACGCCGGCCGCGATCATACGCTCCAGAATCTCCAGCGTGCTTGAGGCCGGGCCGATCGTGGCAACAATCTTGGTAGCGCGCTGTTTCATGCTCAGGTTCCGATGAGTGAGTAATAGGTTTAGTTATTAGCGCGTTGCTGAAGTATGTCTACTGCGGGTAGTACTCGGCCTTCCAAAAACTCTAAAAAGGCGCCGCCACCGGTCGAGATGTAACCCACCTTATCGGTAATACAGTATTTCGCGATGGCCGCCAGCGTGTCGCCGCCACCTGCAATTGAGAACCCGTGCGAATCAGCGATCGCCTTGGCCAAGGTTCGAGTGCCATTACCGAATTGATCAAACTCGAACACACCCACCGGGCCATTCCAAACAATCGTGCCGGCATCCAGCAACTGTGCTGCGAGTGTGTTGGCTGTCTCTGGTCCGATATCAAGAATCATGTCGTCAGCGGCAACGTCTTTCGCTGACTTCACTACAGCAGCAGCATCTGGCGCAAAAGTTTTGGCGCACACCACATCGGTTGGAATGGGCACACTGGCACCACGCCGCTGCATCAGGTCGATGATGGCTTTTGCTTCGTTCACCAACTCTGCTTCTGCCAAGGATTTACCAATCGGCAGCCCTGCGGCCAGCATGAAGGTATTGGCGATACCACCGCCAACGATGAGGCGATCAACCTTCTCAGCTAGTGATTTCAAAATGGTGAGCTTGGTGGATACTTTGGAGCCCGCCACAATAGCCACTAACGGATGCGCCGGTTGACCCAGCGCCTTGCCTAATGCATCGAGCTCGGCCGCGAGTAACGGACCTGCGCAGGCTATAGGTGCAAACTTGGCGACACCATGGGTGGTGGCCTCGGCACGGTGCGCGGTGCCAAAGGCATCATTGACATACACATCACACAGCGCAGCAATTTTTTTTGCGAGCTCGTCGTTATTCTTCTTCTCACCTTTATTGACACGACAATTTTCCAGCAGCACCAACTCACCCGGCTGAATAGCTACGCCATCAACCCAGTTGGCTTTCAACGGCACCGGCCTGCCGAGTAGCTCCGAAAAGCGCTTGGCGATCGGCGCCAACGAATCTTCCGGCTTGAACTCACCCTCGGTCGGCCGACCCAAATGGGACGTCACCATCACCGCAGCACCGGCATCCATTGCGGCCTGGATCGCAGGCACCGAAGCGCGAATGCGCGTTTCTTCGGTGATGTGGCCGGCGTCATCCAGCGGGGTGTTGAGGTCTGATCGGATCAGCACGCGCTTGCCGCGCAGCTGGTCTTGTTGAATAAGGTCGGAAAGACGCTTGAACTGCATCATGAGCGTGGCGTTTTGCAGGTGGAAAAGCCCACCATTTTACCGCAGCCGCTGCCGCCAAAAACCATTGTCAGATGGCTACCGAAACCGGCCTCAGAACCACAAGCGTAATGCGGTGAAGCACAGCATACCGATCAGCAGCGTACCCAGCATATGGCGTGTGATCAGAAAGAACAGCGTCGCGACCAATGCCGAAATTAGCTTGATGTTCAACCAGGGCTCGACCAGCGCGCCTTGCACCATCAACAGATCGGGAGCGATGATTGCCGATAGTGCTACTGCAGGTACATGAGACAGCGATCGCTGCAACCAGTCCGGCATACGACGCGCCCCGCCCACCATGAAGAAAAAACTGCGCGTAAACACGGTACCCAAGGTCATCAGCAGTATCAACAGCAAGTAGTCTGGCCAGTTCAAGTTCATGCTGCCCCCTGGCGTTTCACGGCCCATTGCTCTACCCATACCGCGCTGACGATACCCATCAGCATCGCAACCACCAAGCCCAGCCGGTAAGGCCAATGCACAGTCGCGACTGCCACGGTACACGCGACAGCAACACCAAGCACCGTTGGCTTGTTTTTTACCAGCGGTATCGCAATCGCCAGCAGCGCAAGTGACCCAGCAAACCCAATGCCCCAACTGGCCGGTATTTGCTGCGCCAGCAAGATGCCCGCGACCGAACCGAGTTGCCATGCGAGCCAAGTCGACGTGGCGAGGCCGGCGAAATAGCCTTGCTTACCGACCGGCTTGCCGAGTGTATGCGCCGGAAAACGCTGCGGGAAAAAACCCATCACCAAATCGACCGTGTTATAGCCGTACCAGAGACGCTTGCGCCAACTGAGGTGCTGAAAGTGCGGGCCAATGACGGCACTAAAAATCACGAAACGCAAATTCACCATCAGTGCGGTGAAGGCAATCACCCAGACCGGCGCACCCACCGCCAGCAGCGGTAACGCCGCCAGCTGGGCGGAGCCAGCGTACACCACCAAAGTCATTAGCAAGGACTGCCACAACGACAAGCCGGATTGCATCATCGCCGCGCCAGTGACCATGCCCCATGCGAACAAACCGGGCATGGTTTGTGTGCTGGCGCGTACCGCATCAAAGAAGGCAGAACGTTCACGCTCGGCGGCTTGCGTGTCATCAAGAGGCTGGGGGGTCATGGCTGGCGCTGAAGCACCGATCGAGCCGATCGGCCTGAATAGCAAACGGATAAGGCGCTATTCTAACGAGCGCGCCGCCGAGGGGATTGAATCCGCTAGAATCCGGGGTTTGCAATGTTGAATGAACCGGAGATAACCCATGTCCATGGCCGACCGCGACGGCAAGATCTGGAAGGACGGCAAGCTCGTCGACTGGCGTGACGCCAACCTGCATATGCTCACGCACAGCCTGCACTACGGCATGGCAGTGTTTGAGGGGGTGCGTGCTTATAAAACGATTGACGGTACCGCGATCTTCCGGCTGCGTGAGCACACCCAACGGCTGTACAACTCAGCCAAAATCTTTCAGATGGCGATTCCGTTTGATATGGAGACGCTGATCGAAGCGCAAAAAGAAGTCGTGCGCGCTAATCAGCTCGAGTCATGTTACCTGCGCCCGCTGGTCTGGATCGGCTCGGAAAAAATGGGCGTGTCAGCGCGTGGTAACACCATCCATGTCGGTATTGCCGCGTGGCCTTGGGGAGCCTACCTGGGCGAGGAAGGCTTGAAGCGCGGCATCCGCGTGAAGACCTCGTCGTTCACCCGTCACCATGTGAATGTTTCCATGGTGCGCGCCAAAGCCAGCGGCTACTACATCAACTCGATTCTTGCTAACCAAGAGGTTACCGCCGAGGGCTATGACGAGGCCTTGCTGCTGGATACCGATGGCTATGTATCCGAAGGCGCTGGTGAAAACGTGTTCCTGATCCGTAACGGCAAAATCTATACGCCTGATCTGGCCAGCTGCCTCGACGGCATCACGCGTGATGCGGTACTGACGATGGCGCGCGATCTTGGGATCGAGGTGATTGAAAAACGTATCACACGCGATGAGCTGTACTGCGCAGACGAAGCCTTCTTCACCGGCACTGCTGCCGAGATTACGCCGATTCGTGAGCTGGATAGTCGGCAGATCGGTATCGGTAGCCGCGGCCCGGTGACAGAAAAATTACAGTCACTGTTTTTTGATGTGGTAGGCGGTAAGGCACCGCAGTACCAGCACTGGTTAACCCGTGTTTGATCATTTTATTTTCAGGAGCTAGCCATGACACAGCCGGCACAAGCGATCGAACTTGATGGAAAAGATCTCCCCGCTCACTGTCCAAACACATCGACACCGCTGTGGTCCTCTCATCCGCGCGTGTCGCTCGACTTTGATGCGCACGGGCATGCCAAATGCCCGTACTGCGGCACTGCCTACGCGCTTAAAGATGGCGCGCACGCACACTCATACTGAGTGAATTCCACGCGCTGAATGCCGCTTCCAAGAAAACCCCTCGCAAGCGCTGAAGATGTCGAGAACGCATTCTACGACGCAATGGCGCGTGCCGATCTCGAGCTGATGATGGCATTGTGGGCAGATGACGAGGAAATTTTTTGCGTACATCCCGGAGCACCACGGCTGCAGGGCCAGGCTGCAATCCGCGAATCTTTCGAGATGATTTTCGAGCGCGGTCCGGTACATATTCGGCCGCATCATCTCCATGTTGCGCATAGCGTGGGCTGCGCAGTGCATAGCCTGATCGAAGAGTTCAAGGCGCCTGATGATCCCAACTGGCAGGAAGCACATATCGTTGCCACCAACGTCTACATGAAGACGCCGCAGGGATGGCGCATGGTGTCACACCATGGATCGCTGGCACCGGGTCGACCGCCTGAAGCACCCGTCGTCACATCACTGGGTGTGCTGCACTAGCGCCCATGAGTAACTACCGCCCGCCCGCCTGGTTACCCGGTGGTCATTTGCAAACCATCTGGGCGGCAAAAATGCTTTCGGTACCAGAGCTCACCTTGAAGCGTGAACGATGGCAAACGCCCGACGATGATTTTATCGACGTTGATTTTGTTGAGGGACTACCAAACAAGCCGTTTGTGGTGTTGTTTCATGGTTTGGAGGGTTCTTCTGATAGCCACTACGCACGCGCCCTGCTTTCATGTATTGAGGCGATGGGCTGGTCGGGCGCGGTGCCGCATTTTCGTGGCTGCTCCGGCGAATTGAATAAGGCGCCTCGGTTTTATCACTCGGGCGATGCCGACGAAATTGATTGGGTGCTACGGCGACTTCAGGCACATGCTCTGGTTCAAAAGGCGAATCATTTATTCGCAGTCGGTGTGTCGCTCGGTGGAAACGCCCTGCTACGCTGGCTTGGTACCCGCGAACACGATGCGGACTTCATCGAAGCGGTTGTCGCGATCTCGGCACCGCTCGACCTCAGTGCCGGTGGTAAGGCGCTATCAAGCGGCATCAATATGATCTACACCCGCAGCTTTCTGCAAACCCTGAAGCCGAAGTGCTTGCAAAAGCTGGCGCAATATCCCAAGCTGTTTGACCGCGAACGCATGCTTGCGGCGCGTGACTTGTATGAGTTCGATAATGTGGTCACCGCACCTTTGCATGGCTTCCGCAATACTGTTGATTACTGGCATCGCGCCAGCAGCAAGCATGTGCTGTCCAATATCACCGTACCGACGCTCGTGCTCAACGCCCGCAATGATCCATTTCTGCCTGCGCGTTATTTGCCGCGCCACGCTTCCGATGCAGTGATTCTCGAGTATCCGAAACACGGTGGTCATGTCGGTTTCGTGCGTGGCAATTTCCCCGGCGCGCTCGACTGGCTACCAAGACGCGTGGTTCATTTCTTCTCTGAACAAGTGCAGCTGCAAGAACAACTCCCTGAGCTGGTTCGACAGTAACACCACATCGCTGCTATTGATGGACGATATTGTTCGACAGGCGCTCACCAAATGGCCGAACGTGCCAGACTGCTACGGGTGGTTACTGCTCGACGCGCGCGGTGCATTTCGTATGCGCGATGAGGCAGCGCAAGCGGCTGATGCACCCGGCGATGTGATCAGGCATCCTGCGCTGCTGTCGTTCATCTACCGAAATTACCTGCGTAGTGCTGAGGGCGCATGGTTTTTTCAGAATGGTCCGCAACGTGTCTATGTAAAGCTGGCGCAAACGCCGTTCATCGCGCGAACCGATCCAAATGATGGTTTTGTTACGCACGACGGCGCCCCGCTCAATATCATTGAACGCGTGTGGATCACCACTGATGGCCAACTGATTTTAGGTTGTGGTGAGCGTATTGCGATGCTTGATGATCGCGATCTGGATGAATGCCTGCCCATGGTGCAGCGGGAAGGCAAGCCGATTAGCGATGCGCAATTGCTGACATGGTTAGAGCAACCGGAACACCCACTACAGTTTCACCACGCCGGTGATCTGATTTCAATACAGCGACTGCGCTCGGGTAACCTCGGTCAAATGCTCGGATTTGACCCAGACCCGCAGCCGCGCACCTAGTTCAGCATGCTGTCGTTCGTTAGCGCTTGCGCTGCGACATAATCTCGCGCCAACTCGCTTGTAGCTCGCGCTCGCGCGCATCGATAATGGCAAGGTCATGAAACGACGCATCGGGCGATTCGCGTGCAATCCGTAACTGCTCCAATGCTGCCGGCAGAGCACCGGTCAGCGCGTAATACTCAGCCAGCGCGGTATGCTGTAACGCCTGTTTGTTTTGTTCGGCATAGGCGCGCGCCAGTACTTTGTGTATAGCCGCGTCTTGGCGATACAGTTGCGCTTGATCTCGCAAAAACCGAGCAGCCTCGGTAGCGCGACCAGCTGCCAGTAGCGCATCGGCGTACTGCATTGACAAACTACGCGATAACGGAAACCGCAAACGACCTGCCTCAGCCATGGTAACGGCCTGCTGCGGCTGGTTTTGTGCCAGCGCAGATTCAATCTCTAATCCTAGTAGCACTGCCGAAGGCGTTAGCGCCGGCTTACGTTCGACTTCAAGACGAAGCTCATCCATGAGCGCGCGTGCTTGCGACAGCTCACGCTGGCGTAAGGCGATCATAGCCAGCCCGTAGCGCGCCCCCAGCACTTGAGCTGGAGAGCCCTGTTTGATTTGTTCGCTGAATAGGGTGGATGCGTCGCGCCAGCCGCGCGGCGTGTCGTCTTGTAAAACTCTAAGCCGTGCTTTGACCAGAGCGAAGTCCAGACTATCGACACGCTGACGGTAGGGTAGATCGCGAATCCGCGCTTCAATATCTGCGATACGCTCGGTAGTAAGCGGGTGTGTTCTTAGCCACGCTGGCATGCTTTCACTTCGATTGCGGCCGGCATTTTGTAGGCGCCCGAAAAAATTCACCATGCCGGAAGTCTCGAAGCCGCCGCTATTCAAGATACTCAGCCCGACACGATCAGCCTCGCGCTCGGCGTCACGCCCAAAACTCAAACGACGCTGTGCTGCTATGCCAGTGCCGCTCATCATCGCCGCCATACCCAAGTCGGGGCTAGACCGCATCGCCAGCGCACCCAGTAATAAACCAGCAATAGGCAATAACGAGTCCTGTTTCTGGTTGCCCACCATACGCGCGATATGTCGCTGCGAGACGTGGCCAATTTCATGCGCTAAAACCGATGCAAGCTCGGATTCGGATTGCGCTGCGAGTATCAATCCGCTGTTACTGCCGATGAATCCTCCGGGTAAGGCAAACGCATTTAAAGTGGCGTCGCGCACTACGAAAAAAAAGAAATCGTAATCGGCCTCACCACGGGCATCTGGCGTTGCAGCCAGTAGGCTGGTACCGAACTGATTCAGGTAGTCCAGGGTCGGTAAATCGCTCAAGTAGGCGGGGTCACGCCGGATACTGTTCATTACCTCCTCGCCAAGCTTGCGCTCTTGCAGCGGCGATAGCTCGGCGCTGTCACCACCGCCGAGATTGGGCAAGGCCTGTGCATGGGTAGGTGCCGGAGTCAGCAGTACTGGCGAAGCGAGTACTAACAGCACCATCGTCAGTACACGCAATACCAGTAAAACGGCTGATGATCGGAACAGATTATTCATGGTGCTATGATACCCGCAACAACTTTTTCATTCTGGTGCCGCGCTACCAGAACAGTCTGAGCCATGAATGCAAAATCGAACCAATCCAAGCACGATAACCACCATAGCGGCCTCACCCATTTCGATGAAGGCGGTCAAGCGCATATGGTTGATGTCGGCGCCAAGCACAACACGCACCGAGTAGCGATTGCCAGCGGGATCATCAGCATGAAGCCCTCAACGCTGGGGGTGGTGATGGATGGCACTGCCAAGAAAGGTGATGTTTTGGGTATCGCACGTATCGCTGCGATCATGGCTGCCAAGCGCACCAGCGATCTTATTCCGCTCTGCCACCCGCTTGCGCTGACGCGCGTAGCGGTTGAATTTACGATTGATGAGGCAGACGCTAGCATCATGTGCAACGCGCAAGTTGAAACACACGGCAAGACTGGTGTTGAAATGGAAGCACTCACCGCAGTGCAAGTCGGCTTACTTACTATCTACGATATGTGCAAAGCGATTGATCGCGGCATGGTGATGTCGGATATCCGCGTGATGGAAAAGCACGGTGGGAAGTCGGGAAGTTGGAAGGTGGAGTAGTGGGTACTAACTAAAGTACCAAGCAGGGGAAGAAAGATCTGAGCTTGTCCAATTCCTGTCCAACTG
>VGHX01000032.1 GCA_016868055.1 Betaproteobacteria bacterium
GATAAGAGTACACCGGTCGCTCGGCCTGTTTCGGAATGAAGTAATACATCATGCCGAGGAAACCCGCGGTCAGGAAAAAGCCAACCGCGTTATGGCCGTACCACCACTGAATCATGGCGTCTTGCACGCCGGTATACGCTGAATACGATTTCGTCAGCGAGGCTGGCATCGCGGCGGAATTCACGATGTGCAGCAGCGCTACCGTCAAGATGAACGCGCCGTAGAACCAGTTAGCGACATAGATGTGCGAGACCTTACGCTTGAGCAGCGTGCCAAAGAACACGACGGCATATGCGACCCAAACAACCGCAATCAGAATATCGATCGGCCATTCAAGCTCGGCGTATCCTTTACCACTGGTGAAGCCCATCGGCAGCGTGATAGCTGCCAATACAATCACCAACTGCCAGCCCCAGAAGGTGAAGCTCGCCAAGGCATCTGAAAACAAACGTACCTGAGAGGTCCGCTGCACCACGTAATAGGAAGTGGCAAATAATGCCGAACCACCAAACGCAAAAATAACTGCATTGGTGTGTAGTGGCCGCAGCCGACCATAGGTCAGCCAGGGGATATCGAAATTCAGCGCAGGGAACGCGAGCTGAGCGGCGATAATGACCCCTACCAGCATACCCACCACGCCCCACACCACCGTCATGATCGCGAACTGCTTGACCACGCGGTAGTTGTAGTTTTGTGCTGTGTCCACGGGAACTCCTCTGGAAAAAAGACGGATGTCGATAAATCCGGGCCGAGGTTACGTTCCCGAGGTCTGGAATTCCTTGACCTGAGTCAAAAACGGCAGGAGTTCCGCGTGAGCGCGTGTTGGCTTATTTCTTGTTATTCGTTTCAGTGGGGGCTGCATCATCCTGCACGCGATCGTCATCCTGCAGAATCCGCATGCCCGGCCCCTCAAGATCGTCGAATTGGCCCCCGTCCATCGCCTTGAAGAAGACCCACAGTGCAAAGAAAACAATAGCCACTGAGAGGGGAATCAACAGATAAAGTGATTCCATCGTCCTATGAGCTTCTCAAGCCCGGCGCTGGCGTTGCAAACGTAATGCATTGAGCACGACCAAGGCAGAGCTGGCAGACATTCCCAGGCCGGCCATCCAGGGGTTGAGCACGCCCATGGCCGCCGCTGGAATGGCCGCCAGATTGTACACAGTGGCCCATACCAGATTCTGTCGAATCACCCGCATACAGGCATCGGCCGCCATCGCCGCGTCACGCAGCGACACCAAACCTCCTGAAAGCAAGACAGCGTCGGCATGGGACTGCGCTAAGGTAGCACCCGATCCCATCGCAAACGAGACATCTGCGGCACGCAATACCGCCGCATCATTGATGCCATCACCCACCATGACCACGGTTGCACCCTGCTGCTGTAAGTCCTGCACGAATGCCATTTTCTGATGCGGCAGTCTGTCGCCATACGCCTCATCCATCACCAGTGTTGCGCCCACTGCATGCGCGATGTGGGAAGCATCACCCGACAGCAGAATAACCCGCAGCCCTCGCGCCTTGAACCAGGCGATAGTAGACGTTGCTTCTGGCTTGATGCCATCGTCGAGCGCGATACGCGCTATCCATTCTTGCTCGGCACCGAGATAAATCTCGGTAAGGTTCTCCCCTGAACCAGGCGGTGACCTGTGTCCCGGCATATTGCCCGCCAACGCAGCGACAAACTTCGCATTACCGATGCGGAAAACCTTGCCGTCAATCTGTCCCTCAATACCCTGCCCCTGGACATACACAGTTTGTGCTACCTGCAGCTCGGCACTGTCAAAGCTGGCGAATGCATGAGCAATGGGGTGCGCGCTCCCTGCTTCAAGTGCTGCCACGATGCGCAGCACCTGCGCCTCGGTGTAAGCACCGAATACACTCATCTGATGCACAACGGGTCGCCCCTCGGTCAAGGTACCGGTCTTGTCGAATACGACATGCGTTGCGCGATGCAAGGTCTCTAGTACATGCGGCTGTATCACCAGCACGCCTTGATGCAGCAAGCGATTAGTCGCTGCGGCTAATGCCGATGGTGTGGCCAGTGATAGCGCGCACGGGCACGAGACAACTAAAACCGCAATCGCTACCGGCCAGGCACGCGATGCATCATGCCAAAGCCAAAACCAGAACACCGCAACCGCCAGCAACAGCAAGCCTGCAACAAACCACGCAGCGACGCGATCGGCCCACTGCGTAATCACCGGCTTGCCCTGACCGGCTCGCTCGATCAAGCGTATCAACGCAGCGAGCGTGCTGTCCTTGGCAACCTTATCAACCCGGACATAGATAGGCCCGCGCAAGTTGATTGCACCACCCGCCACCGTGGCACCCACTTGTTTGTCTTGTGGTTTGCTTTCACCGGTGAGCAGCGATAAATCAATCGCTGTCTCGCCTTCGAGAATGAGGCCATCTGCCGGTACCGGCTCACCCGGCTTGACCAGTACCACATCACCCGCTTGCAGCTGCGTTGCCGCTACCTGAGTCGTGTTTCGATCGTGTGGAAACGCCTTCAACAACCAGGCCGCATCGGGCAAGGCATATTGCATTCGCTCTAATGATGAGGCGGCTTTCCGGCGCGCGAGCAGCTCAAGATAACGACTACCCAGCAGCAAAAAGATGAACATGGTGATCGAGTCAAAATACACGTCACCCTCATTGAGCACAGTTGCGTACAAACTACCGATAAATGCCGCAGCGATGCCCAATGCTACCGGCACATCCATACCGAGCCGCCAATGGCCCAGATCGGCAAGTGCGCCTTTGAAGAAGGGCGAGGCCGAGTAAAACACGGCAGGTGCCGTCAGCAACAAGCTGGCCCATCGCATGAGTTGCGCCATCTCAGGCTCAATGCCATCCGCTTCTGTCAGGTAGGCTGGCACTGCATACATCATCACCTGCATCATCGATAGCCCGGCGACAAACCAGCGCTTGAATAGCTGCCGTGAATTTTTGCGTAACAGCTCGCCGTGCTGTATCGGATCAAAGGGATACGCTTTGTATCCCACTTCATGTACGGCTTGCAGAATGTCGCTCGGTTTGCATTGCGATGCATCCCAGCGCACTTGCAGCTTTTCGGTAGCGACATTCACGTTGGCGGCGGTAAGCCCTGGCAGCTGCGCCAGGCGACGCTCGATCAGCCATACGCAGGCCGCGCAACGAATACCCTCAATCGATAGCGTGGCCTCGGCGCTACCGTCATCGCGGCTGAACTGTGCGGCAAGTTCGGGGACGTCATACAGCTTTAGTGCCTGCGGGATGATGTCAGTCACCCCCTGCGGCAGACTTTGTCGGGTGCGGTAGAAATCAGTCAGCCCGGTATCGACAATCGATTGCGCAACCGCTTCACAGCCCGGGCAGCACATCGGCTGATCTACAGCATCAATCTTTACCGACCATTGGCTGGCTGCCGGTACGGGTAAGCCGCAGTGAAAGCATGCCAATGTTTGCAGGTTCGATAGCGCCGCGGTATTCATAGCAATGGGATTAATGCACCGCTGGCGTGATGCACAGCGTATCCAGCCAGACATTGGACATTCCCATGCCCACCCGAACCAAGCCCGCCACACCAAAGCTGAGGACGACCAAACCCGCCATGCGGCGGACCGATGCACGTTGCAGCAGCGGCTGTAGAGAAAGGCCGGCGACACCCATCGTGAATAGCAGCGGCAGCGTACCCAATCCAAAGGCCAGCATGACGAACGCGCCTCTTGTTGCCGATCCACTCAGTAGCGCTGTCATCAGCACGCTGTACACCATGCCGCAGGGTACCCAGCCCCACAGGGCGCCCAGCGCCAGCGCTTGTGATGGGTGCTGCACCGGCAGCAGCTTGCGTAGAAGTGGTTGTACCTGTCGCCACACCACTTGGCCCGCCTGCTCAAGTCGAGATAAGCCGTGCCAAATATTCATCAGCGTAAGGCCCAGCGCTACCAGCATCAGATTCGCCAGCCAGTATAAAAAAGTCTGAACACTCGTCAGGTTGACCATCGCCGGGAAGCTGCCAAGCAAACCCGCCAACATTCCAGCAACCATGTAGCTGCTGATGCGCCCGACATTAAACGCCAACACCCGAGGAGCAGTGTCTCGGATGGACGATGGATGAGGAGTTATGCCGGCGGCGTGTATCGGAATTGAGCGGCGGGGTGAAGCGACCGCGAATGCACCAATGATGCCGCCGCACATACCCACACAATGAACACCGCCCAGAAGACCTATGAGAAAGACTGGCAGCAGCGAGAATAAGGTCACACCTATACCGTGCGCGAGTAGCGTAAGGGCTCTGAGTATAACCTTCGGGCTTGTTGCAGATGACGGTCGAACACCATGCAAATATTCCGTATCAGCAGGCGACCTTTCAGGGTGACCTCAACCCAGTCGCTGTCGATAGTCAACAGACCCATGCGCTGTAAATCGCCGAGCTGCTCCAGCTCGAGCTGAAAATAGGCGTCAAACTTGATCGGATAAGCCTGCTCGAGCGACCGGATCGATAGCTCGAAATTACACATCAGACGCTGAATGATAAAACGACGCAGCACATCATCCATCGTCAGCTGATAGCCACGAACAATCGGCAGCTCGCCTTGATCCAGGCGGTCATAATAATCATCCAGCGTCTTGGCATTCTGGCTGTAGCACATACCGACCGAACCAATCGCCGACATACCGCAGGCGATCAGATCGGATTCTACGTGCGTGGAATAGCCCTGAAAGTTTCTGTGTAATAGCCCCTGTCGCTGCGCTACCGCGAGCTCATCATCGGGCTTGGCGAAATGATCCATACCGATATAGACATAACCAGCGGCATTCAGCTGGCGAATACAAAAAGCGAGCATGTCGAGTTTCGTATCCGAGCTGGGCAAATCAGCTTCCGCGATGCGTCGCTGCGGTTTGAATAAATGCGGCAAATGCGCGTAGTGGTAGACCGTGATGCGGTCCGGATGGGCGGCGATAACCTTGGCAATTGTCTGCGTTATGGACGCCAGCGTTTGCTTCGGCAACCCATAAATAAGATCGATACTGATTGAACGAAAACCTGCCGCGCGCGCAGCGTGGATGGTATCGAGCGTTGTTTGCTCAGGCTGAATCCTATTTACTGCTCGCTGGACTTGTTCATCAAAGTCTTGCACGCCCAGGCTAATGCGATTGAAGCCTTGCGCTCTCAAGGTGTGAATGCGCTCAACAGTGACGCTACGCGGATCAACCTCTATCGAGTATTCGCCCTTAGCGTCATCGGCAAAGCTGAACCAGCGGCAAATATGCTGCATCAGATCGCCTATCTGTTCGTCGGACAGATAGGTGGGTGTACCGCCACCGAAATGCAGCTGCTCAACCTGATTACAACCGGCAAACAGCTTGCCCTGCATCGCTAGTTCTCGCTTCAGATAATCAAGATACGTCGCCGCTTTATCACGGTTTTTAGTGACAATCTTGTTACAACCGCAGTAGTAGCAAAAGGTGTCACAAAACGGGATGTGAATGTAGAGCGATAGCGGATGGCGAGCCCCGCGCGTGTGCAGATGATTCACCGCATGTAGATAATCCCGACAGCTGAACTCGTCGCTGAAACGATCTGCCGTTGGGTACGAGGTATAGCGCGGACCGGATTGGGAAAGCCGCTGGATCAGACCGGCATCAAACTCGACCTGCTGTACCGGATGAAGGGGAATAGTATGCATGCTCATGAACTCGCAACTCGCTGCTGGCCACCAGCGCAGGAGCGCGTCTGTCAGGCGCTTGCAGTCTATGAATCCACCCCGCGCATTACCTTGACCTAAGTCAAAATTGACCGGGAGCGTCCAACCGAGTTGATTGCCAAACGCCGAGAAATCGGTTTACCTAAGGCCAAAGCGTGTGTGCCGGCTTGATTCGGAGCCATTTCGCAATCTTGTTCGCGGCCTGGCTCTAGACTTTATTCGAGACCTTATTCCACCTCACGACAAATTTTTGCAAAAATTATCACACTCGCCAACGCACCCACCAACGAAAAGGAATTCCATGGACTACAAGACCGTATTGGTGCATCTCGACCAATCACCACGCTGTGACGTTCGGGTGACGCTGGCCGCGCAGCTTTCGCAGAGTATTGGGGGACATCTGATCGGCGCTGCCATGACCGGCATCTCACGCCATGTGTTCAGTGGCGCCGAGTTCGATTTGAGCGATCCGGTATTTGCTCATCACCGCGATCATTTGCGTCAGCATGCGCGTGATGTGCTGAAACACTTCGAGCAAGTGGCGGCGTCAGTTGGCGTTGGTTCTGTCGAGCCGCGACTGGTCGATGATGATGCCGCTGGCGGTATGGTGTTGCAGGCGCGCTATGCAGACCTCACCGTGATGGGGCAATTCGATGCCGAAGCAACTGTTCCCGGGGTGATGTCGAACTTGCCTGAGCTGGTTGTACTTGGCAGCGGTCGCCCTGTGCTGATCGTGCCGCATAGTGGGCAGCCTGCTTACCCATTACAACGTGTCCTGGTCGCGTGGGATGGCAGTCTCTCCGCAAGCCGGGCGATTACGCTGGCGTTACCACTGCTGCTGCGTACAAATACGGTGGCTGTGCTGGTGATGCAAACAGCAGATAAAAAAGCGGATATTCATGGCGAGCAGCCCGGCGCTGATCTTGCGCTGTTCCTGGCGCGGCATCAGATCAAGATCGATCTTGTCGAGCGCCATATTCAAGGCGACCGCGGCGAGGCACTGCTGTCGATTGCCGCCGACCTGGCGACTGATCTGATCGTGATGGGCGGCTAAGGACACACCCGGTTCCGGGAGCTCGTCTTGGGGGGTGTCACCCGCACGCTGCTGCAATCAATGACGGTACCGGTGCTGATGGCGCACTGATGAGGGTACCAAGCAGCCGCTACTTGGTAACTCAAGAAGTTGCGTCGTCGCTATTCAGCGATACACCATCACCGGCAGCGTGGAATGCGATAGCACACGCTGCGCCCGACTGCCAAGGAGCAAACGATCAAGACCCTTGCGACCATGAGAGCCCATCCAGATCAGATCGCAGCCTTTATCTCGCGCAGTGTTGATGATTTCTTCATAAGGGTGAACACCGCGGGTTGATAGCGTCTCGCAATTCACATTCGCCGCTGCGACGATCGCCTTCAAACGATCAATCGCTTGCTGGGCCGACTTGTCTTGCAACTCTTCATACGTCGAGAGATCAACCATCGCGCCCGCTTCAGGCATCAGCATGAACGGGTAAATTTCGGCGACAGATAGACCGACAATCGTCGCGCCGTGCGCCGCCGCGAACCGCGCCGCGGCTTGTACCGCTTTGTCTGACAAGGCGGATCCATCGGTCGCTACCAGGATTTTTTTGAACATGCGATGCCCCCTTTGCTTGGTGATGGCGATGACTGCAGCGACGAAGACTGTAACGACAATGACTGCAGCAACAATGACTGTAACGAACTTGCCCTTGAAAAAAATTGACCTCAGTCAAATTGGCCAGAGCGGCACCTCATCCATCAGTGCGACTTGCTCGCGCAGCTCGAGAATACGATCCTGCCAGTAGCGAACCGACCCAAACCAAGGGAAAGCCGCAGGGAAAGCGGGATCCTCCCACCGCATGCCAATCCAACCGCTGTAGTGCAGCAAGCGGAGCGCTCGCAGGGCCTCCAGCAGATACAACTCGCGCTGATCGAATTCGCAAAAATCCTCATAGCCGCTGAGCAGTTCAGACAGCTGCCGAACCATGTCGGCACGCTCACCCGACAATAGCATCCACACATCCTGCAGCGCCGGACCGGTGCGGCTGTCATCAAAATCAACAAAGTGAGGCCCTGCATCCGTCCACAGCACATTGCCGATATGGCAATCGCCGTGCAGCCTGATCAGACGGATATCGCCCGCACGTTGATAACAGCGTTGCACCGCGTCGATCGCTTGCCGGCTGATCGCGGACCAACTTTCACGCAACTCGGTCGGAATCAAATCGCTCTGTAATAGCCAATCCCTCGGCTGTTCGCCAAAGGTCTGCACATCCAAGGCAGGACGCTCAATAAAGGGCTGACTCGCACCGACGGCATGAATACGACCCAAAAAACGGCCTATCCATTCCAAGGTGCCCGGCTGATCCAACTCTGGCGCCCTTCCGCCCTGCCGTGCAAACACAGCGAAACGATGGTCTTGGTATCGATGCAAAGTAGCATTTGCGATAACCAATGGCGGCACCACTGGAATCTCTTGCGCGTACAAAGCATGGACAAACTGATGCTCTTCATGAATCGCCGCATCACGCCAACGCGATGGTCGATAAAACTTCACCACCACCGGCGCCGCATCCTCCACACCTACTTGATAGACCCGATTCTCATAGCTATTCAGTGCGAGTAAACGACCATCGCCCTGCAGCCCTACGGACGCCAGCGCATCAAGTACTGCATCGGGCGATAGCGCATGAAAAGCTGCTGATGAAGAATTGTTCATGAACGCACTGTAGTTTTGTTACACTGCGGGCCAATCAACGACTTCGATCCGCTTACCCACGGCGTAAGAACGTTGTGATTGTTGTGATCGTTGTGATTGTTAAGATTGTTGTGACCATGGTTACCAAAACATTGTGTGAGAGGCCCTCAGATTTTATGTCCGACCAGCCACTGTTAAGCGATAAAGAATTCGACGAGCTCGACCGTTTCCTGATGTCCGCGCACTGCGGCGACGAGACGATGGCGATGGATGCACTGAATGGCTATTTAACTGCGATTGCCATCGGCCCAGTCGCCATTCCGGCGGAGCAGTGGCTGCCGCGTATCTGGGGCCCGACATCGCAGGATGCACCGACGTTTCGCGACGCGCAGCAGGCTGAACGTATTCATGAGTTGCTATCGCGCGCGCTGGAAGAAATCCGCGTCACTTTCGACGTCGCACCGAAAGACTTCGAGCCACTCTTTTCAGTGCATAAAGTCAAAGGCAAAGAATTGCTCGATGCCGAGGCATGGTGCTGGGGCTTTCTGGAGGCGATCAGTTTGAATGAGGCTGCGTGGCAGCCCTTGCGTGAGTCATCGCAAGCGATACTCATGCGCGCGATTGATCTGCTAGGCGCTGAAGAGATTGATGATGCGCAGTTGGTATTGGTCGACGATCCGATTAAGTGCCACAAGCTGGCGATTGAAGCGGAAGCCTCAGTGCCGCAGATTCAGCGGTTTTGGCTGAAGCACAGAGGTGCTTAGCCATAGAGCAGGCCTGGATACCGGCCTTCGCCGGTATGACTCTTTATCGCTTTCTTTACCGACCGGTCACTTGTCGCGGATGAAATGCTCGCGGTAATAACGAAGTTCCTCGACCGATTCGCGAATATCAGCCAATGCCGTATGCAGCTGGTGTTTTTTGAATCCTGCGATTAGCTCCGGGCGCCAGCGGCGGCACAGTTCTTTGATGGTTGAGACATCCACGTTCCGGTAATGGAAAAATGCTTCCAGCGTCGGCATGTGGCGCGCCATAAAACGTCGGTCCTGACAAATCGAGTTACCGCACATCGGCGACTTCCCGGCGGGTACGTAGGGCTTGAGAAACTGAATCATCTCAGCCGCCGCTTGATCCTCGGTCAGGGTGGATGCCTTGACCTTATCAATCAGACCAGAGCGGCCATGGGTACCTTTGTTCCAGGCATCCATGGCGTCGAGCACTTCGTCGGGCTGATGAATCACGAACACCGGTCCCTCGGCCAGCACAGTCAGGTTGGCGTCGGTGACGATTGCTGCCAGTTCAATGACCCTGTCGCGGTCGGGGTCGAGACCGGTCATTTCCATATCGATCCAGACCAAATTGAACTCGTTGGGGCCGCTCGCCGCCGCCTGATGCGCTTCGTTTGCTTGTGACATAATCTCTCGGTTGATTGCGCTGCGCCGTGACCGGCGCGTGCCAAGTTCTCATTCTCGCATACGACCTTACACGAACAACACAGACGCCTTTACATCGCCGATGGATCCTTACAGCTTTTCGCTTTTGTTCGCCGCTTTTTTGATTGCCACACTTGGCACAAAATTATGGCTTGCTTCGCGCCACATTCAACATATTCAACGGCACCGTGATGCTGTGCCCGAGCAGTTCGCTGCCAAAATTCCGCTGGCTGCCCATCAAAAGGCAGCCGATTACACGATTACCAAGACCAAGCTGAAAATTACGCTGCTGGTAGTGAATGCGGTGGTACTGGTTGGTTTCACGCTGCTCGGTGGGTTGCAGTGGTTGTCCGAGCTGCTCACGCCCGCCTTTGGTGTTGGTGTGGCTTACCAGCTGGCCTTGGTTGCCGCCGTGAGCATTATCTCCAGTGTGATCGATCTACCTATCGACTACTACAAGCAGTTCACGCTCGAAGAGCGCTTCGGCTTTAACAAAATGACGCCAGGCTTGTTTTTCTCCGACCTGATCAAGCATAGTTTGGTGGGTGCAGCGATTGGTTTGCCGCTGCTGTGGGTCACACTCACGCTGATGGAAAAAGCCGGTGATCTTTGGTGGCTGTATGCCTGGCTACTGTGGTGCGGTTTCCAGTTGTTCATGATCGCTTTTTATCAGAGCTTGATCGCACCACTATTCAATAAATTCACGCCACTAGAGGATGAAACCCTTCGCACGCGGATCGAGGGTTTGATGCAACGCGTCGGCTTCGCCAGCAAGGGTTTGTTTGTGATGGACGGCTCGCGTCGCAGTGCGCACGGCAATGCTTACTTCTCCGGCTTTGGCGCCGCCAAGCGAATTGTTTTTTTCGATACTCTGCTGTCACGTCTGGCACCAAACGAAATTGAGGCGGTGCTAGCGCATGAGTTGGGCCACTTCAAGCTGAATCATGTGATCAAGCGCTTGGCCGTGATGTTCATTTTGTCTTTAGGTTTTCTGGCGCTGCTCGGCTGGCTCAAAGGACAAGTATGGTTCTATACTGGCTTGGGCGTAACACCGCTGATGAATGGCGCTAATGATGCGATGGCACTTATTCTCTTTATGCTGGCGCTGCCGAGCTTTACCTTCCTGTTCTCACCACTGATGTCGATCACCTCGCGCAAAAATGAGTTCGAGGCAGATGCGTTTGCCGCAAAACACAGCAATTCAGGGGATCTGATCTCGGCTTTGGTAAAGCTCTACGAAGACAATGCGTCGACGCTCACCCCGGACCCGCTGCATTCAGCGTTTTATGATTCGCATCCGCCGGCCAGTGTGCGGGTACAGCGGCTGCTAGCAGCCTAACGCGCATGACACGCGATCAGTTGCTTCGCGCATCTTGCCGGCATCTCACTGATGCAGCGTCTGGTGAGCAACTGGATGAGGCGCTTGCGGTGCTCAGTGACTGGTCTTGCGTAGAGGGCCAGCTGCAACGTGAATTCCGTTTTGCGGATTACCATCACACCATGGCATTTGTGAATGCGGTGGCAGATATCGCACACCGTGAAGATCACCACCCCGAGATGGTAGTGGGCTATAACCGTTGTACCGTGGGCTACAGCACGCACTCGGTGAATCAGGGTCGTGGTGGTCTGTCGCACAATGACTTCATCTGTGCGGCGAAAATCGATCAAATCGCATCGCAACGCGCATGACAGAACAACTGGGCCTGATTGTTGCGGCGCATGGCCGTCACTATCTGGCGCAGTCTGAAGGACAACAATGGTTGTGCGTCACTCGCGGAAAAAAACGGGATGTTGCGACCGGTGATCAGGTCCGTTTTCTGCCGACGTCTGCCGACCAAGGCGTTATCGAAGAAATCCTTCCCCGTTCTGGCTTTCTTTACCGATCCGACCAGTACCGATCAAAGCTACTTGCTGCCAATCTGACGCAGCTGATGATCGTGGTCGCTACCGAGCCGAGTTTCTCGGATGATCTGGTGTCACGCGCGCTGATTGCGGCGGAGGCGGCGGGCATCACGGCGCATCTGCTACTCAATAAAATCGACATCAGCGCACCGCTGGACGCCGCTCGTGCGCGGCTGGCCAACTACGCAACGCTTGGCTATTCGGTGCATGAAATGAGCGCAGTGACTGATCCGGCGCAGAGCCTGGCGATCCTGCAACCCTTGCTAAAAAATCAGTCCACCATCCTGATTGGGCAATCGGGCATGGGTAAATCATCGTTGGTACGGCTACTGGTGCCTGATGCGGATATCGCGGTGCGTGAAATTTCGCAGCGACTCGATACGGGCAAGCACACGACCACATTGACTCGGCTTTACCGCATAGATGACAGCAGCTCGGTGATTGACTCGCCGGGCTTTCAGGAATTTGGTCTGCATCACCTCAGTGAAGGCATACTGGAGCGCGCATTCCGTGAGTTCGCGCCGCATCTGGGCCAGTGCCGCTTCACCAACTGCCACCACGCCGCCGAACCAGGCTGCGCGATTACCGATGCAGTGATGCGCGGTGAGATTCAAGAATCCCGCCATGCCTTGTATCTGCAACTGCGGCATGAGTCGCAGCAGCAGCCGGGGTATCGTTAATCGGCGCTGGTAAGCTCTGGTCCACGTTAATCAAGGTTGATTCGCGCTGATTCGAACGAATCGGCGATCAGCCGTGCTGGTTTGCGCCTGGGATGCGTGCCTGCGCGGCATAAAACCCTTTATAATCCAACAAGTTAACAATTCGGCGGCAGCCGCTGGCTGGCCGCCGATTTCATTTATGGCAATCCGACACTACCTGACGTTTGCCGACTTCACGCTGGATCAGTACACCTACCTGTTCGAGCGCACGAAGCTGATCAAGCGTAAGTTCAAAAACTACGAAACCTATCACCCGCTGCTCGACCGCACGCTGGTGATGGTGTTCGAAAAAAACTCGACGCGCACGCGGCTCTCGTTCGAAGCGGGCATGCACCAGCTCGGTGGCGCGGCGATCTACCTCAACACCCGCGATAGCCAGCTGGGGCGAGGCGAACCGGTGGAAGATGCGGCACAAGTGATGTCACGCATGTGCGACGTCATCATGATTCGCACCTTTGGCCAGGAGATTATTGATCGCTTCGCAGCGCATTCGCGCGTACCGGTGATCAACGGCCTGACCAATGAGCATCATCCGTGTCAGGTTTTTGCAGACATCTTCACCTACACAGAACATCGCGGCTCAATCAATGGCAAGACGGTGGCATGGATAGGTGACGCTAACAATATGCTCTACTCGTGGCTGCAGGCGGCTGAAGTTTTTGGATTTCACGTCAATGTATCGACACCGGCTGGCTACGACATCAACCCGGCGCTGGTCGCACCAAGTCATCAGCGTTACACCGTGTTCACGCATCCGGCCGATGCCTGTGAAGGTGCAGATCTGGTCACGACCGATGTCTGGACCAGCATGGGCTATGAACAAGAAAATGCAGCGCGTCTCAAAGCCTTCGATGGCTGGATTGTGGAAACTGACAAAATGAAACGCGCTCACAAAGACGCACTGTTCATGCATTGCCTGCCGGCGCATCGAGGTGAGGAAGTCTCTGCCGATGTGATCGACGGACCACAGTCTGTGGTGTGGGATGAGGCAGAGAACCGACTACATGTACAAAAAGCTCTGCTGGAGTATCTCGTACTAGGCGAAGTTTGAATGACTCGCACATAAATTGTTTACCGACCGACTGATTCGCCGTTGTTCTTCAGCGAATTATCAAACCATCGATCAAACTCTCCCAGACCATCAGTAAACCATCGCAACAAATTAGGAAGATATCGTCATGAGTGACATCAAAAAAGTCGTCCTTGCCTACTCAGGCGGACTGGATACCTCGGTTATTCTGAAATGGCTGCAAGATCACTATCACTGTGAAATCGTCACCTTTACCGCCGACTTGGGCCAGGGCGAAGAGCTAGAGCCAGCGCGCGCAAAGGCGATCAAGTTTGGTATCAAGCCGGAAAATATTTTCATCGATGATCTACGCGAAGAATTTGTGCGCGACTTCGTGTACCCGATGTTCCGTGCGAATACCATCTATGAAGGCGAGTATCTGCTCGGCACCTCGATTGCACGTCCGCTGATCGCAAAACGCCTGATCGATATTGCACGCACAACCGGCGCAGACGCGATCTCGCATGGCGCTACCGGCAAGGGCAATGATCAGGTGCGTTTCGAGTTGGGCGCTTATGCCTTGATGCCGAACGTGAAGATCATCGCACCCTGGCGCGAGTGGGATCTGCTCTCGCGCGAGAAGCTGCTGAAGTATGCCGAAGATGCCGGCATTGAGATCGACATGAAGCACAAGAGCGGCGGCGCGCCCTACTCCATGGACGCCAACCTGCTACATATCAGCTACGAAGGTCGGCATCTGGAAAACCCCAGCGCCGAGGCGGAAGAATCCATGTGGCGTTGGACCGTCAGCCCGGAGGCTGCTCCGGACGCGGCAGAGTATCTGGATATCGAGTTCGCGCATGGCGATATCGTTGCGCTGAATGGCAAGAAGTTGAGCCCGGCCGAGACACTCGCCGAACTCAACCGACTCGGCGGCAAGCATGGTGTTGGCCGCCTTGATCTGGTTGAAAACCGTTACGTGGGCATGAAATCGCGCGGCTGCTACGAGACGCCGGGCGGGACCATCATGCTGCGTGCGCATCGCGCGATTGAGTCGATTACGCTCGATCGTGAAGTCGCCCACCTGAAAGATGATTTGATGCCGCGCTACGCTTCGCTGATCTACAACGGCTACTGGTGGAGCCCGGAGCGTGTCGCTCTGCAAACGCTCATCGATCATACCCAGCAACGCGTGAATGGCTGGGTACGCTTGAAGCTGTATAAGGGTAATGTGATTGTCGTGTCGCGTGACTCGAAGACCGACTCGCTGTTCGATCAAACCATCGCCACCTTTGACGAAGACGGCGGCGCTTATGATCAGGCAGACGCTGGCGGTTTCATCAAGCTGAACGCGCTACGTATGCGCATCGCCGCGAACGCACAGATCAAGCGTGGCAAATAACCAGATTTTAGTGAAGGAAAAATAATGAGCACTCAATTCGACAATGTCTCTGTCATCAAGAAAGCCAATATCTTTTTTGATGGGAAATGTGTTTCACACAATGTACTGTTTGCGGACGGCACGCGAAAGTCAGTCGGCGTGATTTTCCCATCTTCACTGGTGTTCAACACGGGAGCGCCTGAGATCATGGAGATCAACGGCGGCAAATGCCGAGTTCGCCTAAAAGGTGAGACTGAGTGGAAGACCTACGAAGGCGGCCAAAGCTTCCATGTGCCGGGTGATTCCAGCTTTGATATCGAGACGATTGAGACCTTGGATTACGTTTGTCACTTTGGTTGATGCCCGGCTGTTAATCGCACCGAGCTCGCGCCTGATGGTTGTGTATCATGCATCAGGCGCATGCCAGTTCCAGTTTTTTCATCTTGCTGTTAACGTGCTGCGATAGTTCTATTTCGTCGCAGCTAGTGCATATAAGATGACCAAGCTCAATATCTCGCCTCAACACCACCGCTCAACATTCTCAGAATTGTGCCGTATCACCGAAGCTCGTCACGCCATCCAAAGGCCCGTTGACGGTAATGGTAATCCGCCTTACCATGCCCTCAAAATGCTCTGGAGTGCTGTCGTGGCCTCGCTAACGGTTACCGCAAAAGGACAAGTAACACTCAAACGTGACTTGCTACAACATCTCGGTGTCGAGCCAGGTGAGCGTATCGATGTTGAAAAGCTGCCTAACGGTGAGTTGAGGATCAGGGCCACGCAACCGGCTGGCTCGATCGATAGCTTCCTCGGTCTGCTTGCAGGTAAAACAGCCAAGGTGGCGACAATCGAAGAGATGAACGAAGCTGCCTCAGCAGGCTGGGCCGGAAAAAAGTGAAGATATCGGTTGATACGAATGTCTTGGTACGGGCTACCGTACGTGATGACATAAAATAAGCAAGTGCCGCAGCCAAGATACTAAAAACAGCGTCGCTAATCGTGGTTTCAATACCATGTCTATGTGAATTCGTTTGGGTTCTCAGACGAGTTTACGGCTTTCATAGTGGGTCTATCTCCACCGCAATTCGTGCGTTACTAGATACGAAGAACGTGATGACGAATCGGCCTGCCGTTGAAGCCGGACTGGCGCTGCTTGAGGCGGGCGGCGACTTCGCCGATGGCGTGATGGCGTATGAAGGTACGTGGCTGGGCGGCGAAACTTTTATCTCTTTCGATAAGCAGGCTGTTGAACTACTTGCGGAGCAAGGGTTAGCGACACAGCTTCTAAAATAACAAAGTCTTAGACAATCAAGGGCTCTGCCTCTAACACCACACCGAATTTCATGAGCACGTCGTCTCGCACTTGATTCGCCACGCGTAGCAAGTCGGCGCCGCTAGCGCCGCCATGGTTGACCAGTACCAGCGCGTGCTGTGAATGTATTCCGGCAGCGCCGATCGTCTTTCCCCTCCAACCACAATGCTCTATCAGCCAACCTGCCGCCAGCTTGAAGCCCCCGTTGGCTTGCGGGTAGCTGACGAGCGAAGGGTACTGCGCTAACAAGGCATCACGCTGTTCTGCTGTAACCACCGGATTCTTGAAGAAGCTGCCAGCATTTCCGATCTTGGCAGGATCAGGTAGCTTACGCGTACGAATCGCAATCACCGCCTGGCTGATGTCACTCGCGGTAGGCGCATGGATACCGCGCGTAGAAAGTTCATTCGCTAATTCTGAATAGCGCAGATTAGCTTGCCATCGCTTGGGTAAAGCAAAAGTGACATTGATGATCACGGCACAGTCGCGTAGCTCATGCTTGAACACGCTATCGCGATAAGCAAAGCGGCAATCTTGCTTGGTCAATGACTGTATCTCACCCGTGCGCAAATCAAATAGGTCACATGCGTGGAAATAGTCGGCGAGCTCGCTACCATAGGCGCCAATATTTTGAATGGGTGAAGCGCCAACGCTACCCGGTATCAGCGATAAGTTTTCCAGTCCGGGGAAGCCTTGCGCCAGTGTCCACTGCACAAATCTGTGCCAGTTCTCACCCGCCTTTGCTGCGACGAATACATGCTGCTCGTCTTCGCCAGTAACCGCCATACCCAGCGTAGCGATATGCAGCACTAGCCCGGGGAAATCTTTCGTCAGCAGTAGATTGCTTCCACCGCCGATTATCAGCCTCGGCATGGCGCGCAGACTTGGATCAAGATACACCGCATGGAGCTGCCCGACATCACTCACCTCGAGATAATGTGCGGCTTTGGCATCAATACCAAAGGTATTCAATGCGCGCAGCGAGCAATCAGGCTGGATATCGAGTTGAGATGCCATGTGCTTCAGATTATACCGACCGAGCTACGGTCAGGCCGCGGCGGTCCTCTATAATACGCGGCACCTATTTTTATCCGGAGTAGTCCATGCCCTCATTTGATATCGTCTCCGAAGCCAATCAGGTCGAGGTTAGAAATGCGGTTGATCAGGCTAATAAAGAGATCACTACCCGTTTTGATTTCAAAGGCAGTGACGCGCGTGTCGAGCAAAAAGAGCATGAGCTCACTGCTTATGCAGATAGTGATTTCCAGTTGGGGCAGGTGCGCGATGTGCTAACCAATAAAATGGCCAAGCGCAATGTGGACATTCGCTTCCTGGACCTTGGCAAGATCGAGAAAATCGGCGGCGATAAGGTCAAGCAGGTGATCAAGGTGAAGAATGGCATTGAGACTGATGCCGCAAAAAAAATTCAGCGCATCATCAAGGACAGCAAAATCAAGGTCCAGGCGAGCATTCAGGGCGAATCCGTGCGTGTGCAAGGCGCGAAGCGCGATGACTTGCAGGCGACGATTGCCCTACTAAAAAAAGAGGTGACTGATCTGCCGCTGGAATTCAACAACTTCCGCGATTAATCAGTTCTACCATCAAGCACTGGATGCCGGCCTGCGCCGGCATGATGCATCACCCAAAGCCTGATGACTTCGACAGCTTTTGACCCAAGCGCCGCCTACTCCTTTCGCTATCAAGAATTCGACAGCAGTTGACCCAAGCGAAGCCTACTCTTTTTCGCTGTGCAGTCGACGCTGTCGCACTGAGGCCGCCAAGTTTTCCAGTACCTGTACGCTGCTATCCCAATCAATGCAACCATCGGTGATCGACTGGCCATAGGTCAGTTCTTTACCGGCTACCAGATCCTGACGGCCACCCACCAAGTGTGACTCCACCATCACGCCGATAATGCGATCGTCACCTGCAGCCACTTGCTCACCAATACTCGCGCAAACCGGCACTTGGTTCTCCGGCTTCTTGGAGCTATTCGCGTGTGACGCATCAATCATCAGCTTTTGTGCCAGGCCATTCGCGCCAAGCGCGATACATGCCTCTTCGACGCTGGCCGCGTCGTAGTTAGGTGCCTTGCCGCCGCGCAAAATGATGTGACAATCCTCATTGCCACCGGTAGAGACAATGGCCGAGTGACCGCCTTTAGTCACCGATAAAAAATGATGCGGTTGCGATGCGGCTTTAATTGCATCGGCTGCAATCTTGATGTTGCCATCAGTGCCGTTCTTGAAACCAACCGGGCACGACAAACCCGACGCCAGCTCACGGTGTACTTGTGACTCGGTGGTACGCGCACCAATCGCACCCCAGCTGATCAAGTCAGCAATGTATTGCGGGCTGATCACATCGAGAAACTCGGTACCCGCTGGCAAACCCAATGCATTAATCTGCGCCAGCAGTTCGCGCGCAATGCGCAGGCCATCATTAATACGGAAGCTATTATCGAGATAAGGATCGTTGATCAAACCCTTCCAGCCCACCGTAGTGCGTGGCTTTTCGAAGTAGACGCGCATCACGATTTCAAGATCATCTTTAAAACGCTCTCGCTGCTCGATCAAGCGATGTGCATACTCCATACCCGCCTTGGTATCGTGAATGGAGCAAGGTCCGATCACGACCATTAATCGATCATCCTGCCCATGCAGGATGCGATGCAGCGCAGTACGCGCGTTGGCAGTGACCGTCGCGATTTTCTCGTCACACGGAAATTCGCGCAGTAAATGCGATGGCGGCGTTAGCTCTTTCAATTCTCTGATCCTCAGATCATCAGTGCGTGGCATGGTTTCTCCAGAGTTGTCTCGGGTATAAAAACAAAAACCGCCATCGCTGGCGGTTTCAAAGATTCGGTTTCTGTTCTGCTTTGTCGTGAACTTACCGCTTCTCCACCGCCCGAGGGCTGGGGTAGCTAAAGTAAAACTCAAAGAAAAAGTGCAGAGCAGTCATTGAATTCGACTACGTAAAAATAAATCAGGCCTCGAATAGTCCTATAAATCAGCCGACTTGGCAAGCAATGGTAGCTTATTGTTAATACTGACTTTTCACCCCATTAATGCCAGCTGCGTGGGATGTCAGCCTGTGCCGCCGACGGTCAGATCCTCAATCCGCAGGGTGGGTTGCCCCACGCCGACCGGCACGCTCTGGCCATCTTTACCGCAAACGCCAACGCCCGAGTCAAGCCTCATGTCTTTGCCGATCATGGAGACGCGGTTTAACACATCCGGTCCGTTACCGATCAGCGTAGCGCCCTTGACCGGGTAGGCCAACTTGCCATCCTCAATCATCCAGGCCTCGCTGGCAGAGAACACAAACTTGCCATTAGTGATGTCGACCTGGCCGCCACCAAAATTCGAGGCGTATAAGCCTTTTTTAACCGAAGCGATAATCTCATCAGGATCACGATCACCGGCCAGCATATAGGTGTTGGTCATACGGGGCATTGGCAGATGCGCATACGACTCGCGCCGGCCGTTACCGGTGGTTGGCATTTTCATGAGCCGCGCATTGAGCGTGTCTTGAATATAACCACGTAATATCCCGTCTTCGATCAGCGTGGTGCACTGGGTCGGGTTGCCTTCATCGTCAATGTTCAATGAACCGCGCCGGTCTGCGATGGTGCCGTCATCCACGACGGTGACGCCTTTGGCTGCAACGCGCTCACCGATACGACCTGCGAAAGTGCTGGAGCCCTTGCGATTAAAGTCGCCTTCCAGACCGTGTCCAATCGCTTCATGTAACAGGACACCCGGCCAGCCTGGGCCGAGCACCACCGTCATGGGGCCCGCAGGTGCGGGTTTTGCCTCGAGGTTGGTCAGCGCGGCATTTACGGCGTCGTCAACATACTTGTGCAGTAATTCCTCACTGAAGTATTGGAAGTCGTAGCGTCCACCACCGCCGGCAGTACCGACCTCGCGTCGGCCATTGTGCTCGGCGATGACGGTGAGCGACATTCTCACCAGCGGCCGCACATCAGCCGCAATCACGCCGTCGCTTCGCACTACCAGCACCACATCGTGCTCGCCCGACAACCCTGCCATAACCTGCACGATACGCGGATCTTTAGCGCGCGCGAGGCGTTCGATTTTTTCCAGTAACTGTACTTTGGTCGTAGCATCCAACGAGATCACAGGATCATGCGCGTTATATAGCGCCCGCGCTGAGCCCGGCTTGATCGACGAGGCGAGTTTGATTCGACCCGCGCCACGGCGTGCAATAGTGCGCGTGGCCTCTGCTGCATCTAGCAGTGCGCGCTCGGAAATTTCGTCGGAATAAGCGAAGGCAGTTTTATCACCCGAGATAGCGCGTACGCCTACCCCCTGATCAATCGAGAAACTACCGGTCTTGACGATGCCCTCTTCCAGACTCCAGCTCTCGCTTTTAGTGAATTGAAAGTAGAGGTCCGCGTAGTCCACCTTGTGAGTGAAAATCGAACCCAACACATTCAGCAATTTGCCGTGATCCAAACCATTCGGTGTCAGCAGCAATTGGCTGGCGGTACTGTGCGATTGCAAGTTGGGTTCTATGATGTTCATACCAAGTGTGGTTGTGGGTAGATGAAGACGGATTTTAATGGATTGGTGACCGACGCGCCGAGCACCGCTACGTCTAAAGCTTTCGGTGTCTCAGCGCTGGCAAGCTATTGCGGACTCCTGTCATTGCGTTCAGGTCGACTTCGCCTGACACGACGCCCTCGCCCTCTGCCAGTTGTGCCAGCACCGTACCCCAAGGGTCGACAAGCATGCTGTGACCCCAAGTACGGCGACCATTCGGATGTAGCCCACCTTGGGCGGCGGCGAGCACAAAGCACTGATTCTCGATGGCACGCGCACGCAGTAAAATCTCCCAGTGTGCGCGACCCGTCGTGGCCGTGAATGCGGCAGGCATGACGATCAGATCGCACTGTCCCATAGCGCGATACAACTCGGGGAAGCGCAAGTCGTAGCAAATCGACAGACCTACCCGCGCAAAGGGTGTCTGCAACACCGCGACTTCCGACCCCGGCGCGATAGTGCGTGACTCATCGTAAGATTCTTCGCCGCGGGCAAAGCCAAACAGGTGGATTTTGTCGTAGCGCTTGGCGAGGCTGCCGTCCGGCGCGTAGGCCATCAGGCTATTTAGTACTTTGCCGGGTTGCTCCGACGTCAACGGCAGCGTGCCTCCCAATAACCAGACACCACATTCACGCGCGAGATCAGCAAGGAAATTTTGCAGTGGGCCATCACCACTTCGCTCCGCGATCTCGAGCTTGTCATGTTCGCTGTGGCCCAAGATAGGCCAGTACTCGGGCAGTAACACTAGCCGCGCGCCAGCGGCAGCGGCAACGCGCACCAGTCGCGCGACGGTTTCGCAATTCCGGGCAGGCTCTGGTGTAGATACCATCTGCACTGCGGCAACTTGAAACTGCTTAATTGGCTCTGTCACGTTCATTTTGTGTTCCGAATGGTATCGCGCTCGGCTCAGCTGGCTTACGACGCGGAGGAAGTTTCTTGATGACCGGATCTTTCCAGGGACCTGTCACTTGGTAATCTTGGGTCAGCACCGCAGCGACAGGATTTTTCAAAAAGAACTGCGCAAGAAATGCGCCCAACCCAACCACCGGGTTAACCGCCAGACCGTATACAACGGAAGCACCGGCGGCGTTCAACTCCGGAATAACCACTACCGTTAGATTCTGGGTTTCATTACTCAGATCTACAGTGCCGTCCATCAGCACCACGGCATTCGGCCCCCGCATCTTGAAGCTATCTGTTTTCAGGGTACCGCGCGAAATGGTTGCAGTGCCAGCGATACTATCGAACGCAAAGCCTTCGGAAAATATATCGCGAAAATCCAGTGTCAGACGGCGCGGTAAAGACTGAAGACTCATCACGCCGAGTAATTTGGCAACGCCCGGATCTGCCTTCAGAAACTGGCCGCTACCGAGTTTCAGGCTGAGACTGCCCGCCATGGTGGGAAAATCGAACTGCGATGGATCACCACGCCAGCTGAGATCGCCCTCGATCTTTCCCTTACCACCGCGCATAGTGCGCTCAAATCCGACACGATCAAGCAGCTGCCCGGCATCGGTAATATCCATCTGGTAGTTCAAAAAACTTTGGCTATCAGTACGACTTGCAAGCCAGCGACCCGTGGCGCGCAGGTTGGCGCCGGGGTTGGTGATCGTCAGCTTGCTAATCCGCCACTCACGACCCGGACCATTATTGAGGCTGCTATTGGTTGCTGCTAGTTCCAGCCGTCCGAGTTTCATGCCGCGTAGCTCAAAGTTATCCGCAACCACATCCAGCCCCGGCAGTTCGGTAAATGATTTTTTACCCGACAATAAATCACTCACATCAGACCGATCACGCTCTTCTATCTTCAACTGCGTCAATCTGGCGGTGATCTTGCCCGCGCCGCGTTCAAACCAAGGGTCTTCCCAAGTCGCGCGCCCTGCCAAGGTGTTCATATTGAGATTGATCTGCCACCCACCACGAATTCGGTTGGCACCAATCACGGCGTTATCAAAGCTGCGCTCTGCAAACGTTAGCTCTGTTGCACGCAGATTAATCGCATCAACCGCAAAAAAAGTCTGCTCCGGAGAAGAATTTTCTGAGGCTGATGCAGTGTCTGATCCCAAGCTATTGAACACATTACGCCAAGCATCAGCATCAAGCGTTGGCACGTTAATAGCGAGTGCGACGCCACTATCATTGGTGGGCATTGCAGTGCCGACACCAACACCGCCGCGTACCAATTTCCAGTTAGCGTTCGGCGCGGTTGATCGTGTTCTCAGGTAGCGTGCCGAGATATTACGACCAAGCGTGAATCGAATTTCTTCTGCCTGCGTTGCATTGTCGAGTAAGGTGGTGGGCGTCATCGAGAAGCGCATGGGAAAACTTTCCAGCGTTGCCTTGCGCAACGGCGCAGGCAGATCAATGCCCAAACCAACCAAATTGGAGTCCAATGAAAAATCTAGGCGCTGATCGCGGATTTTGATGTTGGCGAGGTAACGCGTACCGCCAGATAACTTACGCGTGAGGCGCTTCGCGGCGCTCGCTGTCACGAATCGCCCAATACCCTCGGCGGTGACCGCGCCATCAAGACGAATTTGGGTACTGCCATCGCGCTGGCTGCCGCCGCTGACCGTGACATTTCCGCCGAGTGCGTTACCCTGCAGCGATGCAATTTGGAACCCATGGTCGGAGAAGGCGAGCTCACCCTGCACAGCGCTGAGCGCCGGTAATGAAGGCCAGAGCTGCACCTCATTACCAGCGAATTTCAGCGCGCCCTGCACCACGACTTTTCCAGCGTCGGTCAAGGGTATTTGCATTTTCAGGTTCAGCTTGGCGGCGCCCGATGCGCGGGTATCCGCCGTGAGATGGTCGATCCAGCCACCGACCGGCGTGGCGGCGACATAACCCAGCATCGCAGTGAGCGGCGCGCTGGCGTTGCCGTTGATATCGAGGTAAGGGGCACTGGCCATCAGATCAGGAATCACCACATCCACATTCGATAGCGGCACGCCAAGGGTCTTGGCGCTGTCGGCGCGAATCTGCAACCGGGATCGATCGATGTTGACCTGCGCCTCGATATCCTCGATCCGCGGCCACAGCAAAGAGCGACGGTCTGCAGCGAGTAGTTGTGGCGCTGGACTAAGTCGGCCTTGCCTGACCCGGGCGCTCAGCTGAAACACACCGTCGCTCGCTGCGCCGGGTTTGGCACGAAACGGAAACTGGCTAAGCTCGCCACGAAGCGTGATGTTGACGTCCTCGGCGCGACCGTCCAGCAAACCCGCGCTTATCCAGTCACGCGGCTCGCGCCCGATTGCCGACGGCAGATAATTCGTAACGCGGTTTAACGCCAGCGCCGGAAAATGCGCCCGCAGATCAACGCTACCGAATTTATTCGACGCTAAAGGCCAAGGCAGTAAATGGGTTCCCTCAATTTTTCCTTTTAGCCCGGCTTGTTGGAAATCCAAACGACCGAGCTTGATCGCCAGCGCACGCCGGTTTTCGCGGAAAGTCCAACTGCCATCAAGCGCCAGCTGCTCGAGCGACAAGGCGGGCGCATTGAGAAAATGTGCCGTCTGCAAGGTGCTGTTCTCTCCCCTGAGCTTGATCTGGCCACCCTCCTGATCAGCATCAATCTCACCCGACAAACCGTCGAACCCCAGCACGCGTGCAGGAGAATTATCTGTCGCTGCCAGACGGTGCCGTACAGCCAAGCGCTCAAAACTCCCGCGTAGCTTGAACGCTGACTCACCCGGAAGCACACCCTCCCAGTTCGCAGAAAAATCTTTCAGTTGTCCGCGCAAACCAAGGTCGCCCAGAAGTTTTCGCTCGGATGCTGAAAACGGCAAGTGATCTGCCAGACGCGACAGCGCGTCCAGATCGAGTTGGGTGATTTTGAATTCGTGCCGCTCTGGCTTGGCGCCACTGGCAGGGGTAAAGCGGTGACTCGCTGTCGTACGAGGCAGCACCGAGCCTTGCTCGGTACGCAAGGAAAAATCGGTGAGCTCAATCTGATGACCGGTACGACCGAAAGAAAACCACGTGTTTTTAAGTCCAGCGCGCGACTCCTCTGCAGAGATACGGCCACTCACCTCAATCAACTTCAAGGGCTGCAGATCCTCTGCCAAGGTCATTGAGACATTTTTCAAGGCGATGTCAGCGGTGATGTTGTCGATGATGCCGCGATCAAGGCTTAACCAGGTGCGCAACGCGCCCTCGCCGCCGGCAAGCTTCAGCGGCAAGTCCAGAAAGGGCTTCCACGCATCGAAGCGTGCGTCGCGCCAATCGGAATAGATCTTGCCCGACCATTGCGAGAAATCGGAACGCTTGCTCAAGAAAGGGGGGTGGGTGAAATCTGCGCGTAGATCAATCGGCGCTGATATCTCCGTCGGCGGTGTCGCTCTGAGCGCGGCTTGATGCGACCGCCAGCCATTGCGAAGCACGAAGCTGATGTCAGACAGCACCAACGCCGGGGCATTACGCTGATGATCTGTCCAACGTACACGACCAGACCGGATCACAATTTCTGGCTGGTCCAGCAACCACTCCAGTAACTGCCCGTCGTCCGGCTGGTTGGTATCAATCAGCATACCCGCCACAGACAGACGACCATCGGTACTACGCTCGATGTCTAGATCGGGGCTGATCAATTCAAGCGAGCGCAGCTGGATCTGACCAAGTACAGACGACCACGAGAGCGTCGCATTCACCTCGGGCAGCAACAGCGCCTGCTCTCCGTGCACGTCACGGATCAGTACGCCTGACAGCTGCAGCTCGGGCATCAGCCCGTACCACCGCGCACTGATACCGGCGATCTCGACAGGTCGATTCAACATGTGACTCGCGACCCGACCCACGTCGACTTTATAGTTGTCGACATTAGGCAAGATAACGTAGCGCAGGCTCAGAAACAGCGCGCAAAAAGCGAAATAGCCGACGGCAGCCGTGACAGCCAACCAATAGACCGTCCGACGCGACAGGTAAGTCAGTGAACTCGCCAATGCCGCCAGCGCAGCCAACCGACTCGCACGAGCTGGCGAGGTTGTTTCGGCGGTTGGCGGCTCAGTCGACATCAAGGGCAAGTATCATCAGTTTCAGGCGGGCCGCGTCGTGGGTATTGAGTCCGGGTCGGCAGCAATCTTATTATCATATCTGCAAGCAGCTAGCGCCTGCGCGCTACCCATTCAGAACCACATCATGACCACCAAATCCCTCTTGGCTCACGGAACCGCCTCGCGTTTCGTTCAACACTGGCTTGCGGCTGAGCCAGCGCGAGCCGCAGAGCTGGAGGCACTGGCCGAATTATCGCTTGACCAGCTAGACCTTGCCGGTTTGCTGCAGCAGCAATTGACGCGCACGAGATCGCTACCGGCCGCCATGCGACGTCTTCGTAATCATTTGGTGTCAACAATCGTGGCACGCGACTTGGCCGGCCGGGCCGATCTGGCCGAGGTACTCATGGCAATTTCGCGCTTTGCCGATTTTGTCGTCAATACCCATCTGAACGCGCGCTATCAGGAAATGTGCGCGCAACATGGTGTGCCGACCGGCGAGGAATCGGGTCGAGCCCAGCAGATGATTGTGGTGGGCATGGGCAAGTTAGGCGGGTTCGAGCTGAATGTATCGTCAGATATCGATCTGATTTTCTTGTACGCGGAAGATGGTGAAACGGCGTGCACGGCTCAAGATCAGCGCGGGCTGTCGAATCACGAGTTTTTCATACGACTGGGTCGCAAGCTGATTGCCGATATTGCTGAAATTACCGAGGATGGGTTCAGCTTCAGAGTCGATATGGCCTTGCGTCCGAATGGTGGCTCGGGTCCTTTAGCGGCAAGCTTCTCGATGCTAGAAACCTACCTGGTCACTCAGGGACGTGAATGGGAGCGCTACGCCTGGGTCAAAGCGCGCGCGCTGACAGGCACTGTTGAGGACATCGAGACCCTGGCACAGACCGTGCAGCCATTTGTGTACCGGCGCTACCTTGACTTTGGTGCGATCAAAGCGCTACGAACAATGCATGGGCAAATCCGTGCTGAAGTGATTCGTCAAGAAACACGTCACCCGCAAAAAAACAGGAACGTCAAACTTGGGCGTGGCGGAATTCGGGAGATCGAGTTTCTGGCACAAGTGTTTCAGTTGATCCGCGGTGGTCGTGACCCTGCGCTTCGCGACCGATCAACACGAACTACGCTAAAAACAATTGCTGATAAAAAGTTGATGGCGCCTGATATTGTGGCTCGATTGCTCGATAGCTATACCTTCTTGCGCAATTTGGAACACCGCATCCAATACCTTGATGATGCGCAGAGTCATGTGCTGCCTGCGAATGAAGACGACAGGCTTCGGATCGCGCAAATGATGGGTTATGCCGATGTAGAAGCGCTGATACAGGCCTTCGAGCAATGTACTCAGTGGGTCGCGGCGCAGTTCGATGCCATGTTCGAAGACAAAAGTGGCCAGTCCGGTGCAGGTGACACTGCGGCCACACCGGTTGCACTTGACCAATTGGATCAAGATGCCATGACTGCTTACCTGACATCACTGTCATTTGATGAGGCGGAGCTCGCAGCGCAGCGTCTGCGTGCCTCGCTTGGCAGCAGTCGCATGCAATCGCTGCAAGAGCAAAGAAAAACCCAGCTACATACACTCATTCGT
>VGHX01000033.1 GCA_016868055.1 Betaproteobacteria bacterium
CGTGTGGTGATTGCGGAGTTGGATGAAGCGGTAATCCGTGTCGCGCGCGAGTTTTTTGGCAATATTCATCACGGCGCGCTGGACGATCCGCGGGTCGAGATTCGCATCGGTGATGGTCTTGCGTTTGTGCGCGAAACCGATCAGCGTTTTGATTTAGTGCTGCTCGATCTGACGGATCCGGATACGCCTGCCTCAGCGCTTTATACGGCCGCGTTTTTTGCATCCGTCAAAAATATCCTGAATCCGGGTGGTGCGATGGTGCTGCACACGGGTTCGCCGATATTTCGTCCGGATGTGGTGACCTCGATTTACTCAGGCTTGGTAAAAAATTTCGAGGTCGTAGCGCCGATGGGTCTCTATATCCCGCTTTACGGTGCCTATTGGTCACTAGCGGTGTGCAGCCAGCAGCTGGATCCACGCGCCATTGGGTCCGACCAGATCGCGGCAACATTGGCGGGTGCAGGTCTCGACGATCTGCAGTACTACAACCCTGCGACGCACCAGGGCTTGTTTGCGTTGCCGAATTATTTCCAAAAGCTGATCTCCTAGCTAATCTCGTAGTCGCGTACCCACCATTGGCGCTGGCTGGTGGTAGCGCCTTAGCACGTGTATGCTTGGACTGATCCGTGTAATTAAGGCTACCGGCGGGAGGGCGCGATGATCACTGAAAAGCAAGCGCGATTTCGAGACAACTACCTGCAGCAAGTCAGCCCGTGGTACCACGGCTTACTGCATATCGTCGTGATGTATGGCGCTGGCATGACGGCGATCGCCTGGTGCGTGGCGCAATTGACTGACCCGACTTGGGAATGGTTGCTAATTATCCCGATCGCGATCGCAGGCAATTTTGTCGAGTGGGGCATGCATATGCACATCATGCATCGCCTCAAAGATGTGTTTGCGTTGCGCGCAATTTTTGATCGCCATACGCGGCAGCATCATCAGTACTTTACCGATAATGATTTCACGATTCACTCTGTCAAAGAGTTTCGGATTGTATTTTTTCCGTGGCGGGTCTTGATCGTACTGGTGGTCGCCAGCGCATTGTTCGGTGGTTTGGCAGGGCTACTATTAGGGTCCGATGCTGGCTATATGTTTCCGATCACCATGATTGGTCATTACATGGTGTACGAGACTTTTCATTTTTGTTGTCATGTGCCTGAAAATCGATTTGTGCGCGCCATGCCTTTGATTAATACGATTCGTCGTCATCACAGCGCGCACCATAATATGGGCATCATGATGCACGTTAATATGAACCTCACGCTACCGATTGCTGATTGGGCGCTGGGTACCAGTGATCTGAATCGTGGCTTGATCGGACATGTATTCAATGGCTACGACACCACGCACCAAAAGCCGGCGCTCAAAAAAGTGATGGAGAAGTACCGCAGCGACAAAGTGGAAGCCGAGCGCGTCACGCTCGAAGGGCCAGTGCTGGAAAGCGATGATTTGCAGGCACTGTCAGAGGCCGGCAGAGTTGTACCCATTTGAATGAATCAAGCTCACTTCACCAATACCTTGCGCGTCACTGTATCTACCATCGACGCTTGCCACTGCTTGACGGCAGATTTTTTCAGTAACTCGGTATTCAAAAATGCGCTGAGTGTATAGCGGTTGGATAAATAGAAATAACCGAGTGCGGCAATTGTCAGGTACAACTCACGCGCGCTGACATCTTTTCTGAACAAGCCTTGCTGCGTGCCGGCTTTCAATATCTTTGCCAGTACATTCACTGCAGGTGATGATAGCTGCGCCACCTTGGTCGACTTTTTTACATGCCGGCCTTGATGCAGGTTCTCGCTGTTGAGGAGGGTGATGAACTCCGGGTGTTCAAGAAAATACTGCCAATTAAATCGCACGACTGTGCGTAATGAGGCGAGCGGATCGGCAAGGTCGATTTTGAGCGCGGCCTCGGCGTCATTCAGGCGCTGGTAGGTGGTTTCCAGCACCTCAATGAACAGCCTCTCTTTGCTGCCAAAATAATAATAAATCATGCGGTCGTGGGTCTTGGCGAGCTGAGAAATCTGCTCGACCCGACCGCCGCTAAAGCCATGTTTGGCAAATATCCGGGTAGCCGCTTTCAAAATCGCCTCGCGAGTCTCGACAGCACGCGCTTGCCGCGCTCGGGGCCTTTTGGTTTTACCGTCGCTTGCCATTTTTAAAATAGGACTAGTACGTTTTGCAGTGCATTTTGCTGGTGTATTGGTTGCATGCTACGGTACACTTAAAATGTAGTGGGCACTAAACATTTGGCACTCGGTTTCTCGGTCGGATATGTTTGTGATGCAGCTTATAACAACGATACACCTGCGGTCGCGGTTTCCCGAGCAACGCTCATCATGATGCGCTTGCCATGATTTATGCTGATTATCTGCGACCGAGCAATTTGAATGATGCGCTGCACGCGCTGGCCTCGGGTTCATGCCAGGTACTCGCTGGCGGCACCGATATTTATCCGACGCAGAGCAGCACTCTCTTTAGCGATACTGGCCATCTTGGCAGCACCCAAAGTCATGGCGCGAACCGCCATCCCGCCTCACCTGCAACAGTGCTTGATATCACTGCGCTTAAGGATCTGTCCGGTATCGAGTTACACGATCAGTACTGGCGCATCGGCGCCACTACAACGTGGTCAACGCTGGTACGCGCGCAGTTGCCGCCGCAGTTACACGGTCTGCAGGCAGCTGCCCGCGAGGTCGGTGGCATACAAATTCAAAATACCGGCACCATTGCCGGCAATATCTGCAACGCGTCGCCGGCAGCTGATGGCGTGCCCGTCTTACTCTCGCTGGACGCTGAGGTAGAGCTGGCCTCGGTACGCGGGACCAGACGCAGTCCTTTGCAGGATTTTTTGCTGGGTAGTCGAAAGACAGCGCGTCATACTGATGAGCTGGTGACAGCGATACTGATCCCACATCGCCCGGATGCACATTCAGCCTTTCTGAAGCTGGGTCATCGTCGCTATCTGGTGATATCCATCGTGATGGTGTCCGTCGTCATCGAGATACAGCAAGGCCTGCTCCAGCACATCGCGCTGGCCGTTGGGTCTTGCTCAGCTGTCGCGCAGCGTCTTCATGCGCTCGAGCAGAAATTAATCGGCCGGCCCGCCAACAGCGCTCTGGTTGATGTGGTTCATGATGACGATCTTTCGGTGCTATCGCCAATTGATGATGTGCGAGGCACTGCCGAGTACCGTGTCGATGCGGCGCTGACCTTGGTGCGTCGAGCGATTGCCGAGGCCATGCATGAATAAGCCGATCGAGGCGCAAATTAGTCAGGCGCTGTCGTTCTCCGTGAACGGCAAACGTGTCGACATCCGCAACCCGGCACGTCGACTGTCCGATACCTTGCGGGATGAGCTCGGGCTGACCGGCACCAAGATCGGCTGCAATGCCGGTGATTGCGGCGCATGTACCGTGCTGCTCGATGGTGAACAGGTCTGCGCGTGTTTGACTGCCACAGGTCAGTGCGTGGGTCGCGCAGTGACGACCGTCGAAGGTCTTGCAAATGACGGCAAGCTCAACGCCTTGCAGCAATCATTCATGCATCACGGCGCGGCGCAGTGCGGCATCTGCACGCCGGGTATGTTGATGGCCGCTACCGATGTGCTGCAGCGCCATCCGCATCCGACCGAGCAGCAGGTGCTGGATGGCCTTGGTGGCGTATTGTGTCGTTGTACCGGCTACAGAAAAATTGTGGAAGCGGTGCTGTCGGTAAGCGCTACGCAAGAATCCTTGGTTGGTACCGAATCTGCAGGTGCAGGTGCTGGTGCTGCTGATGATGATGATGTAGTGCGTGCAGAGGTATCACGCACTGAGATGCATCATTCAGTGAGGTGTAACGAACTCGCAGCAGGTAGTGCAGTGGGTGCCCGCGTTGCGCGGCTTGATGCGCCTGCCAAGCTGACTGGCGCGGCACGCTTCGGTGCTGATCAATTTCCAGCTGACTGTCTGTGGATACGTACGGTGCGCTCGCCACACCAAAGCGCACGATTTGAAATCGTCGATATGCAGGCATTTCGTCAGCGTCACCCGGCCGTAGTGGCGGTGCTGACGGCTGATGATGTTCCGGAAAACAGCTTCGCGGTATTCCCTCAACCGAAAGATCAGCCCGTACTCGCGAAAGATTTTGTGCGCATGCGTGGCGAGGCCGTTATGCTCATCATCGGTGAGCAGCACGCGGTGCAGGCGATTCCGGAATCCGACATGCCGATTCGATGGACGGTATTGCCCGCGATGGAAACGCCAGCGCAGGCGCTCGCCAAACCCGATCAGTTGCTGCACGATTTTGCTAAAGATAATGTGCTGTGCCATGGCCGCGTGGTGAAGGGCGATATCGAGCAAGCACTGGATCAGGCAGCGTATGTCGCTGAAGATACGTACTGCACCAGTTATGTTGAGCATGCGTATATCGAACCTGAGGCGGGCTATGCCGAGGTGTTTGTTGAGCATGGTCGCGAGCGCTTAAGAGTGTTTGCTTGCACGCAGACGCCGGTGATGGATCAGGAAGAAGTCGCCCGTGTACTCCGTCTACCGAAAGACGCAGTTCATATTGTGCCGTCCGAGATTGGTGGCGGGTTTGGCGGCAAACTCGATGTATCGATACAGCCGCTGCTTGCAGTCGCCGCATGGACACTCAAGCGACCTGTACGCACGATTTATAGCCGCAGCGAGTCGATGGGTTCCACCACCAAGCGCCACCCGTCCGAGATACGTGCGCGCTACGCCTGTGATGCTGAAGGCAAGTTAATCGGGCTGGATTTTCATGGTGACTTCAATACCGGGGCATACGCCAGCTGGGGCAGCACGGTAGCGAACCGCGTGCCGGTACATTCGACGGGGCCGTATTTCGTTCCTCACCTGCGCGCGCTAACGCGTGCGGTGTATACCAACAATGCGGTCGCTGGTGCGTTTCGTGGGTTCGGTGTGCCACAGGCTCACATCGTGACCGAGGCTTTGCTCGACGAGTTGGCAGAGAAAACCGCGACTGATCGTTTACAGTTTCGTTTGAATAACGCGATTCGTACTGGTGAGCCAACTGCAACCGGTCAAATACTGGTTGCCAGTGTCGGTATGCGTCAGTGTCTTGAGGTCTTGCAGCCTGCGTGGCATGCAGCACAGTCTGCAGCACAGCAATTCAACCTTCACGCTGCGAGTAGCAAAACGCAGTCGAACCGTCGTCGTGGCGTAGGTATTGCCTGCATGTGGTACGGCATTGGTAATACGGTCATCGCGAATCCATCCACCATGACCGGTTCGCTACGTGCGAATGGCCGCTTGTTTTTGTACAACGGCGCACAAGAAATCGGGCAGGGTACCGCGACCGTGATGCCGCAGATATTTGCTGATGCGGTCGGCTTGCCTTTGTCGCTGATCGATCAGGTGATGGGAGATACGGATCTGACCGAAGACGCGGGTAAATCATCCGCCTCGCGCCAGACGTTTGTGTCGGGTAATGCCGCCAAGTTTGCGGGTGAAGATTTGCGGCGTCAGTTGTTGCAGCTTTTGCAGATGAGCGAGCCGGCCCGCTTAAGCCTGCAGGGTACTCAGCTGATCGGGCAGCAGGGCGATGTCACGCGCACGATTGATTTGAGCAAGCTTGCAGATGTCGCTAATGGGGATGTTGCGCTCGGTCGCGGCTACTTCAATCCACCGACAGTGCCGCTGGATGCAGATGGGCAGGGTGTGCCATACGCCACCTATGGTTTTGCTGCGCAGTTTGCCGAGATAGAAGTCGACATAGAGCTCGGTACGATCAAGGTGTTGCATATTCATGCGGCGCATGATGTGGGCCGAGCGATTAACCCGACCCAGGTCGAGGGTCAGATTCATGGTGGTATCGCACAAGGCGTGGGCATGGCCTTGATGGAGGAATATATCAGCGGTCGCACCGATAACCTGCACGACTATCTGATACCGACAGCGGGCGATATTCCACCCATCATCGTGCATCTCATTGAAGACCCCGAGCCGATTGGTCCTTACGGTGCCAAGGGTGTCGGTGAGCCGGCCTTGATTGCGACTGCGCCGGCGATTTTGAATGCCTTGCATGACGCTACAGGCATACGCGTGCACACGTTGCCCGCGACCCCCGATCGGGTCCGCGCCGCGCTCTTGCAACATCACGCTTCAATCCAGCAACATGACCGCGCATAACCGGGTGGACCACAGCGCTGATAATGCCGACGAGTTGTCGTCTGCACAGAGCGAGGTGCGCGTGCTGGATAAATCGCGCCCACGCAGCGAGAACATGGCGGCCAACAAAATCGAGTGCAATGCGTGCCCGGTGCTATGCCAAATTACCGAAGGCCGTAGTGGCGCGTGTGATCGATACGCCAATGTACAAGGCGTTTTAACGCGGGTCGATCCGCTGGTATTGTTAACGCGTGATACATCGACTGAGCTGTTCGTAACCGGTGTCGGTGCAGGCACCACCTACCCGGATTACAAGCCCGCGCCGTTCATGGTGTCATCCACGCTGAACGGTGTTGATATGGTCACGGTGGTGACCGAAGGCATTTTCAGCTACTGCAGCTTCAAAGTAAAAATCGATACCGATCGCTACCTCGGCCCGGAGCGCGCCAGCATTCGACATCGCGGCGAGGTCGTGGGTCATGTCACCACCGCAGAGTACGGTTCGCAAATGCTATCGCTCGGTGGCGTCCATCATCTGACCGGTGGCTCGATGAAGGAAGGCCGAGTCACCTGCGAGATGATGATGGCGCTCGGGAACAAGCAAGCGGTTGAGCTGAAGATCGAAGGTGGCGTGCAGTTGATTGTTCAAGCAGGACGCGCACCGATTGTGGATGGTGTCGAAGAAAAGCGCATGCGCGTTGGCTGTGGCTCAGCCACCATCGGTATCTTTGCCAAGCAGTGGTTTGGCCATGTCGATGAAGTGGTGGTGGTAGACGATCACATCACCGGTGTGCTGAGCGAGCATCAAGCCGGCCGTTGTCTGGATATGCCGCTGTCCGGTATCAAAATGAAAGGCCGCAAATCGACGCCGGGCCGGTATTTTCAGGTGGCGAATCCCGGTCAAGGTTGGGGCGGTACTGATATTGCTGACCCGCTTGATATTATTGAAGGCTTCGACGCCGAGCACGCGCGACCGGGTATGCGCTTGCTCATGACGTCTACCACCGGTGAGCACTCGGCGTGGTTTGTGCTGGATGAGCAGCTACAACCAGTGCCGGCAAGTATGCCAAGCGCAGTACAAAAAGTGGTGGATCGTATCGTTGAAAACTGCGAGCCGTCATTGGCGAGTGTGCTGTTTTTAGCGGGTGCAGGTGGCTCGCTACGCGCAGGTGTGACCGATAACCCGGTGTGGCTCACGAATTCAATCAAGCAGGCAATAACCCATGTCAGCTGCGGCGGCGCACCCGCCTATGTGTGGGCCGGTGGTGGCATTACCGTGATGGTGGATGTGTTGCGTATGCCGGATCAGTCATTCGGCTCGGTGCCTACGCCGGCTATTGTGGCGCCGATCGAGTTCACCCTGCGATTAGATGATTATGCGCGGCTGGGTGGTCATCTTGATTGTGTGCGTCCGTTGGAAGCGGTGGTGAATGCGGAGCGCGATCGCTCGGTGCACTGGGCAGTAGATGATAGTCAATGGCCGCTGCACCAAAAACCCATGCTAGGGTAAGAGAGACGCCATGCAGCCACAACAACAACAACTTCTCGATGGCCGCTGGCATTTTCAATATGGCCCGATCGATCTGATCATCAGCGCTGATGGTGAGCGCAGTGCTATCGATCGTGCGCTATCAGCGTGTTGGACGCGTTTTTCACAGATTTTGCCTGAGCTGGTAGAAGAATTGCATGTGCTGCGCCAACCGCTGAAGCAGATGACATGGAGGGCATCGCCGGTAGCGCGCCGCATGGTGCGTGCGTGTTGGCCGCATCGTGCGCAGTTCATCACGCCGATGGCCGCAGTGGCGGGTTCAGTCGCAGATGAGTTGATTGATTTTTTTGTTGCCGAGCCTGAGATCAAGCGGGCCAGTATTAATAACGGTGGTGATATTGCATTGCATCTCGCACCCGGACAGTCGTACGCAGTAGGCAGGGTGAGCGATATCGCAAACTTTGCGGCGGAATCTCAAGGCCGCTTCGCTATTGATGCTGCGATGCCAGTGCGCGGTATTGCCACGTCCGGGTGGCGTGGTCGTAGCATGAGCCTGGGCATTGCTGACAGCGTGACCGTGCTGGCTGATTGTGCAGCGAGTGCCGACGCCGCTGCGACCATGATCGCGAATGCGGTGAATGTTCAGCATGAGGCGATTCAGCGTGCGCCTGCGAATTCACTAAAAGACGATACTGATTTAGTCGAGCAGTTGGTCACAACAGCGGTAGGCGCTATACCCGCCGGCTTGATTCAACGGGCACTTGAGAATGGTGCTTGTCATGCACAGCAATTGCAAGACGAGGGTGTGATCTCCGCCGCATGGCTCACGCTACAAGGACAGCACCGGTTCGTTGATAAGGCTCTAGATGCCTTGATGCTGCCGTCAAGACAGGCGGCGTAACTATCCGGATGAACAATAGTACGACATCGAAAACAAGATGAGTCTGATTCAAATACGCCGAGTGTTTACCCATGTAGAAACCATCCTGCATGAGTTCGGCCCTGCGCCAGCCAAGCCGCAGATTCGTGGCGCGGTCGCAGCGGTACTTGCTAACCCTTATGCTGGTGAGTACCACGCAGATATTTTGCCGATGATGGAAGCGCTAAACCCGGTGGGTCTGGAAATGGTCAACACGCTGCTGAGTGCGATGCGCATGCAGCCGGAAGACATCAACAGCTACGGTAAGGGCTCAATTGTCGGTAGCGCCGGTGAACTCGAGCATGGCGCGTTATGGCATGTGCCCGGAGGCTATGCGATGCGTGAGCTGCTGGGTTGGCATGGTGATCGTGCCGGGTATACGCAAGGCACGGGTCAATCACAAAATTCAGCACAAGCAACCCCAGCAAATCATTCAGTAGGAAATGCAGAAACCAACACGGCCGGCAAACCAGGTACTGCTGCGCCACCTCGCAGTCGGCCGTTGGCGATTGTGCCCTCCACTAAAAAAGTGGGTGCGCCGGGGGCCACATTGGATGTCCCGCTCACGCACATCACGGCGAGTTATGTGCGTAGTCATTTTGATGCGATGGAAGTATCCGTACCCGGTGCCCCTGCTGCTGATGAACTGGTGTTCATTCTGGTGATGTCGACCGGTGCACGCGTACACGCACGCGTTGGCGGCTTGGCGCCGGAGTGCATCAGTCAGTTTGATGGTCAGCGCTAACCAACACATCACGATTCAAACAGACGCAGGAAAGTTTATGAAAACAGCTATTCGAAAACTGATCGTGCAAGTGGATGAAACCCGCGTTGAGATGGGGCAGTCGATCAATCCGCCGACACGTCGCGCTGTCGCGATCGCGGTCATCGAGAATCCGTTTGCGGGTCGCTATGAAGAGAACCTCGAGCAGCTGAGTGATATCGGTGCTGAGTTGGGCAAGCTGCTGGGCGAAAAATGTGTCGAGGCGCTGAATATTGAACCATCGCAGGCCGAGAGCTATGGCAAGGCGGCGATTGTCGGTGAGGGCGGTGAGCTGGAGCATGCGGCAGCCATTCTTCACCCTAAACTCGGCGCGCCCTTGCGTGAAGCTGTTGAAAAAGGCGCTGCGCTCGTGCCTTCGGCAAAAAAAATGGGTGGGCTAGGTGCTGCGATTGATGTACCGCTCGGTCATAAAGATGCTGCGTTTGTGCGCAGTCATTTCGATGCGATCGAAGCGCGTGTCTCTGATGCGCCGCGCGCGAATGAAATTGTGGTGGCGGTTGCCGTGACCGATTCAGGCCGGCCGCTGCCACGTATCGGTGGCTTGCAAAAACATGAAATCAAAGGCCAGGACGGCTTACGCTAAAAAATCGGGGGAGAGCAACGTGAAATTTTTTACACATCTAATCAAGCCCTTGTTGGCATCACTGCTGATCAGTGCGTTTGTTCAGGCGCACGCCCAAACCATCAAGATTGGTGAAGTCAATAGCTACAAAGCGCACGCCAATTTTTTAGGCCCCTATAAAAAAGGCATGGAGCTGGCGCTTGATGAAATTAACGCCGGTGGCGGTCTTCTGGGTAAGAAGGTAGAGATTGTTTCGCGCGACGACAACGCCAATCCGGGTGATGCCGTGCGCGCTGCTGAAGAATTGCTATCGCGTGAAAAGGTAGATGTGTTAACCGGCACCTTTTTATCGCATGTCGGTTTGGCTGTTACCGATTTCGCGCAGCAGAAAAAAATCTTTTTCCTCGCCGCTGAACCTCTCACTGACAAAATCGTTTGGGAAAACGGTAACCGCTATACCTTCCGCTTGCGTCCTTCAACCTATATGCAAGTCGCCATGCTGGTACCCGAGGCGGCCAAGCTCAAGAAGAAGCGCTGGGCGCTGGTGTATCCCAATTATGAATATGGGCAGTCTGCGGTGAATACCTTCAAGCAGTTGCTGAAAGCCGCGCAACCCGATGTGGAATTTGTCGCTGAGCAGGCGCCGCCCTTGGGTAAGGTTGATGCGGCCGCTGTGACGCAGGCGCTGGCTGACGCCAAGCCAGATGCTGTATTTAATGTGTTGTTTGGCCCTGACCTTGCCAAGCTGGTGCGTGAAGGCACCACCCGCGGATTGTTCAAAGGCCGTGAAGTGGTGAGTCTGTTATCCGGCGAGCCCGAATATCTTGATCCGCTCAAAGATGAAGCGCCGAGTGGTTGGATCGTCACGGGCTATCCATGGAGCGGCATTAACACCGCAGAGCACAAGCGCTTCCTCGACGCGTATCAGAAAAAATTCAATGACTACCCACGCCTCGGCTCTATTGTTGGCTACTCGGCCATCATGTCGATCGCAGCCGGTATACGCAAGGCGAACAGTACTAACACCGAGAAGCTGATTGATGTGTTCCACGGCTTGAATGTGGACACGCCGCTGGGGCCGATTCGCTATCGCGCACAAGATAATCAATCGACCATGGGTGCCTATGTTGGTCGCATTGCTGTCAAAGACGGCAAGGGTGTGATGGTGAATTACCAGTATCTTGATGGGGCCAAGTTCCAGCCCGTAGATGCTGAGGTCAAGCAGCTACGCAAGGCGCCTTGAGCAGAAGTTTCTTTGATCAGCGCCTGTATCTCACCCACCCATAACGCCTGACCATGACGCTGTCGAGCCTGTTACTGCAGCTACTGAATGGATTGGCGGGAGCCTCGTCGCTGTTCCTGGTGGCAGCGGGTTTGTCGTTGATTTTCGGGGTAACGCGTATCGTCAACTTCGCGCATGGCTCACTCACCATGCTCGGCCTGTATATGGCGATTTCGGTGAGTGAGTGGTTGGGCACATCAAGCGTAGCCGGATTCTGGGGCAGCATACTGATCGCTGCGCTTGGCACGGCACTGCTTGGTGTCGTGATTGAAATAGTACTACTGCGACGTATTTATCATGTGCCGGAGTTGTTTCAATTACTGGCGACATTCGCACTAGTACTCGTCATTAAAGACCTGGCCTTGTATGTGTGGGGCCCAGAAGAACTGCTTGGGCCGCGCGCGCCGGGCTTTACCGGTGCAGTAGAGCTATTCGGGCAGTCCTTCCCCAAATACAACCTGCTACTGATTTTTATTGGGTCAGTGGTATTACTGCTGCTGTGGTTGTTGCTGACGCGTACGCGCTGGGGCACCTTGGTGCGTGCGGCCACCCAAGATCGTGACATGGTGAGTGCCTTGGGTGTGAATCAGGCGTGGCTGTTCACCAGCGTGTTTGCGCTCGGGGCGTTCCTGGCCGGCTTGGGCGGTGCGATACAGATGCCGAATGAGCCGGCCAGTTTGCATCTGGATCTGCAAACGATCGGTGATGCCTTCGTCGTCGTGGTAGTGGGCGGTATGGGTAGCTTGCCCGGCGCCTACGTGGCTGCGCTACTGATTGCGTTGACCAAAGCAATCTGTGCCTCGCTTGGAACGGTGAATCTGTTCGGGCTGGCGTTTTCATTTTCCAAGCTGACGCTGGTGGTTGAGTTTTTAATCATGGCGGTGGTGTTGGTCCTGCGGCCTTGGGGCTTGCTGGGTAAGGTGCAGGCTGCGGCACGTGGTGCTGCGGCGATCGAGGCGCCGCTGCAAGCAGCGAGTCGTTTGCTGAAAACCTTCGGCGTGCTGCTGCTGTTACTGCTGCTGCTGCTGCCGCTACTGAATAGCAGCTTTCCGTATCTGCTGGTGCTGGGAATTGATCTGCTGATTGCTGCGCTGTTTGCGGCCAGCCTGCATTTCATTATGGGGCCCGGTGGGTTGCATTCATTTGGTCATGCAGCGTATTTTGGTCTGGGTGCCTACGGCGCTGCCTTGTTCATGAAAGCGCTCGGCTGGCCGATGCTGGTGTCACTTTTATTCGCACCATTGTTGGCTGCAGCGGGTGCCGTGGTGTTCGGCTGGTTTTGTGTGCGCTTGTCGGGTGTGTATCTCGCCATGCTGACGCTGGCCTTTGCGCAAATTGTCTGGTCAGTGATTTTTCAATCTGATGAGATCACTGGCGGTAGTAATGGTGTGACTGGTTTATGGCCGGCGGCATGGCTGTCGGATAAATCACACTATTACTATCTGACTTTATGTCTGGTAGTCGCAGGCGTGCTGCTGATGCGACGATTTTTATTTGCCCCCTTTGGTTATGCCCTGCGTGCCACACGTGATTCTACTCTGCGTAGCGATGCGATCGGGATTGATGTGCAGCGCGTGCAGTGGCTGGCATTTGTATTGGCAGGTGTGTTCTGTGGTGTGGCGGGAGCCCTGTTTGCATTTTCGAAAGGCAGTATTTCGCCTGAGACCATTCATATCGGGCGCTCGGTGGATGCCCTGATCATGGTGCTGCTGGGTGGTGTGCAAACGCTGAGTGGGCCTTTAGTCGGTAGCGTCGTGTTCAGTACGCTGCAAGATATTTTGATCCGCGAGACTGAATACTGGCGCGCGGTACTGGGTGCAGTTGTTTTGTTTTTGGTATTGGCATTTCCGCAGGGCTTGGCGGGATTTGTTCGCTCGGTATTCGAGCCGCGCGGGAGGGCTGCGTGAGCCTGTTACAAGTCCGGCACTTAGCCAAATCTTTTGGTGGTGTGCGCGCGGTCGATGATGTGTCTTTTGATCTGCCCGCCGGCCAACTACTCGCGCTGCTTGGCCCGAATGGGGCAGGCAAATCGACCTGCTTCAATATGCTGAATGGCCAGATCAAGCCCGATGCTGGTGAAATTCTATTCGAAGGCCGTGACATCGCAGGTCGCGCGCCACGTGATATCTGGCGTTTAGGGGTAGGACGTACGTTTCAGATTGCAGCGACATTTCACTCGATGACCGTGATCGAGAACGTGCAAATGGCGCTGATCTCGCACGAGAAAAAATTATTCGGTTTGTGGCGAGCGGCGTGTGACTATCAGCGTGAAACAGCCATGGCTTTGCTGGCACAAGTCGGTATGGCCGAGCAGGCCGACCGCACCTGTAGCGTGCTGTCGTACGGCGATGTGAAACGAGTTGAATTAGCGATGGCCTTGGCGAATAAGCCGCGCCTGCTGCTGATGGATGAACCTACAGCGGGTATGGCGAGCAAGGAGCGCCATGAATTACTGGCCTTGACCAAGAAGCTCGTGATCGAGCAGCAACTGGCGGTGCTGTTCACCGAGCATAGTATGGATGTCGTGTTTGCATTTGCAGATCGTTTGATCGTGCTTGCGCGCGGCAAGTTGATCGCGGAGGGTGATGCAGAAACCGTGCGAAACCATCCCTTGGTGCGAGAGGTGTATTTCGGTAGTGGCAGTACGTTTACCGACAAGGTGGCTGTAGCATGAGTCCGCCGATGCTGACGGTGAGTGGGTTGAATGCGTTTTATGGCAAGGCGCAGATGCTGTTTGATGTGTCGCTTGAGGTGGGTCGCGGTGAAGTCGTGGCGCTGATGGGTCGTAATGGCGCTGGAAAATCCACCACCATCAAATCCATCATGGGTCTGCTGCCGAGCAAACGCGGTCAGGTGCGTTTCATGGATGAAGATATCGATACGCTAGAGCCGTATGAAATCGCGCGTCGCGGGCTCGGCTTTGTGCCGGAGGACCGACGGGTTTTTTCGGAGCTGAGCGTGCTGCAGAATTTGGAAGTAGGCAGACAAGCGCCACGCAGCGGCGTGCCGCCGTGGACCCCGGCGCGCTTGTTTGAACTGTTTCCGAATCTGGGTGAGATGCCAGATCGCCCGGGCGGCAGCATGAGCGGTGGTGAGCAGCAGATGCTGACGGTGGCGCGCACCTTAATGGGGAATCCGCTGCTACTGATGCTGGATGAGCCCTCGGAGGGCGTCGCGCCCGTGATTGTTGAGCAAATGGCGCATATGATCATGACACTGAGACAGCAGGGGATTGCCATCTTGTTATCAGAGCAGAACCTGCACCTTGCGCGGCTAGTGTGCGATCGTGCGTATGTACTTGAGCAGGGCCAGATACGTTTCAGCGGTAGCATGCAAGCACTGGCCGCCAATGACGAGATTCAAAAAGACTATTTGTCGTTGTAGTGGTGAGTCGGGCGGTCGGAGACGACCATTTTTTCAACGCGGTACGAGGAGAGCAAAATGCAAAATCAATTCAGTAGAAGAGATACCCTCAGACTAATCGGTGGTGCGGGTATGTTGGCAGCACTGGGTGGCGTTGGTCTGCGCGCAAGTGCTACTAACAAAATCAGTGATACGAGCGTCCTTATCGTAGTAGATGTGCAAAATTGCTTTATTCCGGGCGGTACATTACCGGTTACCAAGGGTGAAGAGGTGGTGCCGATCATTAATACTATTTCGCAAAAATTTAAGAATGTCGTAATTACACAGGATTGGCACACAAAGGATCATATTTCTTTCGCCTCTTCACATCCAGGTAAAAAGCCCTTCGAGACGACCAAGCTCCCATACGCAGACGGGCAAACGGTCTGGCCGGATCATTGCGTGCAAGGCACCAAAGACGCTGAGCTTCACAAAGATCTCTCGATCCCACATGCGCAATTAATCATTCGTAAAGGAATACACGCGCACACCGATGGATATTCTGCCTTTGTGGAAGCTGACCGTAAGACAAATACGGGACTTACAGCCTATTTAAGGGAGCGTAAGTTAAGTACTGTGTACGTTACTGGACTAGCAACGGACTTCTGCGTCTTGTGGACTGCACTAGACGCAAGATCAGCTGGGTTCAAAGTTTTTGTAATTGAAGACGCGTGCCGTGGCATTGATCTGAATGGCTCTGTGGCGAAAGCATGGGACACCATGAAGGCCAGAGGCATCAAGCGCATTCAATCGTCCGACTTGGCGTGACGCTACGTTCATGTTGAAAAAGTGAGCTCGCCATGGCTACTGCGGCAATCGTAGAAACATCCGGAAAAGTCGTCATCAGTAATATCGGTCTGATGTTGTCGGGAGATTTGCATCGCCCGCTTCTTGAGGCAGATACCATCGTGGTCAACGACGGTAAGATCACCGCCGTCGGAAAATTCAAAGACTGCGATACTGAGGGTGCACGCACCCGGATTGATTGCCGCGGTACCGTGGTCTCACCCGGTTTGATTGATTCTCATGTGCACCCGGTAGCGGGTGACTGGACCCCGCGCCAGAATCAAATCAACTGGATTGATTCTGCACTACATGGTGGTGTGACCACCATGATCTCTGCGGGTGAAGTGCATTACCCCGGAAAACCGAAAGATATTGTCGGCCTCAAAGCACTCGCGATTGTGTCACAACGCGCATTTGACGCGTTTCGACCCTCGGGCGTCAAAGTGCTGGGTGGTGCCCCGGTCATCGAAAAAGGGATGGTTGAATCTGATTTCGCCGAGCTTGCCGCAGCAGGTGTCAAGTTGCTGGGCGAGGTCGGTTTGGGTAGTGTTAAAGCGGGTGACGAGGCGCGCCAGATGGTGGCGTGGGCGCGTAAGTACGGCATACAAAGCACTATCCACACAGGTGGCCCGTCGATTCCCGGCTCAGGGCTGATCGATAAAGACGTCATTCTCGAAGCCGACGCCGACATCATCGGCCATATCAATGGCGGCCACACATCATTACCGTATCAGCAGGTGTGCGAGTTATGCGAGCGCTCGACGCGCAGCATTGAACTCGTCCATAACGGTAATGAGCGTATTTCTATTTTGACGGCGCGCCACGCAAATGAATTGAAGTGTTTGCACCGCGTGATACTCGGTACCGATGGTCCGGCAGGCTCGGGTGTGCAGCCGCTCGGGATTTTACGCATGATCGCGCAGCTGGCCAGCCTGGCAGATATTCCCACCGAGCTGGCCTTTTGCTTCGCCACCGGTAACACCGCGCGCATGCGTAATCTTGATTGTGGCTTGATTGAGGTTGGACGCGTCGCTGATTTTGTGTTCATGGATCGTGCACAGCACACCGCAGGTAAAGATTTTCTGGAAAGTTTGCAGTTAGGTGATTTACCCGGCGTGGGCATGGTCATGATCGACGGTATCGTGCGCTGTCAGCGTAGCCGCAATACGCCTCCGGCGATGGAAGTGCCGGTGATACAGCACTGAGTACCGAATACCGAATGCTTCATCATCGCTACCCACAATTTAATATCGCTATCCGCAATTTGATAATACTACCCATAATTCAATATCGTTTATCGTAATTCAATATCGCTACCGACGATTCCATGTCGCTACTCAAAATTTAATATTGCTACTCAACCATCCACCTATAACCCTCTCACTTTTTATCACTCATGAGCACATCACAATTTGTCTGGGAAGATCCGCTTCAGCTTGAGAAGCAGCTGACCGAAGAAGAGCGCATGGTGCGCGAAGCCGCCGCTACTTACTGCCAGCAGAAGCTGATGCCCCGCGTGCAGGAAGCATTTCGTCATGAGCAGACGGATCTTGGTATTTTTCGTGAGATGGGTGAACTTGGTTTACTCGGGCCCACTATCCCCAGCGAATACGGTGGTGCAGGCTTGAACTATGTCAGTTACGGATTAATCGCCCGTGAAGTCGAGCGAGTGGATTCCGGCTACCGTTCGATGATGAGTGTGCAAAGCTCACTCGTGATGCTACCGATTTATGAGTTCGGTACCGAAGCACAAAGACAAAAGTATTTGCCAAAACTTGCGACCGGCGAATGGATTGGTTGTTTTGGTCTGACCGAGCCGGATCATGGCTCTGACCCGGGCAGCATGATTACCCGCGCAAAAAAAGTTGACGGCGGCTATAGCCTGACCGGTTCAAAAATGTGGATCACCAATAGCCCGATGGCGGATGTGTTTGTAGTGTGGGCCAAGGATGATGAAGGCAGTATTCGTGGCTTTGTTTTGGAGAAGGGCTGGAGAGGCCTGAGCGCGCCAAAAATTCATGGCAAGGTGGGTCTGCGTGCATCGACCACCGGTGAGATCGTGATGGATGGCGTATTCGTACCAGAAGAAAATGCCTTCCCTGAGGTGCGTGGCTTGAAAGGACCTTTCACCTGTTTGAACTCGGCGCGTTACGGCATTGCGTGGGGCGCGATGGGTGCGGCGGAGTTCTGTTGGCATGCCGCACGCCAGTACACTTTGGATCGTAAGCAATTTGGTCGCCCGTTAGCGGCAACGCAGCTGGTACAGAAAAAACTCGCTGATATGCAAACCGAAATTACGCTCGCGCTACAGGGCTGCTTGCGGCTCGGACGCATGAAAGATGAGGGCACGGCTGCAGTCGAAATTACCTCGATCATGAAACGCAATTCCTGCGGCAAGGCGCTCGATATTGCCCGCACTGCGCGCGACATGTTGGGCGGTAACGGTATCAGCGACGAATACGGTGTGATTCGGCACGTGGTCAACCTGGAGGTGGTGAACACATATGAGGGTACGCATGATATTCATGCGCTGATCCTTGGTCGTGCGCAGACGGGGATACAAGCCTTCTTTTAAACAAGCGTATCTGCTGAGCAGCTTCAGCAGATACCTTTTAAAGTGTCATGCAGTCGCTACCGTATTGCGTCAGCCAGCATCGCGGCAATACTCACCACATTGCTGTCATGCGCGATGCAGTCGGTACTCCAGATGTGCCGCACACCTGCCTCGCGAATCACTTGGAGCGCATCCTCGGCAAACAGCGCATGTGTAACTGCTACATCAACCGAGCTGGCGCCTGCCTCCAATGCCGCGCGCGTTGCTTTGGCCAAGGTGCGGCCGCTGCTGGCGACATCATCCAGGATAACGACCTTTCTGTCTTTTAAATCCACCGCCGGTAGCTGTACTTGTACATCTTTATCGCCGCGTCGAATTTTTTCGCAGGCCGCATGATCAAAGCCATGCTTTTTCGCGGCGCTGGCAATCCACTGCGCTGATTCACTATCCGGGCCGAGTAGAAACGCATCCGGGATGTGCTGTGCGATGTAGTCGCCGAGTAGGGGGGCGCCACTCAGTGTGATCGCGCGCTTGACCGGAGACGCCTCCTCCAGCGTTGATACACGGTGCAGGTGCGGATCAATCGTCGCTAAGCCATCAAATACCTGCGCTAAAAACCGCCCGATTATTTTTTGGCTGACGACTTCGCCTTCATGAAAGGCGATATCTTGTCGCATATAAGCGAGATAAGGCGCTATGAGCATCACATCTGCTGCGCCGAGTTGTCGCGCAGTGTGTGCGACGAACAGCAGCTCGATTAACTTCTCGTTGGGATGGACGAGCGACCGGTAGACGATCACCTTGGCGGACAGGGTAGCAGGCAGTTGCAGTTTAAGCTCACCATCCGGAAACCGATGCCTGTCCACTGCGGCGGATTCAAAGCCGGCCGCTGCCGCAAAACGATGCGCGGCTGTTGCCTCGTCATCAAAATAAAGTACCAGCGTATCGCTCATTAAAACTCCAGATAAGAATGCGGAATCTCGGTCTCATCGCCGATCGTGTAGCCACTGGTTTTTTCGCATTGCTGCATCGCGAACAGTAAATCACTGGGGAATTCTGCATAAATGGTGTAGAGCGTATCGCCACGTTGTACCCGGTCACCGAGTTTGTGCATCACATCGACACCGGCATTCGGCACCTTGGGTGCGCCAGCCAGGCGGGCGATTTTTGCGATCTGCAGATTATCGATACCCACCACCATGCCATCGCGCTCGGCAACAACTTCGTGACTGAGTTTGCCAAGCATGAAATCATCATGTTTGAATGATTTTGCACCTTGTGCTTCGATGATGGCATGCATCCGTTGCAGTGCCCGACCCGATTCAAGAATATCGCGAGCAATCGCGTAACCATCACCGCCGCGCACATCCGGATCAAATTCAATCATCCGACCGGCCAGATACAAAGACTTATGACGCAAATCTTGCGGCGCGCGCGGATCGTTCTCAAGTACGCGTATGACATCACGCGCCTCCAGCGTCGGCCCGATACCTTGACCGATCGGTTGGCGGCCGTCGGTGATCACCACCTCCAGCTTGAGGTGCATACGCGATGCGACGTATTCAAATAGTTTGCGCAGCCGCTGGGCGTCCGGCATGGTTTTGACTTTAGCTGACGGACCAATCGGTATATCAAGTATCAAATGCGTTGAGCCTGCGGCGTTTTTTTTAAGAGGATAGACGCGATCATCTCTGCGTGGTCGAATCCAGCGATAGCGGATGTTCTACCGAGATCATCACATCATCCGCCGGAGACAGATCTGCAGTGCCGCCCCAGGCCAGACACGCGCGGTGTTCTTGCACAATGCTGGCGATGCGATCTTGTGCCAGATTGACGTTTGCCAGTACTTCCATCGTGTCAGCGGTGCCTGCGGGTGAGGTAATCGCGCGGGAAGAGGTTTTCGGGCATAGCAAGCCATGCGCCGCGACGATAGGCACCACCAGCATTGAGGTGCGGTTGCCCGGTATACCGCCGATGCAGTGCTTATCGACGACCATGTGCTCATGCCACTGCAAGCGCCGGCCACTGGCGACCATGGCATCCGTCAGAAAATAAATTTCATCGCGGTCGAGTTCACCGTTGCTGGTCGCGATCAGGAAAGCAGTCAGCTCGATCTTGGAATAATGTCCACCCGAGATGTCTCTCACGATAGCGTGATAATCGCTTTCCTCCAGACGTTCGCCATTGATCTTGCGGAATAAAGCGCTTGTTGAGGCGGGCTTTTCTGCATGACGCACGCGTGCCAGTGCACCTGCCTCAACCCCGAAGCGCTTGAATGCGTCCTCTGAAAGACCGATTTGTTCGGGGCCGATGATGGCCGCATCGTCAACAACATTCAGCGTGGCTGTGATGCGATGTTCGCCAGAGATGACTTCTACTTTCGATAAGGCTTGAAACCCTGCAATCCGATAGATCAGGCAATCACGGTTCAAGTAAACGACGTTTTCGAGATTGGTATCGATTGCAACGCGTTTCAGCTGGAGATCGAGTGCTTCATCTGAGGCGGGTGCGCGCGCATCCTGCGCGGCGGTTGGTACGTGCATGCGGTCACCGTCACTATTGTTATGGTTACCAGTACGAGGCTGTCTCTTGCATCGCCCCGCCGTGTGACGGAATCATACCGCTACCGGTCATGACCACCGCAAAAATTATCGGGCTGTATCGGGGCGCACTTGACCTCATCGGACCGCGAGGGGTGTGCGGCCGAACACGCGTGAGTGGATGGGGTAACTCGGGCTAAAACTTGAGCAGTTGCGGCCAGAGGAACTCGCCCTGTTCCCAGCGGCCTTCAAGGGTGGTGCGGCCATTGGCAAATTCCATGCGGCCGAGGCCGTGCGGTTGGCCGTCATGGAACTGGCCCTGGTAGCGATCGCCGTTGGCATACACCAGTACACCCGGACCGCTGATCTGGTCGTTGTTGAACTCGCCGTTGTACTGCCCGCCATCGGCGTAGGTATAGGTGCCGCGGCCTTGGCGCTTGCCACTTATGAAGCGGCCGTCGTAGCGGTCGCCGTTCAAATAAAACAGTGTGCCTTTGCCGGTCAGGCGGTTGTTACGGAATTCACCCACATATTTTTTACCGTCGGCGTACAGCACGGTGGCGCGGCCCACTACCATGCCGTCGCGGAAAATCGCGACCAGCCGGTCGCCGTTCGGGTAGATGTAGGTGCCGGGGCCGTCGCGATCGAACTTGCGATCAAAGGACCCTTGGTAGCGGCTACCGTCCCAGTAGTACAGCCTCTCCCAGCCTATCGTATTCCAGGTGAAATCATCGATATTCGGCGCGCGACGGTTGGCGCAGCCGGGTAGCGCGAGTATCAGCGCGCTTATCAGCAGCCAGCGGAGGGTGGTCGGCGTTTTCATGGTCGGGTCGGACACTCGGTAGCAATTTGTCAATGGTTGGGGAGGGCCATCTTTTTGAAGAATCGACACCAGCCGGCCCCCCTTTAGCGAGTGCGTCCCGGTGAGATTTTGACATCAGTCAATTTCCCCCATGAAACGCTCAGAGATTCCTCAAAATGTTGCTTACAGGACTGCATAATTCCAAATCATTGACATTCTTTTATGCATCCCTATGGCCATGCCCGACCCATCCGCGCGCGGAAACTCTGCGCCCACGCCAGGCGCGCTGTCTGACCAAGACGCAAAACAACTTGATACGCTGATGCACGAGCAGATGGCTCGCGGCACCATGGGCTTGTCGCCGATCTCGCTGGCGCTGGCCTGCATGGATTGGGCGATACATCTGGCGGCGTCGCCCGGCAAGCAATTACAACTGGCGCAGCGCGCGGCACAGTTGGCGATGGATGAGATGCAGCGCTCGCTTCATTCTGCGGAATCGTTAGCACAATCACTGATGCAGACACCCGGACAAACTTCAGCACAAACTTCAGCACCAACATCCGCGACCTCTGTCGCTGCTTCATCCTTTGCTTTATCTGCTACTCAACCTAACGGGTCACCTGCGCGAGCGAGTGCACGTGCTGCAGACGATGCGCGCTTTGCGGATCCTGCGTGGTCGCAATGGCCCTACTCAACACTCAAGGATAGCTTCAAGGCGGGTGATCGCTGGTGGCAAGAGGCGACGCAGGTCGACGGTATGTCGGCGCATCGTCAGCAGATGGTGAGTTTTTTTGCGCGGCAGTGGATGGATGCGATGTCACCCTCGAACTGGCCGCTGACGAACCCGCAAGTCCTCACGCATAGCATCGAGACTGCCGGCCATAGTCTGCTCCAGGGCATGCAGTTATTCATGCGTGATTTGCAGCAAAGCGCCTTATCGACCACCGCAAACCCGGAAGGTTTGGCGCCATTGCCTTACGCCGTCGGTAAAGATGTCGCGGTCACGCCCGGCAAGGTGGTGTATCGCAATCATCTGATCGAGTTGATTCAGTACGCACCCACCACAGACCAAGTCGCTGCCGAGCCGATACTGATTATTCCGTCGCCGATCATGAAGTTCTACATTCTTGATCTGTCGCCGCAGAATTCCATGGTGCGATACCTGGTGTCGCAGGGTTTCACGGTTTTCATGATCTCGTGGCGCAACCCGGACGCCAGCGATCGTGATCTCGGGATGGATGATTATCTGCTGGGTGCGGTGATGCAGGCCATTCGGCATGCCAGTGCGATTGCGGGTACGCCATCGATACACGCGATGGGCTACTGCCTGGGCGGTACGTTTCTGGCGATTGTTGCGGCGCTGATGGGTTCGGACGAGTTCACCGCGCAACAAGCGGCCTCTAATGAAGCAAACCAGCCGGCATTGCCAACGCTGGCCAGTGTCACGCTGCTGGCTGCACAAACTGACTTTAGCGAAGCCGGCGAGTTGGGTATCTTTATCGATGATGATCAGCTCAACACACTGCGCGAGCAAATCGCACGCACCGGCTATTTGTCCGGTCGGCAAATGGCGGGTAGCTTTCAGTTTCTGCATTCAAAGGATTTGGTGTGGTCGCGCAATACCCAGCGCTACCTGATGGGGGTCGACGACACAGGTAGTGATCTGATGAGCTGGAATAGTGACACCACACGTCTGCCGCAGCGCATGCATTCAGAGTATCTGGAGTCGCTGTTCCTGCGTGATGACCTGACCGAAGGGCATTACAAGGTCGGTGCAATGCCAATTGCATTAAAGAACCTGAAGATGCCGATGATGGTGGTGGGTACGGTACGCGACCATGTCTCACCCTGGCGCTCGGTGTACAAAATTCATTTACATACGGATACCGCGACTACTTTTATTCTTGCAGCGGGTGGTCATAATGCGGGCATCGTGTCGGAGCCCGGCCATCCACGGCGTAGCTATCAAATGGATCATATTGAGCCGGGCAGCGAGTGGGTTGATCCGGATGAGTGGATACATCGCGCGCCCCGTTTCGAAGGCTCATGGTGGGAAGCGTGGAATACTTGGCTGCATCAACAGTCAACGGGGTCGGTTAGCGCCCAAACAATTCAACAAGACAAGGCATTGTGTGATGCCCCTGGAGAGTATGTGATGGTGCGCTATGCCGACTGATGATCAAGCATTGAACCAGGTAGCTTCGCTGTACAGCTTACGCGGCAAGAAGGGTTTGGTTCTGGGTATCGCTAACCAGCAAAGTATTGCGTGGGGATGTGCTCAGCTCGCACGTCAGCTGGGCGCAGACGTGGTCGCCACCTGCCTGAATGATAAAGCGCGCAAATATGTCGAGCCACTCACCGAGCCGCTGGGTATTGATTTAATCAACTGCAATGTGGAGGACGAGGGCGCGTTATCTGCCTTGGTAAATCACGCCGCTGAGCGTTTGGGACACATCGACTTCGTGATTCATTCCATCGCCTGGGCACCGCTGGAGGATTTACACGGAAGGGTGATCGATAGCTCGTCGGTTGGATTTGCGCGCGCGATGGAGGTATCGTGCCATTCCTTTGCGACGCTCGCGAAGCTGGCTGCACCGCATATGAAGGCCGGCGGCAGCATGATTACCATGACCTATCTCGGTGCTGATGAAGCGGTACCGCATTATGGTTTGATGGGGCCGGTCAAAGCCGCATTAGAGTCGCTGGTACGTTATATGGCATTGGAGTTGGGGCCGCAAAAGATTCGCGTGCACGCAGTTTCACCTGGCCCAATCCCCACCCGCGCGGCATCGGGTATTGAATCCTTTGATGCCCTCATGCAGCATGCGATCGCCAAGGCACCGCTACAGAGGCTCGTGACGCTGGAAGAAATTGCGCAGCTGTGTGCTTTTCTGTGCGCTGATGCCTCTTCCGGCATGACCGGGCAGACCTTGTATGTGGATGGCGGTTGCCACGCGGTTGATTGATCGCCGGCAGTTGCGCTCACGACTATCCTCTTGCTATTGATATTACTTGCCGGACTTTCACCTTTCATTTTTATATTTCACCTTTTGCCGGTTAGCTGACAGGGGACCATGAATCAAGCTGCAGACCTCGATATCATCGAAAACATTACCTATGACGAGTTGAGCATCGGCCAGTCAGCGACCTTGACCCGGTCGCTGACCTTGGATGATGTGCGCGCTTTCGCTGCGGTCTCCGGTGATATCAACCCGGCGCACCTTGATGCCGCCTATGCCGAGCAAACCATATTTCATGGGGTGATTGGTCATGGCATGTGGGGCGGCTCGCTGATCTCCGCCGTGCTGGGCACACAATTTCCCGGGCCCGGAACCATCTACCTGCATCAGGACCTGGACTTTACCAAGCCGGTACGCATTGGTGACACGCTTCATGTCACGGTGACGGTTGTTGCCAAAGACGATCTGAAAAAACGTGTTGAGTTGCATTGCGAAGTGCGCAATCAGCATGATGACGTCGTGCTACGTGGTATGGCGCGGGTGATGGCGCCAGTGCAAAAAGTCAGACGTCCCAAAATATCAGCGCCGCAGATTCGGCTATTCGATCCGGTCGAGCGATTGAATACCTTGCTTGCACTTGCACAGACGCTGCAGGCCTTGCGCTGTGCGGTGGTGCATCCCTGTGATCCGGAATCTTTAGCCGGTGCGCTCGATGCGGCGCAACGCGGCTTGATCATTCCGGTGCTGGTTGGCCCCGCAGCAAAAATCCGTGCGGCGGCTGTCAGTGGTAACTTGTCGCTCGACGGTATCGAGATAGTCGATGCACCGCATAGCCATGCCGCTGCTGAGCAAGCCGCATTGATGGCGGCGCGTGGCGAGGTCGAGATTCTGATGAAGGGAAGTCTGCACACCGACGAGCTGATTCATGCCGTACTCGCGCACAAAGAACTTGCAACGGGTCGGCGGTTATCGCATGTGTTTCGTTTCGATGTGCCGATGTATCCCAAGCCACTGATCGTTACTGATGCTGCGCTGAATATCTCGCCGACGCTGCTCGAGAAAGTCGATATTCTGCGTAACGCGATTGAGTTCGCGCACATCATGGGCAACCCGAATCCGAAGGTCGCGCTGTTATCGGCGGTTGAGACAGTGAATCCGGCCATACCTTCGACGATTGACGCCGCCGCTTTGTGCAAGATGGCCGATCGTGGTCAGATCAAGGGTGCGATGGTCGATGGGCCTTTGGCCTTTGATAATGCTGTATCGGCGCATGCCGCACAGATCAAGCAGATTGTGTCGCCCGTTGCGGGCGATGCCGATATCCTGGTTGCGCCCGATCTCGAAGCTGCAAATATGCTGGCCAAGCAGCTGGAATATATGGCGGGTGCAAGTGGTGCAGGCGTGGTGCTGGGTGCGCGCGTGCCGATCGCTCTCACCAGTCGCGCCGATGGTCCCGCGGTGCGTATGGGTTCGGCACTGATTGCGCTGCTGGTCGCACATCATTTGCGTTCTGATCCGTTAAGACAGTTACAACTGCGCCAGGCCTGAAGCGATGAGTATCCTTGCCGTCAATGCCGGATCGTCGTCACTCAAGTTTGCGCTGTATCCGGCCGACGGCAAGGGCGATGTACTCCCCGCCGTATTGAGCGGCCGGGTAGAAGGGCTGCAGCCGCAAGGGCAAGCCGAGCTGCACTGGGTTGATGGACAGGGCGTACACCTTCGGGCTATTCAGCGTGCGCACGAAGATGTGTTTTTCGATGCGCTCGATAGCTTGCGCGCGCTGCTAGTTGAACTCAGCTTCAAGACGCCGACCGCCGTCGCGCACCGCGTCGTTCATGGTGGCGCCGTGTCTCAGCAGAGCGTGGTGGTCAATAAGGACGTACTGAAACAGCTCGAACAGCTGAACCCACTCGCGCCATTACATCAGCCACATAACTTGGCAGGTATACGCGCCTTCGCCAATGCCTTTGCCGATAT
>VGHX01000034.1 GCA_016868055.1 Betaproteobacteria bacterium
GATAGCGTAGGGGGGGGTGGCGGTTCGGGTCTTCACCCCACTGCTCATGTGCAACGGGCGGTGGGTTTGCGGATCGCAGATTCGGGTTATCGGGGTCGTTGGTCTGACTCGGAATTAAGTTGCTCATAGTATTGATATCTCTCTGGTTAAGCTGCGATATGCAGTAGGCACGTCGCTCCAGCGAGATACGTTACGGTGGGATGATTTGGGTTCTTCCGGGCAATGGATTAATTCGTGATGGGATAGTCACAGTCGCGGAATGAAAAAAGGCCGGAGCAAGTCCGGCCTTTTTTGGTCGAGCGTATTCCTCTACTGGAAATTACACCCAAATGGCTTACGCGCCACCATGCCAATCAGCGCTGATTGGCCGTGGTGTTGGCTACCTTCAGTCAGTACGTGTTCATACGCGGTTAGCTCTGCAATAGCCAGATCACCGAACGATTCTTTCAGCAAATCTTCGGTATACAGGTGGCTGAGATTGGGCGGCCCACCGGTTTTATAGTCCAGTTGTTTTGGCGTATAGCCTTGCAACAGAATCACACCGTCGGGTTTGAGTGCCGACTTCATATGTTTGAATAAAGCCGCACGTGTTTCAGGGTCAGCAAACTGAATGAAGATCGCAACCACCGCATCATAGGTGCCGGTGCTCCATGGGTAGTCTTCAACGCTGTGAATGCTGAAGTTGATGTCAACGCCTTGTTGATGTGCGAGCTTCCTGGCTTTATCGATACCCACCGGCGAGATATCAAACGCATCAACCTGCAGCCCTTGCTTGGCCAGCCAGACGCTATTGCGTCCTTCGCCGTCCGCCACTGCCAGCACGCGCATGCCAGGCTTGAGCAGATCAGCGTGCTGCGCGAGCCAAAGATTGGGCTCGGTGCCGAAGATGTATTCATCGCTTGAGAAACGGGCATCCCATGTCTCGCGCGGATTTGCGAAGCCTTTACTCATGCTGTCGTTGACTCGATGTCGTTCTGATGATTGAGAAATTATTTTGCGACACCGCTGATATCGGCCACTTCAGCCCGTGGACGGGTCAGCCATTCGAAGATCAGCATACCGGCGACCATACCAATGACGAAGATCGCCGCTTTTGGGTTGCCGGTACCGAGTGCGGTAATGCCTGGCCCCGGGCAGAAACCACCCAATCCCCAGCCCGCACCGAACAACACGCTGCCAATGACTAACGGCTTGGTGATGACCTGCGATGTAGGAATGCGCATGATTTCACCCAGCAAGCTGGTGTCACGTCGCTTCGCTTGTCTGAAAGCGAACAGCCCCACAAAGATTGCGCCGCCCATCACAAATGCTAATGAGGGGTCCCATTGACCCGCCACATCTAAAAAGCTAATGACTTTGGAGGGGTCAGTCATGCCCGCAAAAATCAGCCCGATGCCAAACACTAAACCGGCACCGAGTGCGCTAACGATATTGATATGCGATTTCATCGTAGCCCCTTAAGCGATCAGATGACGCGTTACAAATACGACCGCCATGCCGCTACCCATAAAGCATAGGGTGGCAACCAGCGAGCGAATAGATAATCTCGACAACCCGCATACACCATGACCACTGGTACAGCCCCCGGCGTAGCGCGTGCCAATGCCGACGAGTAGTCCTGCGACTAGCAAAGCACCGTTACTCGCTTCAATGGTTGGCGTGGGGAAGGGCAGAAAAATACTGAACAGCGCGGGCGCAATCACCAAGCCAAGCAAGAACGCCATCCGCCAGCGCATTTCACCGGGTTGGCGTTTTAGTAGCTCACCCAAAATGCCGCTAATACCAGCAACGCGGCCGTTCAACAGTAGTAGCAGTGCGGCTGACAGGCCAATCAGAATGCCGCCGGTCAGCGACCAGATCGGCGTGAAATGTTCCCAGTCAATCATCATGGTGCGTTCTCCTCGTTACTGCAAAAATGGGCATACAGCACGTTCAGTACATCGAGTGCGGCGCGGCTGTCGATGCTGTAATACACCTGTTTACCGTCGCGACGCGTGGTTACCAATGACTCTTCACGCAGCACGGCGAGTTGTTGCGAGAGCGTTGGTTGCTGTATGTCCAATAGTTCCTCTAGCTCGCCGACACGGCGTTCGCCTTGCGACAATTGGCACAGCAGCAGCAGCCGGTCGGGGTTGGACATCACGCGCATCAGCGCGCAAGCACGGTTTGAAGCGGCGCGCATCGCCGGTAGGTCAAGCATGGTCTCAGTGGTCATAGCGTCTTGCGGGCAAACTCAATACTTTGTAAACGAACATATTATATTTGAATAAAGTGTTCGGTGCACAGATGGCCAGCCCGTTGCATTACAGGCCAATCGGTGGTGCGGTACATGACCCCCCTGGCCTGAAAAACGCAAAAAATCAGCCGCTTGTAGCAAGGCCCGGGCCCTGCCGTGCCCGATGATCTGGTTGGCCTGTTTCAGGCAAGAGGCCGGCGGCGCTGTGACGGCGAAGAGCGTTTAGCCAGCGCGCCTCAGGTCTTGGACAGCGCCTGATCAATATCCCACAGGATGTCATCCACCGATTCAATGCCCACCGCGAGGCGAATCAGGTCGGGTGGCACACCGGCCGCGATCTGCTGCTCTTCCGATAGTTGGCGATGCGTGGTGGAGGCGGGGTGAATGACCAGTGTCTTGGCGTCGCCGATGTTGGCGAGGTGCGATAAGAACTCTACCTGCTCGATAAAACGCTGACCTGCAGCGGCGCCGCCTTTAATGCCAAACGACAGTACCGCACCCGCGCCTTTCGGTAGATATTTTTGCGCCAGCGCGTGGTAGCGGTTATTGGCTAATCCCGGGTAGTTAACCCAAGAGACTTTTGGATGCTCCGACAAGAACTGCGCAATGCGCAGCGTGTTGCTGCAGTGTCTTTCCATGCGCAAGTGAAGAGTCTCGACACCTTGCAGCAGCAGGAAAGCATTGATTGGCGACAGCGCCGGGCCGAAGGTACGCAAGCCTTCCATGCGGCATTTCATGGTGAAACCAAAATCGCCGAAGGTTTCATAGAAACGCACACCGTGATAGCCCTTGGAGGGCTCGGTCATGGTCGCGAATTTGCCGTTACCCCAGTTGAATTTGCCGGATTCGACAATCACACCACCCATGGTGGTGCCATGGCCACCAATGAATTTCGTGGCCGAGTGCATCACGATCGCCGCGCCCCACTCAAAGGGTCGGCACAGATAGGGCGAGGCAAAGGTGTTGTCGATGAAGAGCGGCAGATCATGCGCAGTAGCGATATCAGCCACTTTTTGAATATCGAGCACATTCATCGACGGGTTGCCGATGGTTTCGGCATACAGCAGCTTGGTCTTGGGCGTGATCGCGCGCGCAAAATTGTCAGGATCGTCGCTATCAACGAAGGTGGTGTTAATGCCGAGCTTGCGGAAGTTCACATCCAGCTGGGTATGGGTGCCACCGTACAGCGTGCGTGCAGCCACAATCTCATCACCGGCTTCGCACAGATTCAGCATGGCAATCATTTGCGCAGCGATACCGCTGCCGGTTGCCACTGCCGCGCGACCATTCTCCAAGGCGGCAATACGCTCTTCCAGTACCGCGACAGTGGGATTCGATAAGCGCGAGTACACATTGCCGAAGGTTTGCAGGTTGAACAAACTCGCGGCGTGATCGGCACTATCAAACACGTACGATGTGGTTTGATAGATAGGCACTGCGCGCGCACCCGTGGCAGCATCCGGCATCTGCCCGGCGTGAAGGCACAGGGTATCGAAGTCGTAGACGTGGTCTTTAGCCATAGCAGGAATTAATTAGACAGGACGGCGAGCAGAAATAACCTTGGTGTTAACGCCGAACCAGCTCAGGCCACCAAACAAACGCGCGTATTCGATTTTGACGCAGCGATCCATCACCACTTCAAGACCACCGGTTTCAGCAACACGCGCGGCTTCTTCGTTCACGACGCCCAGTTGAAGCCACAGTACTTTAGCGCCAATAGATACGGCATCTTGCGCGATGGGTACACAATCATCCGGCTTGCGAAACACATCCACGATATCTACCGGCTCGGGTATGGCTTTGAGGTTGGGGTAGCACTTCTCACCCAAAATTTCGTCGTACTTCGGATTCACCGGGATAATCCGGAAGCCATGCTCTTGCATGTATTTGGCGGCGAAATAAGAAGGGCGATACCAGTCAGCCGACAGGCCCACTATGGCAATGGTGTGATTGTTTTTCAGGATGCGGCGCAGCTCGGCGATGGTGCTCAATTCAGATCTCCTCTGACTCAACCGCGACGATGAAAAAAATTTGCGCGGTGCCTATCGAGCACTGGACTGTTATGTTTGACAATGGCAACCCTGATTCAAGCATGTATCACCGCGGCGCCAGCGGCCGGTAAAGCGTGCGGTAAACGCGGTGTCATGATGCGTCGATACACCGGCCAGATAAACGCGAGCAAGGACATGCCCGCATAGCCGGTCGGCATTTGCGGTGAGGTACTCACATGTCGCAATTCATTGCAGTGAAGAGAAGGTTCGAGATGATGCGCGGAATGCCGCGGTAGATTAAACAGCAGCGCATCCGAGATACGGTTATCGCAGTCCCAGATATGTTGGGGCCCGATGCGTTCTGCTTTGCCATCAATGACGTCACGTTGTAAGCCCCAGTGCTCGACATAGTCAATCGTGGCAACCAGCGTTTGCGCGACCCATGCGGTGATTAGCGCAAAGCCAAGTGCTTCAATGCCGGCCGACAGGGTGAGTATCAAAGCCAGCAGCACACTTGTGCTTGTCAGCGCGAGTGCTTCATTGATGCGACCAGGCTTTTGTTGCGACAGCCGTAATGCATGGATGAATACTCCCGAAAAATAGCGCGGCATGAAGCGCCAGAGACTTTCTTCTTGTCTTGCGCTGGCAGGGTCGTGAAACGTAGCGGCGGCACGATGATGACCCCGGTTATGTTCAATCGCGTAATGCCCAAAGCCTATCCAGCACAGTAGGGCTCGAGCTAGCGCGCGATCGATGAGTGCGCGTCGATGGCCAAGTTCATGCGCAAGTACGATACCAATACCGCCCGCGACGTAGCCGCAACCGAGCGCCAGCCACCAAAAATCGGCCGTACTCATGCTAGGCGCATGCAGGGCGAAGCCGATGCAAATAATCAGCACCAACAGCATGACAGCACGTAAAAACCAAGCCGGCCACTGGTAGTGGAGGGTGGCTTTATTCGAAGTGGATTGATTGGGTGTGGATTGATGCGGCGATTGATGCGGCGTGGCTTTACTCGAAGTGGATTGATTTTGCTGACCGCGACCAATAAGCCACTCCGCCAACGGCAACGCCACTGCCGCCAGCACGATCGTGAGCCATGCCATGTCGAGCTGCCAACCAATCAGCGGCGATAGGGTGAATCCGAGTGGCAGCAGCAGGTGTAGCAGCATGGTCAAGCCTCCATCGCGCGATTGTAGCGGGCTCGCGTGCATCGGTCTCAAGCAAAATATTATCGAAAAAGTATCTATAGTCAGAATGACAAGGGTGCTTTTATCGCGTTGACATCATGACACCCCTATGTTTCAATTCGGAAACATTGGGGAACTGGGTGCCTGTCAGCGCTTTGCAATTGCCGCACCAGCCCTGAATTTCTCCGCGAGAGACTGCGCATGCGCCAGCCGAATCCCATCATTGGCAACAGCCCACCGATGCGAGAGATCCGCAAGCTGATCGATACGATCGCGGATTCCACCGCAACGGTGCTTGTCATGGGCGAGTCCGGCACCGGCAAAGAGCTGGTCGCACAAGCGCTGCATTATCAATCACCGCGCGCCGACGCAAATTTTGTTCCGCTTAATTGCGCGGCTATTCCGCGCGAGCTGATGGAATCCGAATTATTTGGTCATCGCAAAGGCGCGTTTACGGGCGCCTTGGCTGATCGAGTCGGGCGTTTCGAGTTAGCCCATGGCGGCACGTTGTTTTTGGATGAGATCGGCGATTTATCGCTCGACATGCAAGTCAAGTTGCTGCGCGTACTGCAAGAAAAAACGGTTGATCCCGTTGGCTCCTCGCGCGCGGTGGAGGTGGATGTGCGCGTGGTCGCTGCCACGCACCGCGATCTGGAGTCGGAGATTGCAGAGGGTCGATTCCGTGAAGATTTGTACTATCGCCTGAACGTACTGCCACTACGCACGCCACCGCTGCGTGAGCGTGGCGATGATATTGTGATTCTGGCACGTCATTACGCAGAAAAGTTTGCGCATAAAACGCCTGCCATCAGCTTCTCGGCCGATTTGATGGATGCCATGAAAAGCTACGACTGGCCCGGCAATGTACGCGAGCTCTCGAATTTGATTCATCGCTTCTCGACTTTGTTTGCCGGCCAGAAGCTCACGCTGAAATCGATTCCGCGCGCGATGCTGCCAAAAGGTCTGCAGACCTTGCAGGAAGAGCGTGCCGGCCTACCCGACGCAGAGCCGCAAGAAGAGCACGCAGCCGATGTATTGCAGATGTTCGCGATTCAGCATGACGAACCCGCCAACATGCCATCAGCCATTCCCGAGCCTGCACGTAACGATGTTGAAGACATCATCATGCTGGCGCAGGGTGGCACCGTGTTGCCACCCGAAGGCGTGTCGCTGAAAGAACGCATGGCGCAAATCGAGCGCGCTTACATTGAGCAGGCGCTCGACCGAGCCGATGGCAATGTGTCGAAGACAGCGCGGCTGCTGAATTTGCAGCGCACCACGCTGATAGAAAAAATCGACAAGTACCGACTGCGCTCTGCCTGAGCGCGCTTCACTGAGGGTTAACCACGATGGATATCGCCAGTCTGATCGGAGTGCTGGGGGCCTTGCTGCTGATCGCTATTGCTACCGGCGGTCGGTTTCTGCAGTTTTTTGATTTGCCCGCAGTTTTTATTGTGTTTGGCGGCACCTTCCTGGTGGTGCTATCGAAGAGCACCATGGCGGATTTCAGGGCGGCTTACACCACCGCGCGCGAGGTGCTCACCACCAAGCCTGTGCCGCTGACTGACATGATCGATGAGCTGATCGCAGTCGGTCGTGTGGCTCGCTACGATGATCGCTGGATGATCACGCTGGAAGATCGCGAGTACAAAGATGCTTTTATTGCGAAAGCAGTTCGCATGTGGGTGGATGGTATCGATCACGCGCTGCTCAAAGATGCGCTGCTGCGCGAAATCACCGAAATGAAAATCCGCTTCGAACAGGCGCGTGATTTTTTTGCGTATGCGCAGGAACTCGCGCCTGGCATGGGCATGATCGGTACCCTGATCGGTTTGGTGATCATGATGGGTGGCGTGAATGACCCACGCACCATCGGCCCGGGTATGGCGGTCGCGCTACTGACTACGCTCTATGGCGCAATCTTGGCCAACGTGGTGATTGGCCCCTTGGTACAAAAGATCAATGGCCACGGCAAGCGCGTCAAGCGCAACTATGAGATGGCGATGGCGGGTGTGCTGTTCATTCATAAAGGCGGCGACCCGCGTCTGCTACCTGATCTGCTGCTGGGTCATTTGCCGCATGAAGATTCGGCACCCATAGCGCTGCCAGAGCCCAAGCAGGACCAGGCAGAAGCGGAAGCGACCGACAACGCCTAACACGATGAAGCCCGCAGAAAAGGGAGAAGAAGCCGCGCGGATGCCGGTGACGCTGTTCGACAGCATCACCGCGCAAGACGAAGATCCGGCGGTGCGTCACGGCTCTCCGCCCTGGGTGGTGACCTTTGCCGACATGATCACGCTGCTGCTTGCGTTTTTTTTGTTGGTGCTGTCTTTCTCTGATCTCAACCCCGAGCATTTTCGTAATGTCAGCGGCTCACTGCAAAAATCGCTAGGTCGCGCCGAGAAGCCACCGCCCGTAGAGGCCCCACCGGCTGAGACGCAGCTGGTCGCAGGCCCGACCGAAGAGAAGCTGCCGATACCGGAGCAACTGGCCAAAGACCTGGGCAAACTTCAAAAAGCGTTGTCAACGGATCTGGTCGGTAAAAAAGTACAGGTCACGACTGAGAACGGGCGCTTGCTGATCCAAATGCCTGCGCGCAGCAATGGTTTGCTGCCGCAGGAGATGATTGATTTATATGCGCGTATCGCTGAAGCGCAGGCGCAGGTGGAGACGCCAGTTGAGGTGCGCGAGGGCGAGCCGGTTGATCGCTCGGCTGAGTTAGCGCGTCAGATCCGACAACTGCGCGACGTACTCTCCAAAGAAATCGAGCAAGGCGAGGCGCAGGTGGAGCGTGACGGTGAGCGCATCGTGGTTCGTATGGCGGTGCAGGGGAGTTTTTACCCCGCCAGTGCCGATCTCTCACCCGAGGCAACCCCGATGCTGAAAAAAGTCGGCCAGGCGATCGCTAAAACCGGTGGCCGAATTACGATCGAGGGTCATACCGACGCAGTACCACTGAGCGGGCATGCGCGGTACCGCTCGAACTGGGACCTGTCCGGCGCGCGCGCCTCATCAGTCGCCGATTACCTTACAGCGTATGCGGGTGTTGATCGAGAGCGCGTGGTGGTACGCGGCATGGCCGATACTCGTCCGGTAGCACCCAATGACACGCGCGAAGGCCGCGCAAAAAATCGCCGCATTGAAGTTCTGGTCGATGCGTACGGCGGTTGATTCACGCAAGGCGAAGCAGCATTTTTGTAGAAAATACTGAATGGATTTTTCTGCATTCCCTTGTGCCTGCGAGTTGCTCACCTAGCTCAGTGCCGGCAAGAGTATTACCTGAATTATCTCAATAAAATCAAATGGTTGCCACGGACTTGGAGACCTAATTTTCAACAGCTATTGGATCAGACCACCACGCGACCGGCGATTGGATGAATGGATTCATGAATAGATTCGTGAATAGATTCGTACACAGATACCCAGGTTGAGCGGAACTCATCGACGAAGATCGGAAGCTACTCAAGCGTGCACGCGGGCGTACGCTTTAGCAGTGGGTATTTTGCGCGGCAACGTATTGTGCTTGGGGCGTGTAACTTCCCAGCCCATCACGATATGCGGGTTCTAAAATAAAAATGCCACCCGCAGGTGGCATTTTCCGATAGCTTGTCGCTGGCTTATTCCGGCTTCGCTCCGCCGCCCGTGCTGTACGAGGGTACCTTGGTACCCGGCACCGTGTTGTTGGGCTTGGACTGATCACGCGCGTAGCTGACAACGCGATCTTTGTTGGCGTCACGCGCTTTCGCTGCTTCGGCGGCTGCCTGACGCTCTCTGGCAGCCTCACGCTCACGCGCTAGCTCGCGCTCTTTGGCGGCTTCGCGCTCGCGGGCGCGTTCACGTTCACGCGCCAACTCACGTTCTTTGTCTTTCAGTTCTTTTTCGCGTCGTGCTTTTTCAGCGGCGAGTTCGTCGGCCATTTGCTTCTCGCGCTGTTTCTGTTGCTGCGCAAGCGCCTCCACGTCTTTCTTAACGCCTTCGACGGTCGAGACCGAGCCTTGCAAGCGGTTGAACTGGCCAGACAAGTCCTTCACTGCTTTCGACTGATCTTTCAGCATGCCATCTAACACCGTGAGCTGCTGCAGCAGTTCCTTGTTCGCGGCCTCGGCACGAGCTGCCTCGGCGCGTGCAGCTTCAAGTTTGGCCAGCTCGGCCTTGGTAGCGTCAGCGCGTGCGCGTACCTCCGCTTTTTTATCGGATTGTGCAGGGGCGGGTGCCTCGGCACTTGATTCTTTCTTGTCGGTAGTAGCAGCCGGTTTGATCGGCGCTGGGGTGGGGACAGGTTTTGCCTCAGGACGCGGCGAAGCTTTGGGTGATTCTGACATGCGCGCGATTTTTTCTTCGATCGCTTGCTGTACCGAGTGCGTGGTTTCCTGCGACAACTTCAACTCTTCCAGAGCCGCATGAATATCATCCATGCTCTCCATACGACGCTTGAGATCAACCGCACGCTTGCCAACTGCCAGCATCATCTCGTCAAGCTGCACCACTTTGTTTTGTAGTTGCACACTCATAAAGCTGAATACGCCTGCAGTACCTACTAATACAGCACCGGTGATACCCAGAACAAGTTTGGCCTGCATCGAGGTACGTTTGGCGCCATCGATCAATTTTTCTGCGGCTTTGTTAACGTGGCTACCGGTAGTGGCGACTGCCGATGCAGAGCGGTTAGCAACCTCGGCCGCATCCAGCACAATGCTCATCAGCGACTCAAGCTGTTGCGATGCTGCGCGGTTGTTCTCAACCAGAATCTGTACTGCCTCAAGCGCGCGCTTGGCAGTGTCGTGCGGTACGGCTACCGAGCCATCCGGCATGGTGTTCGCAATTTGTATCTCGCCGTCTGCGCCTTCGGCCGGCACACCCGCTTCTTCTGGGCTCAGTGAAGGCGGCGGCGGATCAGGCATGAAGTCGCTGGCAGCGTCTAGCTTTACATCCGGTGTGCCACCATCTTTTGCGTCGTCGCTCATTTCGCTATCCGTTTCGTTAAGCGTTGTATCGATTCTTCAAAGCGGTCAAGTTGCCGGTTTACTTTTGCGGTCGACTCACCCAAGTTCGCGATACGCTCTTCCAGGTGAATCGATAACGCCCAAGGCGTTGCGTCTTCCTCGACCTTGAAGGTCAGGTCCGGGTCGCTCATCGCCTCGGCGTCCGCCTCCGGGTGTTCGGCAAGCTCGTCTGCGCTCGCGTCCGTATCTGCCTCGTTGCCGTCCAGCGCTACATCGCCGATGACGCCACCCGATCCCAGCCCGTGCTGGTCGTGCATCTCGCGCATGTCCGACAGACCCTGCGCGTCTTGCATACGTCGTTGGTCCGACAACCCCTCAGCGTCATGCATATGCCTCGGGTCCGACTCGCCATCGCCATCGTGGCTGCGCCGCGCATCAATCACGTCATCGGCATCGTGCAGGGCGGTCGCGCCTTCGCCTACGTCCTTGCCATGCAGCTGACGCAAGTCAGCGAGTCCGTCGCCATCGTGCAGGCTGCGCCGCTCCACATGACCATCGTGCGCATCACGAATGCCACGTTCGAGGGTCTTGCCTTCTTTCTGATCTTGCACCGCGCGCTGGTCACTTGGGCCTTTTCTGGCGCGCGCAAGCTCAGCTGCAGTGGTGTCGGCGATTGCCATCTCTGGCGGTTCCTCACCACGAAATATCTGTGTTTTTTCTTCAGACACGGTTCACCTCAGCACATTGCCGAATCAGCGACTCGCAGGCAGCAGCACTGTCTGCAACGACTTGACCGGACGCAGCCACGGATCGGCGGGCATGCCGCCACGCGCGGCATACGTCTCTGCTTCTTTACGGGTCGCGAACGGTCCCGAGATCACGGCGAATTTCACACCCTTATCCGATGTGTTGACAGCCACGATCATCGCCTTCGTCAGCGCGCCGAACTGCGCGCGCCACTCTTGCGCCTCTGCCATCGACCCCAGCGACACGTGTTGCACGAAAAAGCTGCCGGCTTTTGTTTGCCGAATCAGCTGATCGACGCCACGCTCCGATCGCGGTGCCAGCGCATCTGCCGGCTTTAGCTCGGGCTTGGCCTCAGGCTTTGACTCGGCTTTCGGCTCGGCCATGGACGCCGCTTTTGGGTCGGGCTTTGCTTCGGATTTTGCTTCCGTCTGCACGGGCACTGCGCTGGCAACATCGGTCTTCACCGGCGCCGGCGCGGATTCCGTTCTTACACTGTTTGAATCGGCAGCAGGCGCCATAACTGAAGGGGCAGGCGGCTTGGTTTGGTCGGCACGTGGCGCAGCTGCGCCATTGGTACCGGCGGCATCGGCCGCTTTTTGTTCTACCAGCTTGGCGGTCGGCGGCTTACCTACTACGGCGACCAGCGTATCCATTGCCCACGGCGGTAGGTTGTCTTTGAGAATAGGGGAGTTGGCCAGCAGCGGCGAGGCCTTGTCGGCAAACAAAAGCAAAACCACGCCAACTGAGACCACCAGCATCAGCAGCAGGCCGGCACTCCAGCGCAACAGCCGGCTGACGATGCCGCGCTTGGCTGAGGTACTTGATGCTGGCTTGGGTGCGGGCGCCGCATCAAAGCTGGGCTCGGTGCGGCGCTGCAGCTCGGCCTCGGCCTGCTCTTCTTGCTGCTGACGCTCTTTACGTGCGGCGGCAAGTTGCGCCTCGAAACGCGCTTGTGCTGTGCTGGTTTCGGTGCTGGCTTCTTTTTTGGGTTTGGGTGTTATCTTGATCTCGGCAAAGCCTGTCGCGGTAAGCACTTTTTTGACTTCAACCTCGCGACCCATCGCGCGCGCAATTTGAAGCAGCGCATCGCCCTCAGACCGGGTGGGAATTTCTACCGGCCAGCGCAATAGTCGCTGGCCTATGCTGTCGAGCGTGCGCTCGTGCAGTTGGATGCCGAGTTTATCGACGAGCAGCACCAGCGACACATTCGCGCCGGGGAAATCTTGTATCAGTCGTGCCAGTAGTTGCAAGTCGCGCTGGCTGATCGCTTTTGCATCATGCGCCAGCAGCACACGGCGCGGTGCCGAGCGGTTTTCCGAATTACGCGCGTCTTCGATAGAGATATCAGACAGTATCTGGTTGAAGCGCTCGAGTAATTGCTCGGTGTTCTGCGGCAGGAAAACCTCAACCTGCAGGCTAGGGGTTTTGCGCAGCTTGGCCAGCACCAGGCGGCCGTAGTGGTCGAGCACGCCCTCGCTATTGGAAGATAGCGCCAGCGACTGACTGCTCTCGCGTACCGCGCGCATCACATAGTCGAAGCGGCTACGGTCGGCAGCGCGCAGGAAAATCCCCTCGCTACTGACGATATCGTTGCTGGTATCGAGCTGCTGATCGGTCACGTGACGGCCTCTTCAAGTTGTCCGTTCGAGTCAAACTGCATATATTTAGGCACTTTGGGTTGCGGCCGCTGCAGCGGCGGCGCACCCGGCCGGATACTCGCCAGGTTGAATACATAGGCGATTACCTGCGCAACGGCATAGTACAGGTCTTCCGGCACCGGCTGATCCAGCTCGGTGGTGAAGTAGAGCGCACGCGCCAGCGGTGGCGCGCAGAAGATCTCTATCCCGTGTTTTTCTGCTTCTTCTCGAATTCGAGCAGCTACCTCGTCTGCGCCTTTGGCCAGCAGGATAGGCGCGCTATCGCCATTCGGGTCGTAGGATAACGCGACCGCGAAGTGCTCCGGGTTGGTGATTACGACATCGGCATCTTTTACGTTGTCGATCATGCGGCGGTTGGCCATCTCGCGCTGGCGGCGCCGAATCTGCGCCTTGACCTCAGGACGACCCTCCATGTCCTTCATCTCGTCCTTGATCTCTTGCTTGGACATGCGCATGGACTTCATAAATTCCCAGCGCTGGAAGGGTACATCGATCGCTGCAATAAGAATCAGCGCGCAGGCCATGATCAGCGCTGACTTCACCAGCAGATATCCAGCGACCGCCATCGCCGGCTCGAAGGCCATTTTGCCGATGTTATCCAGAGTGCTGACGTTATCGTAAAGTACCCACCAGACGACGCCTGCTACCAGCGAAAACTTGAGCAAGGCTTTGCCGAGTTCGACTAAAGCTTTCATGCCGAACATACGCTTCAAGCCATTTAATGGATTCAGCTTGGAGAGGTTGGGCGCGATTGCCTTGGTTGAAAATAAAAAACCACCGGTCGCTCCTGATGCGGCAATCGCAATCGTAATTGTAAGCAGTAACAGCGGCGCGACCAAGATGAAGGATTCAAGCACCTCGTACCCGAAAATCGCGGGCAACAGGTTAGGGGAGTGCACCAGCTTGCGATCAAAATTGAAACCGGAGACGAATGCCTCGGCCATTTTATGTACCAGCGTATCGCCCGTCAGGTACAACATGCCCAGGGCGGCGATTGTCACCGCGGCAGCCGGTAGCTCGATCGAGCGCGCGACTTGCCCTTCCTCGCGCGCTTTTTCAAGCTTGCGCGAGGAGGGTTCTTCGGTCTTTTCCTGATCGCTGGAATCTGCCATGTTATTGCGTCAGTCCTACCAAATCTTTTGCGTGATTGAAGCCCTGCATCCACAGCCATTGCATGCGGCCGCCGATGCTATCCAGCGAAAGAATCATTACTAGGAATCCGGCCGCGATCGACGCCGGGAAGCCTACCGAAAAAATATTCAAACTCGGTGCTGCGCGAGTGATCACGCCCAGTCCGACGTTAATAAATAGCAGCGAGACCATCACCGGCAAGGCGATTAATACGCCACCCAGAAACATCATGCCGCTCCATGCGACTACTTTGCCAAACGCGACCTGACCCAAAATAAATTTACCGATGGGTACGGTTTGAAAACTATCGATTACCATCGACAGCATGATCACATGACCACCAAAGCCTAAAAAAATCAGGGTCGACATGATCACCAGAAACTGCGAAATCACCGGTACGTTACCAATATTAGGATCGACCATACTGGCCATTGAAAGACCCATCGAGCCGGCGATGGTTTGTCCTGCAAGCGCTATGGCGGCAACGACGACTTGCAGCATTAGCCCCATCATCGCGCCGATGAATAACTGGTTAACGATTTGTACCAAACCGTTGGCGCTGATCGGGTCGATCACGGGCCAATCAACCAGTGGGTACACCAGAAAGGTGATCACCATCGCCAGCATGATGCGTATACGTAGCGAGAGCGCATCCAGTGAAAATAAAGGTGCGGACATGAGCAGCGCAGAGATGCGCAGCATCGGCCACAGAAAGGTGTAAAAGCGCTCAACAATGTCCGCAGCAAGGAGTGTCATGGCGGTTCAGCCTCTTGCGTCGGAGGTATCGCCGTCAGGAAAACATCGCGGGGATGCGTTTGAAAACGTCGCGGGTGTAGTCGACCATCATGCCGAGCTGCCAGCCGCCAAATAGTGCCAGCGATATACCAAGCGCCAATAGTTTCGGAATGAACGATAGCGTTGCCTCGTTAATAGATGTCGCCGCTTGAATTACACCTATAAACAAACCAACACCCAAGGCTACAAGTAGTAGCGGGCCGGAGATCATCAGCACTGCCAACAAGGCGCTACGTGCCAGATCGATGACGGTTGCGATTTCCATCTGTGTCTCCTAATAATTTTGTCAGGGCATCGCGAAGCTGGAGGCAAGCGAGCCCATCAGCAGGCTCCAGCCATCGACCAACACGAACAGCATTAACTTGAACGGCATCGAGATCATCATCGGTGACAGCATCATCATACCCATCGACATCAGTACCGACGACACGATCAGATCAATCACCACAAAAGGTATATAAATCAGAAAGCCGATGGTAAAAGCGCTTTTCAGCTCCGAGGTAATAAAGGCTGGTACCAAAGTAGTGAAGGGTACCGACTCCGGTCCCTCGAGCTCGCCCTTGATGCGCGAGATTTCCATGAACATCGAGATATCTTCTTCGCGTGTTTGTGCCAGCATGAAACCACGAATCGGTTTCTCGGCTTCTTCCAATGCCTGCTCGAACGCCATGCCTTGATTCATGTAAGGCAGGATCGCGTTGTTATACAAATCGCTCATTACCGGCTGCATGATGAACAGCGTCAGGAACAATGCAAGACCTGCCAGCACCTGGTTGGGTGGTGTCTGTCCGGTGCCGAGCGCCTGACGCAAAATCGAGAAAACGATAATGATGCGCGTAAAGGCTGTCATCATCAGCAGCATCGATGGCAACAGCGTCAGCACGGTCATCAGTGCCAGCAGTTGCAGCGTCAAGCTGTAGGCTTGCACGCCACCTTTGCCAGTTGCGACGGTAACTACCGGCATGCCTTGCGCAAAACTTTCAGCGGGCAGCAGTAGTGCCAGCGCCATCAATACGAAGAGGGTGATCGGGCGTGCCATGATCAGACCTTATTTTTATTCTGTGCCGCTGCCAGCATAGCGGACAGCTTGAGCGCCATCGGCGCCAGCGAGTTGGTGCCTTCACTGACGGCGCTGCTTGGCACAGGTTCGGTCAGCAACTCTTCAGCACTGACCGGGAAAGTGGCAATCGCATTAATCTGCTGCGGCGAGACGCCGATCAGTACGTCTTGATCTTTTACGCGCAGTAGCACCACCTTCTGGCGCGGCGCGACTGAGACCATCTCGATCACTTTGATCTTACTGGTTGGCATGCCAAGCAGGTTGCCGCCTTGCATGCGCTTGAGCACATACAGAACCCCGGCCAGCAGCGCGAGAACAATCGCGAAGTTCATCGCGATATATAACCAGTTCGTCGAGCCCATGGCGTGTGCCTTTAAAAGTAGCGATTCACTATTACAGATTACGCATGCGGTCGGACGCCGGCACCACTCGGGTCAGGCGAATACCGTAGCGGTCATTGACCAGTACCACTTCACCTTGTGCCACCACGGTGTCGTTCACCAGCAAATCGAGTGGCTCACCCGCGATGCGTTCCAGCTCAACCACGGAGCCTTGCGTGAGTCGCAGCAAATCACGGATTTTCATTTTGGTACGGCCAACCTCCACCTTGATCGCAACCGAGATATTTTGCAAGACCTCAGGGTTGATCTGATGGTTGGGCATCGCGCCCGCTTGCGGCTCGGTGATCGCGTTGTCGTTATCTTCTACGGTATCGTTCATGTTGCTTCCTCGGTGGTTAGAGGGTTTCTGGGCTAGTTGCGCGTGTAACGCGAACTGCCACGTTGGGGCCAGACATGCCGACCTGGCACTCGAAAGCGGGCAGGCCACCGATAATCATGGTGGCGAGTTCGGGTTTCTTGAAGAACAGCAGATCGCCTTCTTTCAAGCCACTGACTTGATCGTAGTGCGCGACCACGGTGCCAAGCAGTACCTGAATATCGAGCAGCGAATCACCTACTGCAATAGTCAGTTCATCACGCCATTTCTGGTCAGATTCTTCGCTACCGTCGGCTTGTACGCGGTTACGTAGTAGATCACGAAGTGGCTTCAGCGATGCATAAGGGTAGACGAGATCAACGAAACCTTTGACGCCGCCAGCGCTCTCGGTTTCGAAGCGCGACATGATCACCAGATCATTTTCATCGGCGATTTGTGCAAACTGCGGATTAATCTCCGAGCCAACATGATCAAAGTCGACCGATAGCAGCGGTGCCCATGCTTCTTTCAGCGAGCGGAAGAACACCTCAAGAATGATCTTGACGATACGCGACTCGGTGGGCGTGAACATGCGCGTTGGCGGTAGCCAGTTGGCGGGCAGTGGTTCGCCTTCTTTATCTGTCGCGCGGCGGCGCGGGCTGCCCGGCATGCCGGAGCCAGTACCACCAAAAAAATTATCGAGCGCAGAAAACACCAGAGTCGGTTCGATCGTCACCAAGGTGAAACCGCGCAATGGATTGATACGAATCGTGTTCACCGCCAGCGGTGGACGCAAATCTTTGAGATAGTCTCCAAAGCGAACGATTTGCGCACGCGAAGGGTTGATACGTGGGCTGGTACGCAGCACCTCCATCAAACCAAGACGGAACAAACGCACAAACCGCTCGTTGATCATCTCGATCGAAGACGTATTGACACCGAGTGTGCTGTCCTCACTCGCCAGGTCATGCTTCTTGACCCGGGTGGTGAGGTTGAAGCCGGTATCAACTTCGATGCTGCCATCATCAACACCCTGCGCCAGCGCAGCGAGTTCTTCGGGTGACAGCAGGTTACTTGTCTCAGCCATGGTCTTAGTCTTTAATCAAAAGGCCAGTGGATTACTGCACCACGAATTCGCTGAACATGACTTCTTCGATACCACCGAAGCCTTCATATTTTTCAAGCAGCGAGTTGATGACGACGCGAATCTCTTCTGCTAACTGCTTGCGGAAATCAGGATCTTTCAGGTCAGCCTCGGTCTTGGTGCGCATCAGATCGAGAATGCCGGCTCGCAGCGCGAGTTCATGCGTCTTCACGTTCTTGATCACGCGGTCATCGTAGTGCGTCATGATGGTCAGCGTGACCTGCATCACCTTGCGTGAACCCGATAGGTTCGACAGCATCGCTTTTTCGAGCGAGTAGTAGTTGAACTTCCAGCGTTGGTTATCTGCGTCAGGCGAGACTAGTTCCTTGCCGGGAGTCTCAGCGCCTGGCTTGGCTGGTGCGCTTTGGCCATCACCACCCTTGGCGTCGCCGTGACCGTCACCGGCTTTAGCGTCACCGTGGCCATCACCGCCACCATGCTCACCCTCGAGCTTGTCGAGTTGTGCATCAACGGCTTCTTTGGCCTGTTCCTTCTTCGAGAAGAAACCGGTGGCGAGCAGGGTGCCGCCTACCGAGGCACCGATAATGAACAGCACGGCCACCACCATCAAAACAATCTTGATGATCAGTTTCTTTTTCGAGGGCGCGCCTTCCGCTTGTTCTTCGGGTGCTGCTGCAACTTCCTCAGCCATCACATCCTCCAGCTATCTAAAACTACGTGTTCAGGTTCATCACACCAACACGTCCAACCCATCACTTGAGCTGGCAGTGCTTCGTGCAGGAGGCAAGGCACTTGTGGCGGAGGGTTCATCCATCGAGCGTCGTGAGCCGACCCCGGCGACCCCGGCAGACTGCTTGCCAGGTGTCGGATTTCCGCCATGTTGCGATTCTTGCCTTACGTTAACATCAACAGAAGCAACCTCCATGCCATGTCGCGTCAACACCTCTCTCAGCCTCGGCAAACCCTCAGAAATCAGGTCCCGCGTGCCGAGCTGGCTGGCGCTGAAGCTGGCTTGCAGCTCGCCGCGGCGCATATGGAGTTCGATATCGATATTGCCAAGGTCTTTAGGCCGCAGGGCCATTTCAACTTTCCAGTCGCCACGGGAAATTTGAGCCGCCAGCCGTTGCCCGAGCGCCTCGGCTAGTCGCTGCGAGAGCTTGTCGTATTGCTCGGCGCGCAGGTCGAGGTCGGTGCGCGCGGCTTGCTCAGCGGCCGCCAGGCTATTCAGCGGGTTGCCCTGCGGCTGCCGGCTGTCGGCGTGGCGCTGCTGCATCAGCTGCTGCAGCTCGCTGTCGCTGATGCCGGTATCCAGCATCAGCACCTCGCTGACCGGCTCGGCCGCTGCGACAGCCACGGTCGTAGTTGCAGACGCCGCCGATGTAGTTGCAATTGCGTTAGTTGCTGTGAGCATGTCGCCCACCCGCTCGGCGCGCTGGCTGACCTGCTTGATTTGCTGTCGGCGCGCAAATTGGCTGGCCTCGGCGGCGCCCGGTATCAGGCTCGCCGCCAGTGATTGATTCGACGCCTCGGGGTGCGTTGCCACGTCGGCCGCCGCCGTCGCCGCCTCGGGGTGCGTTGCCACGTCGGCCGCCGCCGTCGCCGCCTCGGCCGCAGTGGGCAGGGCGCGTACGCCATTCAGCCCGAACAGCGCAGACGGCAGCGTGCTCGCGCTGGGCATCTGCTGCGTTGTCGGTATGGCATTCGCCTCCCCAATACGCCAGCTGAGGCGGGCGTCGGGCCCGAGATCAAGCGTCTCAGCTGACGCTGCCGCCTGCGTGGCCAGCAAGGCCGCCTCCTTGGCAGGATCGGCTGATGGCGCGGCAGTGCCTTGCGCGAGGTTGGCCGCCTTGCCGCTGAACACTCCCGCGGCCAGAAAATCGTTGGCGGTTTGGCCGCTGGCTGCCGATGTCAATGGGTCGGTCGTGGGCGGCGTGCCGCCGGCGACTTGCAGGTCAGGCGCGCCACGCCGCCCAAAAATCATGGCCAGCGCATCTTCATCGAGCCCCTGCGATCGGGCAAATGCCATCAGGCTGTCATCGTTGATGGCGGGCTCGGTCGGGGTAATGATATGCACCGACGGGCCGAGCACTTCGGCGGCCAGCCCGACCACCGGCGGCGCAGGCGGCGTATCGAGCAGCACCTGTGTGGCCAGCAAGCTGGCGGCGGCGTCTGATTTGGTGCCGCCGATCTGGCCAGCGTCCACCGCAGGGGCGGCAATATCTTGCCCCGGAATGCCTTCGATCATGGCGCCGAACAAGTCGGCGAATTCACCCGAGGCATCGCCGTTGGCGTCCCCCTTCAGCCCGGAAGTCCCTGATTTATCAATGCCTTTTACCGAATTAGCGGCTTGGCTTGATGCATGATGTACAGAAGTCATAGTGCTCCGTGTCCTTGTAAAAAACAGGTCTGCGGGCTGTAATGCAAGAACCGTGTCAGCAAAAAAAATCCCGCCACGTCTCCGTAGCGGGATCTTTGACGACTGACGCGACTAGCGCGTATTGATCAGTCAGTGATCGTCAGTCAGTCGTGATCAGTCGCTCCTGATCAGGTTGGGATCAATTCATCGCGACTTGGTGCTGCGATGGCGGCACCAGCTGCGGCACCATTGCCCATGCGCCACGGATCTCACTCATCAGGTTGTGTACCTCGGCCAGTGCCTCTAGGTCGTTGTGCGCGTTGACATGGAATAGGCGTCGGGTGACGTAGGCATACAGGTCGTTCAGGTTGCGTGCGATGTCGCCGCCTTTGTCAAAGTCGAGCGCGCCTTGCAGACCGACCACGATGCGGCCAGCGCGAGCCAGCGCCTTGGATTTTTCCATGATCGAGCCGCGCTCGATATGGCCTTTGGCGGTCGCCAGGCTTTCGATCAAGCCGTCAAACAGCATCTGGATCAGCTGCACGTTATCGGCCGCAGCCACCCCAGTGGTCACTTTGACATCGCCGTAGCTGGCCAGTGCGCGTTCTCTCATGTTCATGGTCTGTCGCTCCAAGTGGATCATTGCGTCAGACCTATGATCGGCACTTTCGTGCCAACCTTTAGAGCGTATTGTGCTTGGCCGCCAGCGGCCTCAGTATTTCCGGCTTAAGCGCCTACTTTCGTTTCGGCTTTTTCTTGCTCGGTTTTATTGGGGCCGGCGTCTTCAGCGGTCGCCGCCATCCTTAGCGGGGGCTCCGCCGCAGTATCAGCCGCAGTCTCAGCTGCCGGCATGAGGCCTTGCTCCGGCATCTGTGCCGGTTCCAGCCCGGCACCCACCGGCTGTTGCGCTGGTTGAAGATCCGGCGTTAGCAGCTCAGGGGTGTCGGGTGGCGGCAGCGCAGCCAGGGCAGTATCGTCTTGCCCCAATTCGGGCGCGTTGTGATCCGATTCGGCAGTTTGATCAGTGGCTTGCTCTTCATTGGCCTCGTCATCCTCGCTCGGCCGCTTGGGTCGTTCGAGCAATGGCATCAGTATGGACGACAGCGGATTCGGTGGCAGTCCAGTGGCGGCGTACAGCGCCTCCCCCACCATATCAACTTGCTGGCGGATCGGTTCACGGTCTTGTTCCGGTGTGGTCGCCAGCGCGTAGCCGGCGCGGTAAACACCCGAGGCAAATTCATGCGGTATCCATGACTCGATTTCGCCGCGCAGGGTTGGCACCATCTGCTCGCACCGGATCGGGCTGGCAAAGCCTTCGCGCCCGTCGAGCTTGCCCTCTTCAAACAGCAGCTCGAGGTGTTTTTGCAGCACCAGGTCGTAGCGCGGGCGGATCGCCGCCAGCCGCTTTTGGTCCCAGCCGGGCATCGGCACGCCGATCATCGCGTCCCACAGATTTTTGCCTGTCAGACCGCCGAACACAGCGGCAGGGTCGATGTAGCCCCGCTTCGGTATGTCGGAGTGCTTGTGGATTTCATTCACCCGTTCTAGCATGAAAAAAACGACCAGTAGCGTCCCGACCAGCCCGGTGAAGATCAATAGCAGCAGGATGGTATTCATTTGCGGCCCCATAGGTATTTCATTAAAACCATCTCAGTCGTTGTTCACTAGCGCAGTGCCGGTTCAGGATTGAGCTGGGTACGAAGCTTCTTCACATTGGCCGACAGAATCTGCGATACACGCGACTCAGACACGCCAAGCACTTCGCCAATTTCACGCAAGTTCAATTCTTCAACGTAGTAGAGCGAGATCACCAGCTTGTCGCGCTCGGGCAAGCTATCGATAGCCTCGGTAAGCGCCTCCACCATCTCGGCTTCCTCGATAATCGATTCCGGTTGACGCGATGATTGCTCAGGCAGCTGCATCACTTCGTCAGCCACTACCTCGATCGAGTAGGTCTCGAACTGACGCGCGGCGCCACGATCTTTTTCATAGCTGTCGAGCTCCATACCCATGAACTCGGCCAGCTCTGCCTGTGTCGGCGCGCGCCCAAGTTCCGAGGCCAGTGCCTGACTGGCGCTGCTCTGTGATTTGTTGAAAGCGACAGCCGAACGCGGTAGGAAAGAGAGCCGGCGTACTTCGTCGATCATGGCACCACGAATCCGGGTGTGCGCGTAGCTCTCGAAGGCCACACCTTTACCGTTATCAAACGATCGGGCGGCTTCAATCAAACCGATCATGCCGACTTGTACTAGCTCTTCCACTTCCATGAAAGGCGGGATGCGTGCCTTCAAGTGCACCGCAATGCGCTTGACCATGCCTAAGTGATCCATGATCAGCGCCTCGTCGCGGCCGCCGGTTTGTTGGTAGAGTCGGAGTGAGGGTGGCATGGCTTAGCCTCCAGGGTTTCGCTTCACCAATCGCTCCATGAAGAATTGCAGCCCACCGGAGATGTGGCTGATTTCAGGGAGATTGGTGATGGCATCGGCCAGTCGGCGGAAGTCTCGCGCACCGGCACTACCGGGTGCAAACTCCATTACCGACTGGTACTTCTTCAAGGCCGACAGCACTAGCTCGTCGGTTTCAATCGAGGTTAAGTACTGCAGTGTCTTGCCAAGAAAACGATCGCATACCTCATTCACGCGGCGGTACAGCTGCGCGCCGGCGGCTTGGCTTTCGACCATATTGGGAATCAGGTAAATCTCATCGAGCTCAAGATCGCGTGTCATCACTTTGATGATGCCGTAGGCATCGGCAATCGATGAGGGCTCGTCTTTAACAACGATGAAGCGACGTTGGCAGGCTTCCATGAACGCCAACACCAATGGCGCAATGCCTGCAGCGGTATCAACAATCAGATAATCAATCTCGTCATCCAAGTCGGAGAAGGCTTGCACGATGCCTGCAGTAACCGGCGCAGAGATGGCCGCCATCTGATGCACGCCCGAGGCGCTAGGCACTAGCTTCACGCCTTGGCGCGACGTGACAATCACTTCTTTCAGTGATTTTTCACCCGCGATCACATGCGACAGGTTGTACTGCGTTTGGCAGCCAAGGGCGATCTGCGCATTCGCCAGCCCCAAGTCGGCATCGAGCAGCATCACCTGCTTGCCCATCATCGACAAGGCCACCGCGAGGTTTGAAGACAGGGTGGTCTTACCGACACCCCCTTTACCACTGGCGATGCCAATCACCTCGGTGCGGCGCTTGGTTTGTAATTGCTTAGCTTGCATGAGCAGTCTTTTCAATACGTGCCACCAGCGCTTGCGCGGCGGTCATCACAGTGGGGTCGGCTACAGCGTTGCCGTGATGGTCGACCAATTCATCGGCCACCAGCGGCATCTCAATCGCAAGGCCCCGAATGGCCAGCGTCACTAGTTCATTGGCGGTCAGCACGCTGCATCCGTCGGTTGCCAGCGGCGAGTGCGACGCGGCCGACAAGGGTACCGCCTTGTCGCATAGCACCTGAATCAACGGCCACGGCTGTGTTGCTTCGTCCAAGCGCGACGCCATCAGGCTATTCCAGGGGCTGGGCGCATCTACCAGGTACTTGCGCACTGTGGTGCCCGCAGCATCTGCCGGCAACACCAAATGAAACGCGATCTCTGGCGAACAAGTGCGCAGCTGAGCCATGTGATTAAGCACCTCAACACCCGAGGTATCGATCAATACCAGGTGGCGGTTTCCGAGCTCGCCCAACAAAATCTTCAACATATCGGCGTCGTTCGCGCGCAGGCAATCCACACCCGCTTGCGCGCACAGCATTTGAATTTGGCTCCAGGCGCCGGCGCGCTGATCTGCATACGAGATCACCGCCACCGTCTCGGGGCCTTTACGTTCAGCAGCGGTGCGTGCAAGACGCGCCACCATCATCGTCTTACCGGCACCGGCAGGGCCGGTCATAGCGTGCACGCCGCGCTGCGGCAGCTTGGCCCAGTGCTCGCCCATGCTTTTCGAAAGATACGCGTGCAGCGATTGCTTGGCCTGAGCCAGGTCATCGATCTCGCTCACATGATCCACCAGCAGCGTGCGCATCGATACCGGAATGCTGGCTTCAGCCAAGGCTGCCACCAGCGGCCTGACAGCGCCATGCGACGGCGCCTCTGCCTGCCACGCAACCACCCGCTGCGCCAGTTTGAATTCTTTACGCATCGCGGCCAGCTCATCGCGCACCAAGTCTACGATTTCGCGGCCGCGAATATAGTCACGATGGTCGGCGGCGCGGCGATCAGTTTTACTGGCAGTCGCTTGCACCTGGGCGCGTTGGCGCACCACGGTGTCGTAGGTTACATCGTCTTCAATGTCGCCAGACAGTTCTTTCTGTTCGCGCACGCTCTCGCGCAACGCGGTTTGAAACAATCCGCCATCTTCATCATCTGCGCGTCGGTTCGCTCTCAGCCATGGGCTGTCGTCGTGCGCTGGCTCGGCACCCAGGTCGACCGCGACGATGACTTCGTGCTGGCCGTTGACCTTGGCGTTAGAGATCACGAGCACGTCTTCACCGTACAGCTTGACGGCTTTTTCCGTCGCTCTGCGCAGGTCTTTGGCAAGGATGCGTTTCAGTTCCATAATGACTGTCCTGATCAGGCTTTATTCTGAGCTTCAACCGTGAAGATCACCTTGACGGCCTGGTCGTCGGGGATCTCGGTGTATGACAGCACCGTCATCTCGGGGATGCGGTGCCGAACCATTTTTGATAACCAGGGGCGAATCGACGGCGCAACTACCAATACCGCCGGGTTGCCCTGGTCTTCGACCGACGTAGCAGCTTGGCGAAGGGCAGTGAACAAGCTCTCGGCCAAGCCGGGCTCGATCACCACGCTTTGCCCCGGCGCGCCATTGGTAAGTACGTTGTGCAGCAGTTGTTCGAGGTCAGGGGCCAGTGTCATCACCGGCAAGTTATCTTGAGCGTCGATCAGGTCTTGCACGATCATGCGGCCGAGTTTCGGGCGCACGTTAGCGCACAGCTGCTCGGGATCTTGGGTTTTGGCGGCAGCTTCGGACAGCGTCTCAATGATGGTGCGCATGTCGCGAATCGGGATGCCCTCATTCAGCAGATGCTGCAAGGTGCGGGTGATCACGCCGAGTGCCATCTTGCCGGGCACCAGATCTTCCACCAGCTTCGGCGATTTCTGCGCCAGCT
>VGHX01000035.1 GCA_016868055.1 Betaproteobacteria bacterium
CGGCCGAATTCAACCAGATAGGGCGTATCTTTCATTGCCTCGCCCTCGACATTGGCCAGCACCTCACTCAGGCGGCTTCGGACGCCGTGGAGATGATCGCTCAGGTCGCCTGTTCAGCGGCCGAGCTAATGAGTTCGCCGGTCACCACGGTGCAGGAAGACGCCAGCCTGAACGAAGCGCTGGGCGTCATGCGTGGCAAGAAAATCCGCCGGCTGCCGGTGGTGAATCGCGCCGGCGGATTATTCGGCATGATTACCTCGGATGATGTAATCAATCTCATCGCGTCCGAGCTGGCTATGGTGGCGGGCTTGATTGTTGAGCAGCCGATTAGAGAGAGCCGGCTGACGAAATAAGGGCATCACCTTGACGCAGAAAACCCCGTTTGGGGGTCCGTACATCATTTTACATAATAAAAATTATGCGGCTTAAGGATGGGCAGCATCAACGCCCAACCCAGCCGCCACAGACCGGGAAAACCTGACCAACAAAACAATCCGCATGACGGCTGGCCAGATAAGCGCAGAACATCGCGTCCTCACTTGCGCTGACTAAACGACCCAACGGTACCTCGCGTTGAAGCCTTTCCTGGAACGCCGGATTGGCTTGTACCTCCGGCGGAAAATACGTGGGGTTCTCGACAAAGTTTTGCGCAATCGCGTTGACCTGAACGCCTTTGGTGGCCAGCTCGGTGCCAACCGCCTGCACCCAAGCCAGTTGCGCGCCACGCGCTGCGCTGTAGCTTGAAGCTCTGCGCATGCCGCGCAATGCTGAGGCGCTGCCGATCAGGAGAATTTTTCCGCTGCCGCGCGCCAGCATTTGCGGCAGCACGGCTCGGGCGAATCTGGGCAGCGGAGTGACCATCGCTGAAAATACCGAGTGCCATTCGTCGTCACTGACATCGCCCGCTGGACTGGTCGGTGCCGGCACGCCTAAATTCAATAACAGCACGTCAATCTCACCTGACACATCGATTAGCTGCTGCGCATACTCGGGATCCGTGATCGGGCCGTCAGCCGCGACCACGTCGGCGCCACATTCACGAAACACCTCGGCCAGTGCCGGACCCATGAAATCAGACGCCTGCGTTAGCAGCACACGTTGTCCGGATAATTGAATTGGCTGGGATGGCTGCATAACCTAGACTCCTGATTAAATTTGATTCAGTTCGCACGGTTGCGTCTTCTTCTTGAGCACTGCCGTGATCAAATTACTGAATCGTACTAGGCTGTACCCACGTTGATCACCGTTAACCCCGGTCGATGATAGCGGAGTCGCTTGCGTCTGCGCAGCGTGAGCCTGAGCCCAGCCGTCTACCATCGCGTCGCATGAGAATCCTGGTGGCGCACAACGCGTACATATTCCGCGGTGGCGAAGATACCGTAGTAGAAGCCGAGATCAATCTGCTCAGACGGCACGGCCACGAGGTTGTGCTGTATCACCGCGATAACGCTCAACTCGACGCCTTACCGCGCTGGCAAGTAGCGATTGATAGCGTCTGGTCAAAGCGAACTATCTCAGGCGTGGGGCAGCTGCTGCGCAGTTTTCAGCCGCACGTGATTCACGCCCACAATACTTTCCCTTTGATTTCGCCCTCGCTGTATATAGTCGCAGAGCATTACCAAGTGCCGGTAGTACAGAGTTTGCATAACCTCAGGCTACTGTGCACGCAGGCCATGCTGACACGACATGATCGCAGCTGTCACGACTGCGTGGGTCGCTGGCCTTGGCGCGCGGTGCTGCATCGCTGCTACCGGGGCTCTTTAACGCAATCAGCGGTGAGTGCCGGCATAGTGTCTGCGCACCGCGCGCTGGGTACCTGGCGTCACCGCATCCGACGCTATATCGTACTGAATCAGATGTGCCGAGAAATCTTTATTCGCGGCGGACTGCCTGCGAATAAGCTATGTATCAAACCGAATTTTGTGGAAGGATCGATAGCACCCATCGATTCCGCTCCGAATGATAAGCAATACATTGATAAGCAGTGGACTAATAAACAGTCGACTAATAACCAGTCGATCGAACATAATCTGACCGGTGTTAGGTCTGCTAATAACGTATCCATCGGTCATGGCAATCAGCCTGATCAATGCAACCGACGACATGGCGGCTTGTTCATCGGCCGGCTATCCCCTGAAAAAGGTCTGCACACGCTTGCTCAAGCACTTCAAGAACGCCCTGTCACGCGCATCACCGTCTGCGGTAGCGGCCCCTTGCAGCCTTTGGTAGAGCAAACCCAGGGTCTGGACTACATTGGTTTTCAGCAGGGCGCTGCGTTACGACAGCGAATCGCCAACGCAGAATTTTTAGTCATGCCGAGTACCGGTATCGAGAGCTTTGGCTTGGCTGCTATTGAAGCGTTTGCCTGCGGTACGCCGGTCATCGCAAGCCGGCACGGTGGCTTACGCGAAATCATTGACCATGGGCGCAATGGTTTGCTTGTCGCACCGGGTAATGCCGACGAATTAGCTGATGCAATTGCCTACGCGGTAGCAAATCCTTCAGACATGCGCCGTATGGGTTTGGAGGCATATCAGACCTATCTGGCGCGTTACACGCCCGAGCGCAACTTCGCCATGCTGATGGACATCTACCATCAAGCGCTCACTCCCCTGCCCGATTCGCCCATTTCCGAACACATCAATGCACAAACTCGCGCTGGTACTGAATGAACCCCCGCCCTATCGGATCCCGATCCTGAACCGCGTTGCTGCGACACCCGATATACAACTGCAAGTTATTTTCTGTTGCCGACGCAAGCCCAATCGCTTCTGGGATTTACCCGCTATGCGATTTGATGCGGTGTATTTACGCGAGCGCATCACAACAGTGAATGGGCGATACATTCACAATAATCCCGAAGTCTTGGCGGCGCTGACCCGTTTTTCACCTGACGCTGTGATCGGTAATGGCTTTAATCCGACTCATCTATATGCGATGAGCTGGTGTGCGTTATTGCGCCGTACCTATGTGCCCATGACCGACGGCACCCTGCTATCCGAGCGGGGTCTCAGCAAGGTCCATGTGGGTTTGCGGCGTTGGGTATATCGACGTGCTCGAACGGTCATCGCCGCGAGCGATGGTGGCTTTGCGCTGTATCGGCATTATGGTGTACCGCAATCAGCCTGCTACCGGTCTTGCTTATGCATTGATAACGACAGCTTTCGTGTCGCTATCGATGAGCATCAAACGCCCGAATTTGACTTTATTTTTTGCGGGCGACTTGAGCCCGGCGAACGCCCTGAATTCGCGATGGAGGTAGCAGCACGATGAGCTTCGCCGCTGATGCGAAAGATTCGTTTGCTGATTGTGGGCTCGGGCACGTCAGAGGCTGCCTTGCAGCTCAGAGCAAAAGCCCATGCAGCAAAACTTGAGGTGGTGTTTCATGGGTTTGCCAAGCAAGCAGAGCTACCCGGTTTATATCGCTCGGCAAAAATCTTCTTATTCCCAACCGAGGCTGATGTCTGGGGTGTGGTGGCGAATGAAGCGTGCGCGGCGGGTCTGCCCGTCATCATCAGCCCGCATGCCGGCGCGGCGGATGAACTAGTGGTTGATCGCAAGAACGGTTTTGTGCGCACACTGGATGTAGAGCAGTGGGCCGATTGCGCCGCTAGCTTACTCTCCAACGACGGGCTGCGCGAGGCCTACGGGCAGCGCTCGCGCATGATGGTCGAACCGTACAACTTTGATCAGTCGGCACGCGGCATTATTGAGGCGGTCAGAGCCGCTCTTAACTCGCCGACTAAAAAACTATCCAAACCCAAACTGTCTCAGGCAGTCAGACGGCCGCTTTGATAATCCCGCACCGCTTGCTCGATCTCGGCCATCGTGTTCATCACGAAGGGGCCATACTGCGCGATGGGCTCGTTGATCGGGCGACCCGCCAGCACCAGAAAGCGTGCGCCCTGCTCCGCCGCCGTAAATGCGGCGATATCGCCATCATTCAGAACAGCCGCGCTGTGCGTGGCTAATAAGGTGTCGGCACCAGCAAGACGTAACTGGCCTTCGAACACATACGCCATGGCATTAAAGCCACGTACGATGCGCAGAGAAAAACTCGCACCTGGCGGCAACTGCACATCAATGTACATTGGATCGGTCGACAAGCCGGCAATCGGGCCAGTGATCTTGGTGTCGTCGGACTCCAACGTGCCGGCGATCACTTTCACTTGCCCGCCGCCAGCGAGTGTATGGACCGGAATTTCTTCGGGCTGGATATCACGATAACCCGCCGGTTTCATTTTTTCTTTAGCGGGCAGGTTAATCCACAACTGAAATCCGAGCATACGGCCTTCGAGCTGCTGCGGCATTTCAGAGTGAATAATGCCGCGACCGGCGGTCATCCATTGCACACCACCGCTTTGCAGATCGCCCTGATTACCCATGTGGTCCTCATGCCGCATGTGGCCGTCAAGAATGTACGTCACCGTCTCAAAGCCGCGATGCGGGTGCGAGGGAAAGCCGGCGATGTAATCACCCGGATTATCGGAAGAAAATTCATCCAGCATCAGGAAAGGGTCGAGCCGCACGTCCTTGCCGCTACCGAGGCTACGACGCAGTCGAACGCCTGCGCCATCGGAGGTATTAATCGCGGGAATAATGCGCGCCAAGGTGCGCAGGGTGACTTGTTCGTTGGACATGGATAAACCTCGGTTTCGGGAACCCGTTATTGTACCGAGATGCAGCAGACTCAGCCGCCGCGACCATCAGGCATCCTGGTACCCATGAAAAATCTCATGGCATATCCGGTAATGGGTGACTTGGTCACGCCCAAGGGGATCGTTGAGTGGGTCGACTACTTTAGCAAATTCAGCTGATCCTGCTCCAAATAGCACCACTCGCCCTCAGCTAAAGATAACGACGCCAAGCGTAGCTCGCCAATCGAAATACGCTGCAGCGCTGCGCAATGACTACCTGCTGCGGCGAGCATACGCTTGACTTGATGATATTTTCCCTGCGCTAGTACGATTTCGAGTTGCAGCTCTGCGACCTGTACGCATTCCACCGCGGCGATGGGTGCGGGCTCGTCGTGTAGTTGCACCCCATTGCGTAGCGCTTCGATGAGTTCAGCAGTAATCGGCGCAGCAGTGGTCGCGAGATAGCGCTTGGGCACATGATGCTTGGGTGACGACATGCGATGGTTGAAAGCGCCATCGTCCGTGAGTAAAAGCAAACCCGTAGTGTCATGATCGAGACGGCCAATCGCCTGTACCTCGCGCTGACGAAACACATCGGGTAGTAGCGTCATCACACTTGGATGATGGCTGGGACGGCGTGAGCACTCAATATCGCTGGGCTTGTTCAACGCAATATAAACATGCTCGCGATACTGCCAGATCTCTTCAAATATGCTGAGCTGCAGATGCGTCGTTTCAAACACGGTGCGCTCATCATCTACCACCACGCCATCAACACGAACGTCGCCCTGACGTATCAGTTGCCGGCAATTATTGCGCGTACCAAAACCCTGCGACTGCAGGATACGATCAAGGCTGAGCTTTGGCATCGAGTAAACGCGCTAGCTCTTTAAATCCCTGCGCTCGTGCAAAATCTGCAGCAAGCATGTCGGCTTCATTCTTCAAGGTAGGATCAGCGCCCTCCTCCAGCAATAGCTTGACTACTGCAGCGTGACCACTCCGCGCCGCCATCATTAAAGGCGTGGTCTTATTCGGAGACTCGGCATCGATAAATGCCGATTCATCTAGCAGCCGCTGAATAATTGGAATGCTGCCGGAGGCTGCCGCGTAATGCAGCGCCGTCCAACCCGGTCGGTTAATCTCTACGCCTTTGGTGATCAATGCCAACGCGCGAGGGATATCAGGAAGGTAGGCGGCGATCATCAGTGCCGTATCGCCATTCAACGAGCGCGCGTTCAGGTTCACGTCGGGCGCTTGCAGTAGCGCAGAAAATACCTTGGATGATTTGAGTCGTACCGACAAAATCAGCGCCGTATCGAAACGTTCAGGCTCGACAGAGTTAGGGTCAAAGCCACGCGCGAGTAGCGCCTGAACGCGCCTGACGTCATCAACCCGTACCGCCTCGAACCACTCGCGATAGGAATCTACTTTGGGTTGCCGCAATCGCTGAAAAAGAGAATCCGCATCGGCCAGCACCACCGCCGCAAGTAGCTGCCGTCGGCCGGGGTTTTGCGGTTCCTGCGTCATACTTAATGAACCTGAAACAGCGAACGAAAATTCTGTGTCGTCGCTGCCGCCAGTGCCTCGAGCGGCACACCTTTGAGGTCGGCAAGATACTCGGCAACATGACGCACAAATCCGGGCTCGTTGGTTTTACCGCGCATCGGTACTGGCGCCAGATAGGGCGAGTCGGTCTCGATCAGCATGCGATCGAGTGGCACCGCGCGCGCAACTTCCTGCAATGCCTTGGCGTTTTTGAAGGTGACGATGCCTGAGAAAGAGATATAAAAACCCATCGCTATGGCTTCCTCGGCCACGTGCAGTGATTCTGTGAAGCAGTGCATCACACCACCGACCCCGCCATCACTCGTACCAGCGCCCTCTTCCTGCATGATGCGCAAGGTATCTTCAGAGGCTGAACGCGTGTGAATAATGAGCGGTTTTTTACTGGCGCGTGAGGCGCGGATGTGCACTCTGAAACGCTCACGCTGCCACTCAAGATCGCCACTCAAACGGTAGTAGTCGAGGCCAGTCTCGCCGATCGCGATAATGCGCGGGTGCTCGGCCAGCTGCAGCAAGCGCTCGACACTAGGCTCTTCGGTGTCCTCGTAATCCGGATGCACACCGGCAGAGGCATAGAGATTGGGATGCGCCTCCGCCAGCGCCAATACTTTCGGGAATTTCGGTAGCGTCACTGAAACGCACAACGCATGACTGACCTGGTTGTCCTGCATCTTCTGCAAGATGGCGGGTAATCGCTCCGATAACTCCGGAAAATCAAGATGGCAATGTGAGTCGATGAACATGAACAGCGCGTCTTTGAAAATCGCGCCATTGTAGTTCAGATCGTATGCGTGGGTCGCGACGCGCCTAAGGCCGTACCAAGCAGTTCTTCGATCCTGCGTTTGACGCGGATACCGCTCTCGTCATCGGGAAATTGCACACCAATACCTGCGGTATGAGTCGAACCTGCTGGTGTAATCCAGGCCACTTTGCCTGCCACCGGGTAGCGCGTCTCGTCTTGCATTAAAGTGAGCAGCAGAAATACTTCATCACCCAGCTGAGACGGCCGAGTGCCCGGGACGAACACACCGCCGCGCTGCAGAAACGGCATGTAGGCGGCGTACAAGCCGGCTCTGTCTTTGATTGTCAGCGACATCACCGATGGTCTGGACCATTGCAACGCTTGCTCATTACCCGGCTCTGCCATGCTAAATTCCTTATCTGAATAGTCCTGTGTACTCGAGCAGCATTTGCTCGATGAATAAGCGCGCGGAGAGCGGATGATCCGAGATCTTGCGTCGGTTGGCCGCATCTCGCACCGCCTGCTGCAGACGCTCGGCGCTGACCTGTGCGGCCAATTGCGCCAGTGACTGCTGCTGATGCGGGAAGTAGCGTACCCGAGCACCGAGCTTCAGTGACAGTAAATCATGCAACCAGCGTTGCTGCCACGCGACCAGCTCGGATAACGATGCTTTTTGCAGGCGTTCTGCTATCGCTATCGGATTGATCGGTTGTGATCGCGACAGCTGATTCAGCCAGTCATCTTTTTCTGGCATTGCTTCACCTTGCGCGGCAGCCAATGCCGCCAGCGGCGCACCGCCGTACTCTGCTAACCAGCGCTCGGGTTGCGCAACGTCTTGCGATGCCAACCAGGCAGATGCTGTAGCGGCATCGGGAGGCGCCAGCGCAAAGCGCTGACAGCGCGACAAGATGGTGGGCAGTAGTCTGTCGATGCGATGTGTTAGCAGCAGAAATAAGGTATTCGGCGGCGGCTCTTCCAGTGTTTTCAGCAGGGTGTTCGCAGCCGTGGTGTTGAGCGCCTCGGCCGGGTACAGCAATACCACGCGCAACCCCGCGCGATGGGTCGAGACATTCATGAAGGTCGACAACGCCCTGACCTGCTCGACACGAATCTCTTTTGATGGTGTCTTGGTGGTTTTCTTGCTGGTGCTTTCCTCTGACTCGACACCGTCGTCAACTGCTTCAGTCTCCAATGCATCGGGCCGAACTCGGCGGTAATCCGGATGCCCATACTGCGCAAACCAGCCGCACGAATCACAGCTGCCGCAAGCATGGCCGTCGATGTTGAGATTTTCACAAAGCAGTGACGCGGCCCAGTGCTCGGCTAGCGCAAGCTTGCCGATGCCGACCTCTCCGTGAAACAAGACCGCATGCGGCAAGCGCTGGCGCAGCTGCTGAAGGCGCCCCCAGTCGTGTTGCTGCCAGGGGTAGATGTTGGGGACACTCATTGGCGGGTCACTGACGGGTGAATGCTTAAATTAGTGAGCTGATTCATCGCTCTGCGTAAAAGCCACATAATTCCGCCGCAAACTGCTGCACCTCGCGACTGATATCTGCGATAGGCCGGGTTGAATCAATCAAGCGAATACGCTCCGGGAATTGCGCCGCGCGTTGCAAGTACACCTGCCGCACACGCACGAAAAAATCTTCCTGCTCTTGCTCGAATTTGTCGAGATCACGGCTGTTTTGCAGGCGCTCACGCGCTACCTCAAGCGGCACATCAAACAATAACGTGAGATCGGGTTGCAGATCACCCTGTACCCAGTGCTCCAGCTGAGACAGCTTGTCTAGCGATAGTCCACGGCCGCCGCCCTGATACGCAAATGTGGCATCGGTAAACCGGTCCGAGATCACCCAATCACCGCGCACAAGCGCAGGCATAATCAGTTGCGCGAGGTGCTCACGACGCGCTGCGAACATCAGCAAAGCCTCGGTTTCAAGATGCATTTGTTCGTGGAGCAGCAAGCCGCGAAGTTTTTCGCCGAGTGGCGTTCCGCCAGGCTCGCGCGTGGTGACGACGGTTTTGCCGTGCTGACGAAGGGCGTCGGCGAAGGCGGTAATGTGGGTAGATTTACCCGCGCCGTCGACACCCTCGAAGGTGATGAATTTTCCGGTTGCCATGATGAGGGCGCGCTTACTGCCCGCGCTGATATTTGTTGACCGCGCGATTATGGTCGTCGAGGTTATTGGAGAACTCGCTACTGCCGTCGCCGCGTGCAACGAAATACAGCGCCTCGGTCGCGGCCGGGTTGAGCGCAGCGTTCAAAGCAGCGCGCCCCGGCAAAGCAATCGGTGTGGGGGGTAATCCAGGACGCATGTAGGTGTTGTAGGGCGTGTCCGTCTGCAAATCAATTTTTCGCAGGTTGCCATCGAACGTCGGCCAGATACCATAAATCACGGTGGGGTCGGTTTGCAGCAGCATGCCGCGCTTCAATCGGTTGACGAATACCGCGGCGACTTTGTCTCGATCAGCGGCGGCACCTGTTTCTTTCTCAACGATCGAGGCCATGATCAAGGCTTCGTAGGGCTCTTTGAACGGTAACTGCGGCGCACGCTTGGCCCAGGCTTCTTCGAGCATTTTGAGCATGCGCTGGTGGGCTTGCTGCATCACCAGCAGATCGCTGGTGCCGCGGTCGAAGAAATACGTATCCGGATAAAACAAACCCTCTGGAAAATTGTAGCCAGGCGCGACTTTCTGCATCAGCGCAGATACATCCATCTCGGCGCTATCTTGACGCAAATATTTTTGTCGCCCCATCTCGGCACGCATTTGCGCGAAATTCCAACCCTCGATAATGGTCAGCGACTCTTTGATGGTGTTGCCGCGCGCCAGCGTATCGAGCAATGACAGCGGGGAGGTACCACCCTCCACCCGGTAGCTGCCAGCTTTCAGGCTGCGCGTACCCGAGCCTCGCGCTAATACTTCCATCAAAATCGGAGATGCGGGCACACCTGCCTGCTGCACTTGCCGCATCGCAGCACGAATACTGCTGCCCTGCGCAATATTGAACTCGATCGGCGCAGCATCAGGCGCCATCAGCGGCTCGCGCGCCCAATAAATAAAGAAAGCGGCGGCGGCAAGTACCAGAAGCGCGAGCAGCGCGACGAGTTTTTTGATGACTGCCATGACTATCCCCAGACCGGCCAACGCGTTTTTTAGCGCGCCTCTATAATTCGCCCCCAATGATAGTCTCGAAACCGAATTTACCGGAATTCATGGCGGCGCCGGCAGGGTCTTTGCCTGCCATAGACTCTGGCTTCCTGTGCGCGCTCGATCACCTTGGTGTAATTGAGGCGAGCGGCGATGACGCCGCTGGTTTTCTGCATAACCAACTCACCAACGATATTCTCGGCCTCGAACAAGGCCACGCCGAGCTGGCTGGCTACTGCTCGCCCAAAGGCCGCCTGCTCGCCACCTTGCTGGTGTGGCGGCACGCCGACCAGATTTTTATAGCCCTGCCATGCGACGTGCTGCCCAGCTTCCTGAAGCGGCTGCAGATGTTCGTGCTGCGCTCGAAAGTGACCCTAAAAGATGTCAGCGACCAGTGGTTAATGATCGGTGCGGCCACCAAACCATCGGACAGCGCCCCCGCCATGTGGCGTTGTGCTACTGACGAGCATGGGACGCGAATCCGCGTGCCGGACGCCGGCGCACTGCAGCGCTGGCTTTGGATTGGCCAACCCGAGAACGCGCGACAGCCATGGACCGCTTGGTCTGCGCAGCTACCCACGGTACCGGCATCCATCTGGCGCTGGAGCGAGATCATTGCCGGTTTACCCCAGGTGGTAGAGACAACGCACGAGCAATTCGTGCCGCAGATGATCAACTTTGAATTAGTCGGCGGTGTGAATTTCAAGAAAGGCTGCTACCCGGGCCAGGAGATCGTGGCGCGTAGCCAGTATCTTGGCAAGACCAAACGTCGCACCTTGCTGGCGTTTACGAGCGACACCACAGCATCTGCTGGTGTCGAGGTTTTCTCTGTGAACGACCCCGATCAACCGTGCGGCATGGTGGTGAATGCAGAAGTCGGCCCCGACGGCCGCGTGGCCTGCCTGGTGGAACTCAAGATGGAAGCCCGCGCCGGCATCGTTCATCTGCGCTCGGTCAATGGAGCGACCTTGGAATTCGGCGAACTTCCTTACGCACTGAACGCTGAGACATGAGTGATATCTATGTCTACTACCGGGTGCGAAGCGAGTTGGCTGCGTTGATGTTGCCGCACGTGCGGACGATGCAAGAAAGGCTGCACGAGATCTACGGCGTTGAACCGCTGCTGAAACGTCGCCCTGAAGAAAAAGACGGCGCCCAAACCTGGCTGGAAATTTACCCCTCGGTACCCGATGACTTTCTTGGTGCCTTGGAGCGGGCGGCGATTGATGCGCATCTGCCGATTGACGGTGGGCGCCATATCGAAATTTTTGTGGACTTGCCCCAATGTGCCTAATTGTTTTTGCATGGAAGTTGATACCGCAGTGCCCGTTGGTGCTGGCGGCAAACAGAGACGAGTTTTTCTCGCGACCTGCGCAGTCGGCTGACTGGTGGTCTGATCAACCGAATGTATTTGCCGGGCGCGATCTTGAAGGAGGCGGTACCTGGCTCGGTGTTAATCGGCAGGGCCGGTTCGCAGCGCTCACCAATATTCGCAATGGCTATGAACCGTCGCGCGAAAAAAAATCGCGCGGTGAATTAGTCTCCAATTTTTTAAGTCAAGATGTATCTGCGCATGAGTATGTCGAGCACGTACGCGCGACCGGTGCGCACTACAACGGTTTTAATTTGATTGTCGGTGACGACAGTGCCATGTACTGGGTGTCGAATGGTGGAGAGGGTGAATCGCAAGCGATCGCACCCGGTATCTACGGCTTATCGAATGGTGCACTGGATACGCCATGGCCCAAGGTCGTTCGCGCCAAAGCCCAATTTGCCAGCCTGCTGTGCCAAGGCGCACCCGACGACGCCTATTTCGAGATGCTGTCCGACACCACCCGCGCTGCGGACAGTCGGCTTCCGGATACCGGCGTTAGTCTTGAACTCGAGCGCATGTTGTCACCGATCTGCATTGAGTCCGAGCACTACGGCACGCGCGCCTCGAGCATCGTAAGGCTTCATGCAGGGGGCAAGGCCGAGTTGAATGAGCGCGTTATTCGGTAGTTGGCATTGCCAACTGACTAATTGGAATGATCCATTTAAGGACATTTCACCGTTCTTCGTTGATGCCGGCTTGCCGGGCAAGCGACCTTGAGCGCGCAAGGGAGAGCGCTTTAGAGAATCAGCGTCATCCGATGATGGGGAATCCCGGCCTCCATGAATTCCTCGCCTTGAGTTTCGAAACCATGGCGCTGATAAAAGCCAAGCGCGTGGGTTTGTGCATGCAGACATAGTGTGTCGTAGCCCAGTCTCTGGGCTTCCTGCAGGAGCGCAGACAGCACCCGAGCGCCTATGCCCTGCCCGCGCGCAGATTTGCGCACTGCCATGCGACCTATATGCCCGTCGGGCAGCAAGCGACCGGTAGCAACTGGCTGCCCCGCTTGGTCATAGGCCACCGCGTGCGTACTTACCTCATCAGCCTCATCCCACTCAAGCTCAATCGGTACCCCCTGCTCGACGACGAAGACTTCAACGCGCAAGGCTTGCGCGTGATCGCGCACGCTATCCCAATCACCCGTGACGATACTGATCATCATGCGCAAGGTCCTCGGCACTACCCTATCGACGTCGCAGGACTAAGCCCCATCTTCCAGAGAATTTTCCATGGCGCTCAAGCGCTCGCGCCACTGATCGGGCACGGGGGTGCTTTTGCGTATGCGGCTATCTGCGTACACGTACATCATCTCTCCACTTGCCAGTAGCTGATCACCGAGATAAATGTCGAGAGTAAACCGCATCGAGCTACGCCCTAACTCGGCGCAGCGCACGCCAATATCCAGCACATCATCAAATCGCGCCGGTGCGTGGTACTCAATGGTTGCCTTTCGAGCGAACATCTCGAGCCCAGCCTCGGCTTGCGCCATGACATCCGGCAAGCCCGTCTTGCGCCAGTACTCGGTGAACGCTACATCAAAGTAATTCAGGTAATTGCCATTAAAGACAATCCCTTGCATATCGACTTCGGCCCAACGCACCCGCAGCTGATGAAAAAAACGGAAATCTTGTTGGGCCATACACAGATCCTGTTAAAAATTGAACAAAGTGCCGCACACGTAAACTCGGAAGGTCGCTATGCCGACACCCGCCATGGTTTGCATGGAGGTCTTAATCGCCGAGCAAACCCGCGCGTAACTGGTCGCGCAGCTTGGGGGCTTGTTCATAGGGATCACCCGGATTCTGTGCATGCAGAATATCTTGCATACGGCGCTCGACATTACCCAGCGCTTGCGGGTGAGAGTAAATATAAAACTGGCGCGCCTGTATCGCATCAAAGGTGATTTGTGCCACCTCTGCAGCGCTTACTTTACCGGCACTGACCGCTTTTTCCAGCATCAGCTGCGATACCTGTTGGCTGCGTGTGGGTGCCGCGCTTGGTTTCGCGTCGGACGGGCGGACGCTTTCAGAATGGCTGATCCCGGTTGGCACAAAGTACGGGCATAGCACCGACACGCCAAGCCGCGAATCGATAAGACTCAGGTCGTGGTAAAGGGTCTCGGTCAGTGCAACCACCCCGTGCTTGGAGACGTTATAAATTCCCATCGCCGGCGGCGTCAGCAGCCCTGCCATCGAGGCGGTGTTGACGATGTGCCCTTGAAAAGATGGATCCGCTCTCTCGCTGGCCAGCATGATCGGCGTAAATACGCGCACGCCATGAACCACGCCCCACACATTCACGCCAAGCACCCATTCCCAATCCTGCTGCGTGCTCTCCCAGATCAGGCCTCCAGCGCCAACACCAGCGTTATTGAAGACGAGATGAATCGCGCCGAAACGCTCAAGCGCCGCTTGTGCTAACGCTTCAACCTGATCACCATGACGCACATCGCATACCTGACTTAGTGCTTGAGCGCCGAGTGCGATCACGTTTGCTTCGGTTTGCTTCAATGCGTCCTGCTGGACATCCGCCAGCACCAGACGCATACCAAGCTTGGCGCCCAATAGTGCAAACTCACGCCCCAGACCACTGCCAGCGCCCGTAATCACAGCAGTTTTTTCAGCGAAGGAGTGCATGACTTAATTGGCAGAGGTTGACGGTTGGTAGCCCGAAGTGGCGTCTTGAGTGACGGCGGCGTTTTGAGTGACGAGTGCCTTGCATCACTTCAGGCGCGAGTCGATTAGATCAGCTTGACCAGCTGCTTGCCGACATTCTTGCCACGAAGCAGACCAATAAACGCCTCGGGCGCTGATGCGAGGCCCTCGGATAGGGTCTCGCGGTATTTCAGCTGCTGCGAAGCGACTAGCTGGCCTAATTCGGATAAACCTTGCGACCACAGCTCGAGGTGCTCGGTGATAATGAAGCCTTGCACCATCAACCGCATCGACAGTACTTTGTGCAGCGCGTGGATGGGCATCGGTTGCCCGTCGTAGCCCGATATCAAGCCACATAGCGCAACTCTGCCGAATGGGTTCATCTGCGCCAAGCACGCATCCATGACGACGCCGCCGACATTCTCGAACAAGCCATCGATACCATCGGGCGCAGCTGCCTTGACATCTTTGAACAGATTGCCCGCCTTGTAGTCAACACAGGCATCAAACCCGAAGTCGTTGATCACCAGATCACATTTCGCCTTGCCGCCGGCGATGCCAATGACCCGGCAACCCTGTAACTTGGCCAATTGCCCGACCACGCTACCGACGGCACCACTGGCGGCTGATACTGCCAAGGTTTGACCGGCCTTCAGCCTCAAAATGTGGTTCAGGCCGTACCACGCTGTCATGCCGGGCATACCCACCACGCCGAGGTAGGCAGACAATGGAACACGCGCGCCATCCACTTTTTTAAGTAGGGTGCCATCTGAGAGCCCCATTTCGCTCCAGCCCAGCATACCGACCACCTGATCGCCTACTGAAAACTTGGGGTGTTTTGAAGCGACCACCTCGCCAACCGTGCCACCGACCATCACTTCATCAATCGCTTGCGGTGCGGCGTAGCTCTTGACGTCTTCCATGCGCATGCGCATGTAAGGATCAAGCGACAGGTAGTGATTACGGATTAATAATTGCCCATCACCGACCTCGGGTACTGGCACGGTTTCAAGCCTGAAGTCACTGGGCGATACGCCACCTTTGGGGCGCGCTGCGAGCACAATTCGCTGATAGGTTTGCACGGGGTCGGATTAACTCGGTAAATCAAACAGGTTGAAAAAAAGCAGCCAGTGCCGGTGACATAACTGCTGGGTGGATTTTGTTTCGTTCAGCATGATCGAAATGTCCATCATCCGATCACGTAGTCCATGCACTGTCGCTCGGACCGAACCGCCGCCACAAACGGTTTTAGTGCGACATGCTGCGGGTGATTTTGGTAAGCATCCAGCGCTGCAGCAGATTCAAACACCGAGTACAGCACGACGTCGTAGGTGCACTCATAACCAGGCTGAGCCAAGGCGACTTCGAATGCCAGTGTGCCCGGGACGATATCTGCGCACGCATCCAGCAGGGCTTTCATTTTGAGTGCGTTGGTGACCTTGTCTGACCCCTCGGCATGTTCTTTCAACTGCCACATCACAATATGCTTGATCATGATTCTTCCCACAAACCCGACCAGAGTAATCCGGGCGATCGAGAATAGCACAGCAGTTTTTAACCAAACCAGCTTGCTGGACAGGGTCACATCGGCGTAAGGTTTTGTAAGTTTCAAGAAAGCGAAGTGTAAGTTTTCAAACCTACACTCTTTTGCAATGCTGCGGAAATCCGTTGCAAATTTATAAATAATAGGGAGACACAATGGCCACAGCTCAGGCAACCGACCACGTGATCACGCCAGAAGAGCGAAAGGTCATTTTCGCCTCCTCGCTGGGCACGGTATTCGAGTGGTACGACTTCTACTTGTATGGCTCGTTGGCAGCCATCATCGCTAAGCAGTTTTTCGCAGGCACTGATCCGAACACTGCATTTATTTTTGCATTGCTGGCGTTTGCCGCCGGCTTCCTGGTACGTCCATTCGGCGCGATTGTATTCGGCCGCTTGGGTGACATGGTGGGTCGCAAGTACACCTTCCTGGTCACGATTTTGTTAATGGGTATATCAACGTTCGTTGTTGGCCTGTTGCCCACCTACGCGAGTATTGGTATTGCGGCGCCAATTATTTTGATCACGCTGCGTATTCTGCAAGGCCTGGCGCTTGGTGGTGAGTACGGCGGTGCTGCGACCTATGTGGCAGAGCACGCACCCGATCACAAACGCGGTGCCTTTACTGCCTGGATTCAAACAACCGCAACGCTCGGCCTGTTCCTGTCGCTGCTGGTGATTCTCGGTACCCGTACAGCGATCGGTGAAGAGCAATTCGCCGAGTGGGGCTGGCGTATTCCTTTCCTGGTATCGGTGTTCTTGCTTGGTATTTCGGTCTGGATCCGGCTTTCGATGAATGAGTCGCCTGCGTTCCAGCGCATGAAAGACGAAGGCAAGGTCTCCAAGGCGCCGCTGTCGGAAGCATTTGGTCAGTGGAAAAACCTCAAGATCGTGATTCTTGCATTGGTAGGCTTGACCGCTGGTCAGGCGGTGGTTTGGTACACCGGTCAGTTTTACGCCTTGTTCTTCCTGACGCAGACCTTGAAGGTCGATGGTCCAACGGCGAATATTCTGATCGCAGCGTCGCTGCTGATCGGCACACCGTTCTTCATCGTGTTCGGCACGTTGTCAGACAAGATCGGCCGCAAGAAGATCATCATGGCCGGGTGCTTGATCGCAGCGCTCACCTACTTCCCGTTATTCAAGGCGCTCACGCACTTTGCGAACCCTGCGCTCGAAACGGCGCAAAACAATTCGCCGGTGGTGGTGGTTGCTGATCCGGCCGAGTGTCAGTTCCAGTTCAACCCAACCGGCACCAAGAAGTTCACCTCGTCGTGCGACATAGCGAAGGCCAAGCTTGCGGCGGCTTCGGTGAACTACAAAAACGAAGCGGCGCCACCCGGCACTACCGCCGTGATCAAGGTGGGTGAGAAAGAGTTGTCGTCGTACAGCGCGGTGGGATTGCCGAAAGAAGAAGCGACCGCCAAAGACAAAGAATTTACCGATCAGCTGAAGGCCTTGATTGGCGAGGCGGGTTACCCTGCCAAGGCCGATCCGGCGCAGCTCAACAAGCCGATGGTATTGCTGATATTGGTGATTCTGGTGCTGTACGTAACCATGGTCTATGGCCCGATCGCGGCGATGCTAGTTGAGATGTTCCCAACCCGTATCCGCTACACCTCGATGTCGCTGCCTTACCATATCGGTAATGGCTGGTTTGGCGGTTTGCTACCGACCACCTCGTTCGCGCTGGTGGCGTTCAAGGGCGATATCTATTACGGCTTGTGGTATCCGATCGTGATCGCGCTGATCACGTTTGTGATTGGCACGCTGTTTGTCAGCGAGACCAAGGATAACGATATCCACTCGCACGACTAGGCGCCACGCTGAATAGCCACGCTTAGTCGAATGCAGACAAGCCGCCGGTTCGCCGGCGGCTTTTTTGCAGCATCACCTGTGCGGCAGCGCTGCATTATTGGCGTCTTGCTTTACTGATCGACGCCCATTCGTTTCGTTGTTTTCACGGCACATATTCCTGCAAAAGCCAAGCTATTGGCACCGCGTGACCCAGCAACGTGCTGTCACCCCCCTAGCGGTTGGGAACTAATTAAATTACAGTCTCGCCCATCCGAAGTTAGCGTTTTAATAACGCGTCTCGATGCGGTGTTTTTCGCGCCGCATGATGCATTGGGGCTGCTGTGGACATCGAATGGCTTGAAGACTTTCTGGTGTTATCCGATATGTCGAGCTTCACCCGGGCGGCTCAGGCGCGTAATGTCACGCAGTCTGCGTTCAGCCGTCGGATCCGTGCGCTAGAAGATTGGATTGGCATCGCGTTGGTCGACCGAGACACTGTGCCACCGCGGTTAACTATGGCAGGACATTTGTTTCGCGATGCCGCACGTGAAATGGTGAGGCAGTTGCAGGACACGCGGATCGCCCTTGGCCACCGCAGCAAGGTATTTTCCGGAATCAAGCTATTCGTCGCACAGTCACTGATACAGCAAACGCTACCCGCTTGGATACAGCAGATTAGTCAGCGCATCAGCGGTCTCAAGTTCGATGTGCAAGCAGGTGAGACCTATGAGGGCATTATCGCTTTGGGAAATGGCCGTTGCGACCTGCTGATGGCTTATCACAGCCCTCTGGTGCCGATGTCAATCGATGAAAAGATGGCGCCTTCGATCACACTGGGTAGCGACCGCCTGGTGCCTGTCAGTCAGGCTGATGAATTCGGCTCCCCGATACATCAACTGAGTGAATCCAAGTTGCGTCATTTACCTTTGCTGTCGTACCCACCCGAGACATTCTTCGGGCGAATCTGCAACGGCATTATTCGTTTCAGGCCAAGCGATCCCAACTTCAATATCATCGTTCAAACAGCTAATGCGCGTGTGCTTCACACGCTCGCGCTGGCGGGCATGGGTATCGCGTGGCTACCTGAGGGATGCATCGCCGACGACATCGCCGGGCGCAGGCTCGCGCTTGCAGGTGATGATGAGTGGCGAGTAAAGATCGAGATCAGACTTTATGCTTCGCACGACCGAGCCCGGCTTCTAAATGCAAACTTGTGGGACAACATCCGGGACATGAGACAACAGAACCTTGCGGTGCGTAAGGAGATTGCAGTGAGCCCACTACATCAGATCGGTTGTGCAGCACTTTTCGAAAGCGAGTCCCTGTGAAAATCACACTTCGAGTCATGGGTGAAGAGTCAATCAATTACCTGGCCAAAGAAATCGCGGCACACGACTCAGCATTCCCGAGACGTATCGGAAACACACAATTAGTGAGTTGGCAGCTAGAACGGCTGCTGCCGCCGTTCCGCATCGAGCATCTCGACCTCAAACAAAACCAGGCCGCTGTCGTGCTTCTCGAAATGAACGACGCTACTGATATCGAGATGCTGTGGGAATTCGGCCGCTTGCAGTATCCCTCGCTAGCATTCGGTGCAGATACTGAGCTGCCAGCCGCACCGCTGATTCTTGTTTCTGATGAGCAGGCGGGTGCCCCAACCGCATTCGACATCCCCAAGCTAGTTGACGACTGGGTATGCGGAAAAAACGCCATGAATGATGTCGCAAGGCGGGTGGTTACCGAGCTTCGGCGTCATAACAAATTGCTCGATGAGCTTGGGCTTGGATTGCTCACGCTGAATCCGGAATCACGCCGCCTGATTTACCTGGGAGATGTTATTCAGCTATCCCCGGCCGAGGTGCCATTGGCTGAATTGTTTATCAGCCACATGGGTAGCGTGGTACCCATCGAAGAAGTACTACTGATGTTCAATCTCGCCGGACGGGCCGCCACTGGCAGCAATATTCGGGTAACTATTTTTCAGCTTCGATTCAAAATAGAACTGGTCTCGCGCTATCAGCTGACCATTGCCAGCGCTTATGGTGAAGGTTACGCGCTGCGCCCCGGAAAAGGCCCGCCTCGACCCAAGGAGTATCTTGAGGCGCGTCAGACGATGCCACCCTACCGGGTCCGGGCGGTGGCATAATTCGGCCTTACGTCCGGCATGCGGCGGTCGCGAACTTCGCGACGCCGCATTTGCGTTTCAGCGCCGGCTTGCAGGAAAACCCTATGTCGCCCACCACCGCTCTATCTGACTACGCCGCCCTGACCCATATGGCCAGCTGCGCGTTGCCAACGCCTTGGGCAGAATTTACGCTCCACGTATTTCGGGAGCCAGCGACAGGCAAAGAGCACCTCGCGATGGTCCTTGGCGACATCAGCGACGGCCAGCCGGTGCTGGCCAGATTGCACTCCGAGTGTTTGACCGGCGACGCCCTATTCAGCCAGCGCTGCGATTGCGGCGCGCAGTTGGAAGCGGCGCTCAGACGTATTGCCGAAGAAGGCCGCGGCATCTTGCTGTACCTGCGCCAAGAGGGTCGCGGGATCGGTCTGGTCAATAAAATTCGGGCTTACGCCTTGCAAGAGCAAGGGGCCGATACCGTCGAGGCCAACCACCAGCTTGGCTTTGCCGACGACCTGCGTAATTACGATATCTGTGCCCCCATATTCCAGCACTTTGGCATTCACGCCTTGCGGCTAATGACCAACAACCCGCGCAAGCTCGACGCGCTCAAAGAGCTGGAGATCAGTACTGAGCGGGTTGCGCACATTGCCAGCAGCACCGACAAAAATCAGCGCTACCTGCAAACCAAAGCGAAAAAGCTCGGCCATTTACTCACGCCGGTGAGGGCCAGCGGCGAGAAATAGGCCAAAGAATTCGCGACGGGCATTATTCAAACGCAGACCAAGCCAATCAATTGATGTCGATCAGACATACGCTTGTGATTGCTCAAATGATAAAAAACAAGAGGGCGTAATCTTGGCGTCGAGGGTTTCGATTTAATCTCCTCGTTTCCGCCTAATCCCCTCTTAGGTTTTGCTCTCCGCCGGAGAGCATTTTTTTGGCCTGTCGAAAAAAATCGGCACGCATGCCAAAATACGGCGTTCGTTGCATTCGAGCAACTTACCGATATTCCTAGCCGCGCCCGCCGGCGCGACTTCAACATGGAGTTGACTATGACGCCTATTCAAAAACCCCTCGCCGTCGCTCTTTGTCTCGCTGCGCTGCTGTCTACCCGCGTCGTCGCCGCACAAAATGTGTCGGGTGAAGATCTGTATAAGCAGCAGTGCGCCGCGTGTCACTCGGTGCAAAAAGATGCCCCCCAAGGCATGGGCCCCAACTTGCTCGGTGTGGTTGGCAGACCGGCGGGCTCGGTAGTAGGCTTTCCGCATTCAAAAGAGTTCAAGAACGCCCTGAAAGGGAAGTCATGGACCCCGGAGCTGTTGGACAAGTGGCTGGAAAACCCCCAAAAAGTCGCCAAGGGGACCTACATGATGTATCAGCAGCCCGATGCTGCGGTTCGGTCCTCGATCATAGAATACTTGAAGAATACAAAATAAATTATTGATTTATAATAATAAATTACAATACAGAGGCACAAATCAGGATCGATTTGTGCCGATCACCTCTCGCCCAAGCCCCAACCGTCACGATCAAGCGGCCAGCCGGCACCGCAAGGAATCTCATGTCATCACCCCTGCTCTTCTCGCCAATTCGCCTTGGCCGTCTCTCGGCTGCCAACCGCATCATGATCTCGCCGATGTGCCAGTACTCGGCGCAAGACGGCAATGCCAACGGCTGGCATATGGCGCACCTGGGCTCACTTGCGCTTTCTGGCGCCGGCCTGCTGACGGTCGAGGCAACCGCGGTTAGTCCGGAGGGCAGAATCACGCTAGGCTGTCTTGGCTTGTACGACGACCAGAACGAGGCGTCGCTCAAACCGGTGGTTGATATGCTGCGCGCCGCAAGTGAGTCAAAGTTGATGCTGCAGCTGGGGCATGCCGGACGCAAGGCCTCCAGCGCACGCCCCTGGGAGGGCGGCGCTCTGCTCTCCAGCGCGGACGGCGGCTGGGAGACTATCGCCCCATCAGCAGTGCCTCACAAGCCAGACGAGACTTCGCCGCGCGCCATGACCTGCGCCGACATCCAGCGCGTGACCGATGACTTTGCACAAGCAGCGCAGCGCGCTCGGCGGCTGGGATTTGATGCGATCGAGCTGCACGCAGCGCACGGTTACCTGCTGCACGAGTTTCTCTCGCCGATCGCTAACCAGCGCGATGATGACTACGGCGGCTCGCTCGATAACCGCATGCGATTGCTGTTGGAGATTTTCAACGCAATGCGCGCCGAACTTGGGCCAGATATCGCACTTGGCGTAAGGGTCACCGGTAGTGATTGGGTAGAGGGCGGCTGGAGCATCAGCGACTGCGTCAGCTTATGCCAGCGACTGGCCAACGCTGGCGCTGACTTTCTGGATGTATCGTCTGGCGGCGTCTCACCGATGCAGAAAATCAGCATCGGGCCCGGCTATCAGGTCGCGTTCGCCGAGCAAGTGAAACAATCAGTCAATATTCCTGTAATCACGGTCGGCATGATCACCGAGCCGCAGCAGGCAGAAGATATTTTGCAGTTGGGGAAAGCCGATATGGTGGCGCTAGCGCGGGCCTTCATCGCCGACCCGCGTTGGCCTTGGCGCGCCGCAGCCGCGCTTGGGGGCAAGCTCGATGGCCACCCACAGTACTACCGCTGCTTACCGAGCAGCATGCCGAAAATCTTCGGCGACGCCATCACCAATCAGCGCTAGTGTTCGCTTACCCGTCAGGGCAAGCACCACCCCTGCCTCGTGCCGGCGCCAACTGGCACGGCCTGCACTAAGTTTCCCGACTTGGGGTATCGTCCGCGCAACCGGGTCTGAGCAAGGCTTCCTCGTTCCGGGCCTGGGTTTGACAAGCAAAAAATTTTCAAAACGCCCCGAACAAGTTTTCACCGAGCCGTGGTCGAATCGCTTGGATTGCTCTGGCTCGGGCATGGACAATGTTTCCGAGGTTCAATATGATGTTCGATTCGCATTTAAAACGCTGATACAAGCGGAGGAGATCCCCCATGTGGTCACAAGTGTATGACCCGTTCAATAACGTTTGGCTATCGACACTCGTTGCCGCCATTCCGGTCGTGGTGATGTTGGCGGCGCTGGCTTTTTTCCATATCAAAGCGCACATCGCAGCGATTATGGGTTTGGTATCTGCCTTAGTGGTTGCCATCCTTGGCTTCACCATGCCAGCGGATGCTGCGATTGCATCGGCACTTTATGGTGCTGCTTTTGGCCTGTTCCCGATCGGTTGGATCATTTTGAACGTGATCTTTCTGTATCAGCTCACCGACCGCAAGGGACAATTCAAGATTCTGCGTGAGAGCATCGCCGGCATATCGGGCGATCGCAGGCTGCAACTGCTGCTGATTGCGTTTTGTTTTGGCGCGTTCTTTGAGGGCGCCGGCGGATTTGGCACGCCAGTAGCAGTGACAGGCGCGATGCTGATCGGTTTGGGCTTTGCGCCGCTGGCAGCTTCAGGCTTGTCTTTGATCGCCAACACAGCGCCCGTGGCGTTCGGTGCGCTGGGCACGCCCATCATCGCGTTGGCGGCGGTGACCGGGCTCGACATGCTCCAGCTCTCGGCCATGGTCGGACGGCAGCTGCCCTTCTTCTCGATCATCGTGCCGTTCTGGCTGGTCTGGGCGTTTTGCGGTTTTCGCGGCATGCTGGCGATTTGGCCGGCGATTTTGGTCGGCGGTGCGGCGTTTGCCATCCCGCAGTACTTCATCTCGAACTTCCATGGGCCGTGGCTGGTTGACGTTGGCGCCGCAGTCATTTCCATGGTGTGCCTTGCGTTGTTCTTGAAGGTCTGGCACCCGAAAGAGATCATGACCTCGCCCTCGGGGAAATTTGACGATGGTGAGGAGCCGGCGCCACAAGCCCCGCAAGCACCCGCGCATGAGTATTCGCGCAAAGAAGTAATGAACGCTTGGACACCGTGGCTGATCTTGTCGGTGGTTGTGCTGATCTGGGGTATCCCCGAGTGGAAAAAAGTGCTGGATGGTATTTCGATCATCAAGATCGAGTGGGCTCACTTGCACAACGTGATCCAAAAAATGCCGCCAGTGGCACCTGCACCAAAAATCGAGGAAGCGATCTTCAAACTCAACTGGTTGTCAGCCACTGGCACAGGAATTTTCCTCGCGTCGATTATCTCTGCGCTGCTGATGGGATACCGCGTGCGTGAAATGATCGCCATCTACTGGGATACGCTGAAGTTGCTGAAGTACTCGCTACTCACTATCGCTGCCATGCTGGCACTCGGCTACTGCACCCGTTACTCGGGCGTTGACTCCACGCTTGGTTTGGCATTTGCCAATACCGGTATGTTCTATCCTTTCTTTGGCACCTTGCTCGGCTGGCTGGGGGTAGCACTGACGGGTTCTGACACTGCGTCCAACGTGCTGTTCGGTGGTCTGCAAAAAACCTCGGCTGAACAACTTGGGCTTTCGCCTGTTTTGATGGCATCTGCCAACTCGTCGGGTGGTGTGATGGGCAAAATGATCGACGCACAATCGATTGTGGTCGCGTCCACTGCAACCAAGTGGTACGGGCATGAGGGCGAGATCTTGCGCTATGTGTTCTTCCACTCGATAGCGCTGGCCGCGCTGGTGGGAATACTGGTGACCTTGCAGGCCTATGTTCATCCGTTTACGCTCATGGTGATTCCGTAACGCCATTTGCGCAAGCGACAACCGTGCAGCGCTGCAAGGCCTGCACGGTTTTTTGTTGGCGGCTGTACCTGAAAAACTTGCTGCTCATTTCGCGCAATTGAGAGGCCGCAATCAGCGTGTCGATCGATTTGCATTTATCACCGCTTGCCGAAAAGATGTCGTCTCCTTTCACACACAGGAGCAAACATGAACGGCATAACGCAGACGGGCGCTTACGGTTCGCAAGCATTCATGCCCCAGGGATTTTTCGGGACCATGTTCGGTGCGCCGGTCGGTGGGCTGATTGGTCGCGGTATCGGGAGTCTCTTCGGACAACCGGGGCTAGGTAGTCAGATCGGCCACCTTGCAGGTGGTATCGGCGGTGGGCTTCTACCGTTCGCAGCCGACCCGACGCAAGTCTACGCACAACAACTCGTGCAACATCAAGCACTTCAACAGCAGCTTCAACAACTCGCACAACAGCAGGCACTTCAACAACAGCTTCAACAAATCGCGCAACAACAGCAATTGCAACAACTGGCCCAGCAACAGCAACTCGCACCACAGGGTTGGTTTGGCAACCTGATCGGGCAAATCGGTCAGCCTGTGGGTACGGCGATCGGCGGGCTCTATGTGCAACCGGCGCTGGGTGGGCAAATCGGCAGTATCGCTGCGCAGATTGGTCGTCTCTTGCCCTTTCAACTCGATCCGATGCAGCAAGCATTAGCGCAGCAGATGGCGCAACAGCAGTGGGCGCAGCA
>VGHX01000036.1 GCA_016868055.1 Betaproteobacteria bacterium
TGAAGTGATGGTTGATCCTGAGACCCAGGAGCTGCTGATACGCGGGCCGAATGTGTTCATGGGCTACCTCAATCAGCCGGACAAGACCGCTGAAACGATTGATGCGAATGGCTGGTTACATACGGGGGATGTAGGTCGTGTTGATGATGCCGGTTATTTCCGCATTACAGATCGGATGAAAGACATCATCATCACCGCAGGTGGTAAAAACATCACCCCGAGCGAGTGGGAAAACGAGCTGAAGTTTTCACCCTATGTAACCGATGCGGTGGTTATTGGTGATCAGCGCCCGTATCTGACAGCGATTGTGATGATCGACCATGAAAATGTCGAAAAATTTGCGCAGGACCATGATGTGCCATTCTCGAATTATGCGAGCTTGACCCGAACCGCTGAGGTGCAATTACTTATTCAAAAAGAAATTGATAAGGTGAATACTAAATTTGCGCGAGTGGAGCAAATCAAGTATTTTCGGTTACTGGAGACGCAGCTGACGGCCGAAGATGATGAGCTGACGCCTACAATGAAGCTGAAGCGTAAATTCGTCGAGACCAAGTATCAGGATCTGATCAACGCCATGTACCAGCAAGAGGCGGTTGCTGTTGGGCGTTAGTGGTGTTGGAAACAGACATAATAATTTGTTGGGACGGGAGGAGAAAAAAATGAAAATTCAAATGAAAATACAAATGAATAAAGCGGTCAGACAATCGACCAACCAGGCAGATAGTGGGGCTATAACGGCAACGCCTGCCACCGCGGCTGCCCAAGCGGCAGCGACTACCCATACACGAGCCAGTCATCACCCGGCGCATGGCTGGTTCAAGACGCTATGGCTGTCAGCTGCTTTGGCATTTGCTGCAGGTTCGGCGATCGCTGATCAAGGTGTTAGCAGTAATGAGATCTTGATCGGCACCATACAAGATTTGTCTGGCCCATTAGCCGGCTACGGCAAGGCGGTCCGAAACGGTATGCAGATGCGTATGGACGAGATTAATGAGCAGGGTGGCGTCAATGGCCGCAAGCTCCGACTCGTCACTGAAGATTCGGGTTATGACCCGAAGCGCGCTGTGCTGGCTGCGCAAAAATTGGTTAACCAAGACAAGATATTCATGATGCTGGCGCATATCGGCACTGCCCAAAATAATGCGGCTATGCCGGTTTTGTTTGACAAGAATATCGTTAACTTCATGCCGGTGACCGCAGCGCGTGAGATGTATGAGCCGCTCAACCGGCTCAAATACGCTAATTTCGCCACCTACTATGACCAGATGCGTTCGGCCCTCCCTATTCTGATCAAAGAGAAGAAACTCACCAAGGTCTGTGTGATTCATCAAGACGATGAGTTTGGCTTGGAAGTGTTGCGCGGTGCTGAGACTGCGCTGAAATCGCTGAATATGGAGTTCGCTGAAAAAACCAGCTTTAAACGTGGCGCTACTGATTTTTCTTCGCAAGTCGCGCGAATGAAATCGGCGGGCTGTGAAATGGTGGTACTCGGTACCATTATTCGCGAGACGGTCGGCACCATCGCCGAAGCGCGTAAAAATGGTTTTAACCCGCTCTTCATTGGATCCAGCGCGGCCTACACCGATCTGATTCACAAGCTGGGCGGCAAGGCGACCGAGGGTATGTACGCCACCATGACCGTGCCGCATCCTTATCTGGATGAGGCCTCTAAGCCAATCGCCACCTGGGCAAATAAGTACAAGACGCGGTTTAGCGACGATCCGACGGTATTCTCGGTGTACGGCTACATCATCGTTGATGCATTCATCCGAGGTGCGCAAAAAGCAGGCCCTGGGCTGACGACGGACAGCTTCATCAAGGCGATGGATACCATGACGCTGCCGACAGATATTTTCGGTAGCCCTGAGGGTAAATTCACGCCCACTCAACGACTGAGTTCCAACCGGTCACGGCTGTCGCAGATACAGGATGGGAAGTGGAAGATCATCTCGGGTTATTTCGAATAAACAGCCTCTGAAAAATCTCCGCTCATCAAACGTCGCCGTGAGCACCTGAGCCCAACCGGCATTAGCTTAACTTGATCAGTACTTGCCCACTCGCCACTTGATCACCTGCTTGCACCAAGACTTGTTCGATGTTTGCATCGCAAGGCGCGAGCAGGTGATGTTCCATTTTCATTGCTTCCATAATCACGAGTAGCTGGCCGGTGCTCACGCTCTGGTGGTCTTTGGCATGAATCTGACTAATGCGGCCATGCATAGGCGCGCGAATGGTATTGCTTGCCTGTGATGCTTGCGCCGCTGATGACTGCAAACGCTGATCGATAAACATAGCCTGCGTATCGTGATGTTGCAGCCAGAATGTGTCACCAGCCCACGCAAAAAAACCCTGGATTGGCTTGCCATCGATAAGACATTGAATACGTCCTCTGCCTTCCTGATAAGCGGGGTTGATCGCGCGCGGCGAGTAAACACCAGCTTCCGGCGTCTCCATACACACCTGCACGTCTGCAATCGAAAACTGCTGCGTGTTATCGGTGACGGTGTAGGTCTCACCCTCCCTGACTACTTGTAGCGATTGACGACCATCATTGGCGTCTATGGGCACAATGAGTTTGAAGTGGCCGCTGCTCCGCCAATTCCACCATGGCTCAGGCAGATCATTCATACTACTGCGTGGCAGGCAGGCAATCAACAGCGCGGCTAGTGCTGTTAGCGTGGGCGGCGTGGCTGGCAGTGGGAAGGCATTGCTGGTTTGCAGTAGTGAAGTATCAAACACCCCGCTGCTGAACGCGCTGCTGCGCAGTACTTGGGACAAGAAACCACGGTTATTACCAATACCAAGGCATACAGTGCGATCGAGTCCATCGGCTAGTTGCTGAATGGCGATATCACGCGTAGGCGCATGCGCAATCAGCTTGGCCAGCATCGAGTCATAGTTGGGACTGATCCATTGCCCGGATGCCAAAGCCGCGTCACATCGTAGCCCGGCCGCAGGTAACCAGTAGCGCAGCTTGTCGCTTTGCGGCAGGTGATCTTTGGCGGGGTCTTCGGCGCAGAGCCGCGCTTCAATCGCATGACCGCCTTGTTCAAAGCGAGCTAGCATGGCATCTTGATCGAGTGTCAGCGACTCGCCCGCTGCAATACGCAGCTGCCAGCGTACCAGGTCCTCCGCAATCAGTGCCTCGGTCACCGGGTGCTCAACTTGCAAGCGCGTATTCATCTCGATAAAGAAAAACGCAGGATCATTTGCGTTCGATGAATCGAGCAGAAATTCGACGGTACCAAGCCCAACATAATCAACACTACGCGCAAGCGCGAGCGCGGCATCGCCCAAGCGCCGACGTAATACGGGGTTAACCGCAGGTGAGGGCGCTTCTTCTATCAGCTTTTGGTGGCGACGCTGCACTGAACAATCACGCTCACCGAGATGAATCACGCTGCCGTGTGCATCTGCCAATACCTGAATTTCAATATGACGCGGCGACAGCAGCGCACGTTCGAGTAATAACCTGCCGTCACCAAATGCCGCCTTGGCTTCCTGATACGCGCTGTCGAGCGCGCGCTGTAGTTCGGCGCGCTCTCGCACAAGTCGTATGCCACGGCCACCCCCGCCCGCGCTGGCCTTGATCATGATGGGCCAGCCGAGTGCTTCAGCCTCTTGCATCAAGCCCTGCAGATCATCACTCGCCGCCTCGGTGCCCTCAAGCACCGGAATGCCGCAGCGTTTTGCCTGGGCTCTGGCTTGCGCTTTATCTGCCATGATGCGCATCGCCGCAACGGATGGTCCGACCCAAATTAAGCCGGCGCTAATCACAGCTGCAGCAAACTCCGGGTTTTCAGATAAAAAACCATAACCAGGATGAATACTGTCTGCACCGCTTTCCCGTGCCGCCTGCAGAATTTTTTCACTATTGAGATAGCTGTCGGTTGCGGTATCACCACCGATTGCGACAGCATGATCGCAGCTGAATAGATAGGGTGCATCGCGGTCAGACTCAGAAAACACAGCGACTGTTCCCAGTCCTATCGCTTTGGCGCTACGCGCGATACGTACGACGATTTCACCTCGGTTGGCGATCAGCAGGACTTGCATGCGGTGGTGTGCGTGATGAACTGATCCGTAGCCAGCGAATTACCGACGCGGGGGTAAGGTGTGCATGGCTTTGCTGATAATGCCCAGCATGACCTCATCAGCACCGCCACCGATCGAGGCCAATCGACCATCTCTAAATAAGCGTGAGACGGGATTGTCCCAGGTGTAGCCCATACCCCCCCAGAACTGCAGGCAAGCATCAGGCACACGCCGCAGCAGTCGACCCGCCTTCAGCTTTGCCATTGAGGCCCATTCGGTGACGTCTTTACCGTCGACATAATGCTGAGTCGCCAGATAGGTGAGTGCGCGCAGACTTTCAACTTCGGTTTTTAGCTCAGCCAAGGTGAAATGCACGACTTGGTTATCCAACACCGATTGACCAAATGCTTGCCGTTCGCGTGTGTAGCTTATCGTTTGCTCGATACAGTTCGTAAGGCTTTGAATCGCGTTCGCGGCAGCCCACAAGCGCTCTTCCTGAAACTGCATCATTTGATAGGTAAATCCAAAACCTTCTTCGCCGATGCGGTAACGCTGCGGCACACGTACGTCATCAAAGTGAATCAGACCGGTATCACTCGACATCATGCCGATTTTTCTGATTTTTTTGGCACGGGTAATTCCCGGCGTGTTCATCGGTACGATGATCAGGCTTTTGTTTTTATGCGCAGATCCTTCACCGGTATTCGCTAACAGGCACATCCAATCGGCTTGCAGGCTATTGGTGATCCACATCTTGCTGCCGTTGATGATGTAGTCGTCACCATCTTTGCGCGCGGTTGTCTTGATCGCTGAGACATCCGAGCCGGCTACGGGTTCGGATACACCGACGCAAGCCACCATCTCACCGCTGATTGCGGGTACCAGAAATTCTTGGCACAGCGCGGCTGAGCCGAACCGTGCCAAAGCCGGGGTGGCCATATCCGTTTGCACGCCGATTGCCATGGGCACCGCACCACAACCGATCTGCCCGAGCACCTCAGCCATGATCACGCTGTACGAATAGTCGAGCCCGCTACCACCATAGGCTTGTGGCTTGGACAGACCCAGATAGCCCAGTTTGCCGAGTTGACCAAAGACCTCGTGTGCAGGGAAAATTTCTGCTGCTTCCCATTCATCGACATACGGGTTGATTTGATCTGCAATAAAGCGCTCGAGCTGGCGCTTCAGTTCTTGGTGTTCGTGGGTGATTTGCATAGCTGCCTCGCTATAAAGTCAGGCGCGCGACACGCCGTACTGCATCGGTCTGAGTTGCCGTTGCTCGGCTTGCGCGCACAGATGCAGGCATAGCGCTAGTACACGCCGCGTGTCACGCGGATCGATGATGCCATCATCCAGCAATAAACCCGAGGTATAAAACGCGCTCATCTGCCGCTCGAAACGCTCGGTAATCGTCGCTTTAAGCGATGCGATTTTTTCTGCGTCGGGTGGGACACCTTTACGAGCGGCTGCCTCTGTCATCACCGTCGCCATGGTGTCAGCCGCTTGCTGTGGGCCCATCACTGCAATTCGTGCGTTGGGCCAGCTGAACACAAAGCGCGGCCCGAACGCACGGCCACACATACCGTAGTTACCGGCACCAAACGACGCCCCGCAGTGAATCGCAATCTGTGGCACACGCGCATTCGACAGCGCCTGTATCTGCTTTGAACCATGCTTGATCATGCCCGCATGCTCGGCCTCGCGACCCACCATAAAGCCGGTGGTGTTATGCAGCCAGATGATCGGCGTTCCGGTTTGATCACACGTTTGGATAAAGTGCGTGATCTTGTTGCTACCTGCGGGATCGAGTGGCCCGTTATTGGTGATGATGCCAACACGCTGCCCCTCAATCGCAGCATGTACACAAATACTCGCAGCGCCAAAGTCCGGTTTGAATGGCAACATATGCGAGTGGTCAACAATATGTTCGATCACGCGCCGCATATCGACCGGCTGCTTGCTATCAGCCGAGAAAAAATCCAGCAGCCCGTCAGCCGGTAAAGCAGGCGCCGGCCCGCTATGAAACGCGCTGGCGCCGCTTTGCCAGCCCCACTGATCTACTACTGCGCGTGCGATAGCAAGCGCATGCGCATCGTCGTCGGCCACATAATCTGCAAGGCCGGAGATCTGCGCATGTACCTCGGCACCGCCCAAGCTTTCATCATCAGCGATTTCGCCGGTGGCCGCTTTTAGCAAGGGTGGCCCCGCCAAAAATGCACGACCACGGCCACGCACCATAATCACCTGATCGGATAAGCCTGTCATGTACGCGCCACCCGCGGTGGACGAGCCATGCACCACTGCGAGTACCGGAATGCCGGCAGCAGAGAGCCGCGCCAGCCCATAAAAATTTCCGCCACCCAGAATGAATTGTTCAACTTTATACGTCAGTAAATTCGCGCCGGCTGATTCAATCAGATGAATAAACGGTAGCTTGTTTTGCAGTGCAATCGCTTGGGCGCGCTGGAATTTTTCTATGCCTTGTGGCTGCAACGCGCCAGCGTCGATGCCCGAGTCATCGGCGACGATCATGACAAACGTACCCGCTACGCGTCCGATACCAACCACCATACCGCCGCCGGGTATGGATTTATCGGGGTCGGGAGTATCTTGCAGCCAGCCGGCCAAGGTGGAAAGTTCAAGCAAGGGGCTGCCGGGATCGATTAACCGGGCGACGCGCTCGCGAGGAAGTAATTGTCCACGCTTGGCAAATACAGGCCCCGACCGCGCGCTACGCTCGCGCGTGCGCGTCTCAATGGCACGGCATTCAGCTAACAGCTTGAGTTGATAGTCGCGCGCGGCGTGTGCGGTAGTCATGATGAAGCAGGTTTCAAAACATTGGGTAGCTCGGCCAAATGAAATCCGTTGAATTCTTCGTTGCTGTGGCCGGTACCCACCTGCGGCCAGATACGTTTGGCATTCGGTGCTGCGCCATCGATACGCAAACACGCGCCGGAGATGAACGCGGCTGCAGGCGATAACAAAAACACGATAGCCGCCGATACCTCGCTCTCGGTACCGAGCCTGTGTAAAGGAACGAGCTTGTGAATCTGTTTGATCATGCTGGTCATATCTGGCGGATAGTTATCCATACCGCTGGAAGCAATCCAACCTGGCGCGACTGCGTTTGAACGAACCGGCGCCCACTCGAGCGCTGCGGTCTCGGTAAAGTTGAGCATGCCTGCGCGCGCAGCCCCCGAGTGTGCCATGCCGGGCATGCCCATCCACATATCAGCAAGGATATTGACGATAGCGCCGCCATGCGCCTTCATCCAATGGCTATAGCACTCGCGTGCCATTAAAAAGCCACCGGTGAGATTGGTACGAATAACGGCGTCCCAGCCACGCACGCTGATGTCCGCTAACGGCGCAGCAAATTGCCCGCCCGCGTTATTCACCAAGCCGTCGATCCGTGCGTGCTGCTGTAAAACAGCGGCGACGGTTTCTTTGACTTGTGCTTCCTCGCGAATATCGCAGACATGCACTGATACCGTACCGCCTTGCTGCACGATTTCATCGGCGACTTTATCGAGCTTGTCGCGCTTTCTGCCGACCAGCGCAACGCTCGCCCCACATGCGGATAACTCATGCGCTGTGCATCGCCCAATGCCCGAGCCACCACCGGTCACGATAATGACTTGATCTTTGAATAAGTCTGCCCGGAAAATCGATTGGTAGCTCATCATGTCCCGAGGCTATTAAATTTTTTTCTCGCCGCTACGGTTGGGAAAAGAGGGCTCGCGCTTTTCCAGAAATGCCTTGAGCCCTTCGGCAAACTCGGGTTTATTGATCAGATCAGCTTGCCGCGTTGCTTCATAGTTCATCTGCGTCGGTAGGTCGTTCTGCGCAGCCGTATCCAGCGCGTGCCGCATCTCGAGCGCTGCATGTGCGGGTAGGTTGGCAAGTTGTTGTGCTACGCGCATCGCCTCGGTCATGAGCGACGCATCATCAACGCACGACCAGATTAATCCCCACGACTGCGCTTGTTCCGCGCTCAGCCGATCACCCAGCAAGGTGAGACCCATCGCGCGCGGACGGCCGAGTATGCGTTCAAGGAACCAGGTGCCACCTAAGTCGGGAATGATGCCAAGGCGTGGCATAAAAGATAAAAAGAAATACGCCGACCGCGCGGCCACCACAATATCCGCAGCTAACGCCAGGCTCACCCCGGCACCAGCACACGCACCGTTCACTGCACTAACAACGGGAAAGGGTAGGGACCGAATATCCTCAATCAGCTTGTTCGACAAGCTGAGCATGACCTCACTCACTTGCTCACCCAAGCTTTGTTTGGAGTCATTTGCATCAATGGAGCTGAGATCAGCGCCGACACAAAATGCCTTGCCTGTACCGGTGATAATCAGTGCAGCAACTTGCGGATCTCGACTGAGCTTAGCGAAGGTCTCGCGCAACTGCATCTGCATGGGAATGCCGAGCGGATTAAGTCGCTCGGGTTGGTGCAGCCGCAGTATCGCAATCGAGCCGCTCAGTGATAGCTCGACCAGATCGCTTGCGGCCTCGGTGGTGGTTTTGGTATTCACTGCCGGTGCTTGCTCAAAGCCGCTCGACAATGGTGACGTTAGCCATGCCGCCGCCCTCACACATGGTTTGCAAGCCGTAGCGTTTGTTTTTCTGTTGTAGTGCGTACAGCAGCGTGGTCATCAGCTTGGTGCCGGATGCGCCGAGTGGGTGGCCGAGCGCAATCGCACCACCATGCACATTCAATTTATCCGGATCGGCACTCAGACTTTTCAGCCAGGCCAGCGGTACCGAGGCAAAGGCTTCATTCACCTCATACAGATCAATATCATCAATATGCATACCTGCTTTTTTTATTGCACGCTCGGTAGCGGGAATCGGTGCTTCCAGCATGATGATGGGGTCATGCCCCATCACGCTCATCGCGTGTACCCGCGCCAAAGGCTCAACCTTCAAGGCTTTCAGGCCGCGCTCGTTCACCACCATCACACCACTGGCACCATCACATATCTGGCTAGCGTTGGCAGCGCTGATCACGCCGCCCTCTTGCAGCAGCTTGACAGCCGCAATACTCTCCAGCGAGGCATCTGTCCTTACACCTTCATCGTGGCTATGAAACTCGCCATTCGGCGTGCCCTGATCATCCAGCATCGGGATCGGCACGATCTCGCGCTCAAATGCGCCTTGCTCACGTGCCTGCTTGGCGCGTGTATGGCTATGCAGCGCGTAGGTGTCGAGATCCTCGCGTGAGAAGCCATATTTTTTCGCCATCATCTCGGCGCCAACAAATTGGCTGAATACGATATCGTTATAGCGATGATTCACAGCCGGGCTCTGATAAAACCCGAGCCCTTCTTTTTGCGGTAGCGCTGATGGCGTGAACATCGGCACCCGCGTCATTGACTCCACGCCGGCTGCAATGACCACATCCATCGCGCCCGACATCACGGCTTGCGCCGCAAAATGCAGCGCCTGCTGCGAAGAGCCGCACTGCCGATCAATCGATGTGCCGGGGATCGCCTCCGGCAAGCCCGCAGCGAGTACTGCGTTGCGGGCAACATTGGTTGATTGCTCACCCACCTGACTGACACAGCCCATGATCACGTCATCTACCAAGGCCGCGTCGGCGTGGCTACGACGCACTAGTTCATTGAGCACTTGCGCCGCCAGATCGACGGGGTGCCAACGCGACAGGCGACCATTGCGACGACCACCCGCGGTACGGCATGCGGCAACGATGAAGGCTTCAGACATAGGATTCTCCAAATCGATCGACGCAGTGTGCGAGCAAGCGCCGGACTAGTCACATGACACTTACATCGCGCGCGCGATGACCTCTTTCATAATCTCGTTCGTGCCACCATAAATACGCTGAATGCGCGCATCGGTAAACATGCGAGCAATCAGATATTCATTCATATAGCCGTAACCGCCGAATAATTGCAGGCAGGTGTCGATGACACGGCCCTGTGCTTCCGAACCCCAGAGTTTAGCCATGGAGGCGGTTGCGGTATCGAGCTCGCCTTTCAGCAGCTTTTCTATGCATCGATCCATGAATGCGCGACCGACTTGAATCTCGGTCGCGACCTCCGCTAGCTTGAAACGCGTATTCTGAAAATCAGAAATCGATTTGCCAAATGCTTTTCTGTCACGCACATAGGCAAGCGTATTTTCATAGGCACCTTCCATTGCTGCTTGTGCGGTAATGCCAATAATTAAGCGCTCGTAGGGTAAATCAGCCATCAGCTGGTAGAAGCCTTGGCCTTCGACACCACCCAATAGGGCGTCTGCCGGCAGTATCACATCATCGAAAAAAAGCTCAGAGGTGTCTTGCGCTTTTAGTCCGATTTTGTCGAGCACGCGCCCAACCCGAAAACCCTTGCACTCAGCAGTCTCGACCACCATCAGCGAGGTACCTGCTGCCCCCTTGCTGGTATCAGTTTTGCAGACAACCAGTATCACGCCGGCGAGCTTGCCATTCGATATGAATGTTTTACTGCCATTTAAGCGGTAATAATCGCCCTCGCGCTGCGCCCGCGTCCGCACCGCCTGAAGATCCGAGCCGGTGCCGGGTTCGGTCATGGCGATTGCGCCGACCAATTCACCACTCGCCATGCGCGGCAGATAGCGCGCTTTTTGCTCAGGCGTGCCGTGGTTGAGAAAGTAATGCGCAACAATTGAATGAACCGAGGTATTCATGCCGGTCAGGCCACGACGCGCCATTTCCTCGTGCATGATGGCCTCGTGCCTGAAGTCGCCACCGCCGCCGCCCCAGTCCTCGGGAATATCAGTGCACAACAAGCCAGCAGCACCCGCCGCAGACCACAGCGCATGCCCTACATCGCCGCGGTGACGCGCTGCGTCATCCTCAGGCACCATTTTCTCTTCAATAAACCGGACCACCGTATCTTGAAATAATTCGATTTCAGGGTCGGTCCATGAGCGGGTAAATTCGATAGGCATGCGGGACGTCTCTGGTTAGGCAGGGTGGGCAGGGTGGGCAGGGTAGAGATTACCTCTTATGGGTGAGCTATCTTATCGTCTTTCCCGCCCAGGTATGCGTGACGAATTTCGTCGTTTTTCTTGAGTTCGTCGGGTGTGCCAGAGACCGTAACACGACCGGTTTCAAGCACATAGCCACGGGTGGCGACCGACAGCGCGATATGCGCATTTTGCTCAACCAGCAAAATAGTTACACCTCTGGCATGAATCTGACGAATGGCCGCGAACAAGTTTTGCACAATCACTGGCGCGAGCCCCAGTGATGGCTCGTCGAGCAATAAAAGCTTCGGCTGTGCCATCAGCCCTCTTGCCACCGCCAGCATTTGTTGCTGACCACCCGAGAGCGTCCAGCCAAGGCTATTACTGAATGGCGCGATTTCGGGGAACAGGTTCAGCATCTCATCGGCATCTCGCTCTATTTGCCGACGGCTCAACTGTGGTCGGTTAGAGGCACCCATGAAAAGATTTTCACGTACCGTCAAGCCCGGAAAAATACGTCGCCCTTCCGGCACATGCACTACACCACGGCGCACAATTTGCTCTGGTGCCAAGCTGTGTAGCGGGCTGCCATCAAACCATATCTCGCCAGCACTCGGGTGTAGCAAGCCGGAAATCGCGCGAAGCATGGTAGTCTTGCCGGCGCCATTTGCGCCGAGTATGGTGACAATCTCACCTGAGGCGACTTGTATCGATACATCGCTTAGCACGGGTGCAATTCCATAGCTGATCGATAGATTTTTCAGCTCAAGAAATGCCACTGTCGTCTCCCAAATAAGCGGCGATGACAGCCGGGTCTTTCAGCACTTCTGTGGGTGTTCCCTCAGCGATTTTTTTACCGAAATTGAGCACGGTAATGATGTCAGAGACTCGCTCGACCAGTCGCATATCATGATCAATCAGCAAAATGGTGAGGCCATGATCGTCGCGCAAGCGGATCAGTAATTCGACCAGCTCGCCTTTTTCTGTTTGGTTAAGTCCTGCTGCCGGCTCATCGAGCAGTAAAAGGGTTGGATAACCTGCTACTGAACGTGCGATCTCGACCAAGCGTTGATGCCCATACGGGAGCTGGCTGGCGGTATCAGCATATTTATCGCGTAACCCGACAAAAGCCAGCGCCGCATGCGCTCGTTGGTGCAATGCATGCTCACCGCGCTCGATCGGGTTGCCTTGGCGTTGCGCGCCGATCATGATGTTTTCCAGCACGCTCATGCCAGAGAATAGACGGATATTCTGGAATGTTCTTCCCATACCCTGCGCGGCGCGTTGATGAGGAGCGGCACGCGTAATATCGTTTTCCTGAAAATAGATACTGCCCGAGCTTGGCCGGTAAAGACCGCAGATCAGATTAAGTGTGGTGGTTTTTCCTGAACCATTGGGTCCGATCAGCGCGTGAATCCTGCCGCGCTTTACGTCTAAATCAATGCCATCAACAGCACGCAGACCACCAAAGAACTTGCTCAACCCGGAGAGCCGCAGCAGCACGTCGGGTGTCTGACTATGAGCAGTCAGCGTCAGCGCGGTTGCCGGCGGTGCGGCAGCTGGTGCCGGGTTGAAACGAGAGCGCAACAGACCCCATATGCCTTGCGGCATAAAAACCATAATAAGAATCACCGCAAGGCCGTAAATCACCAAGTACAAATCCTTGATGAACTGCAGTGACTTCGGCATTTCTTTTAGCCACTCTGGTAGCAAGATCAGCAGCGTCGTACCAATCACGCCGCCGAAAGGCGACTGAGCGCCACCGAGCAGCACCATCGATAAGAACTCGATAGCACGATTAAAATTAAAATTATCAGGGCTGATATATGCAAAACCTGCTGCGTACAAACCGCCACCCACTGCACCCAACACCGCGCACAGGGTGAAAGCACCTATTTTTATGCGCAGCGTGGGCACGCCAACCACCTCTGCTGCTAGCTCATTCTCGCGCACGCTGCACGTCGCTCTTCCCCAGCGCGTGTAGGGCAACCAAGCGACCAGCGCCACCATCAATACCAGCACCAGAAAACATAATGAAAGATAAGCACGGTCATCGCTCAGTTGCCAGGACCCGACCGCTGGCCGACCAATGCCTGAGACACCGTCGGGGCCGTGCGTCATATCAATCCAATTAACGGCGACTAAATCAAAAATCTGCTGGAAGCTGATCGTGATCATCGCCAGATAATGGCCACCGAGTCGCAATGTGGTGAGCCCTAATACAGCGCCTGCGATCGCTGCGATGATCACGCCCATCACTAATGCAGACCAAAAACCCAGGCCATAGACAGTCGTGCCCAGCGCAACGCTGTAAGCGCCAAACCCAAAAAATGCGGCCTGCGCGAGATTGATTTGTCCGGTGTAGCCCAGTACCACGACCATGCCCAGCACCGCAATGCCATAAGTGGCGGCTTGCATCAGCATCGAGAGCGCAAAGGGGCTGAGCTTGCTGACCCAGGGTAGCAGTACAAGCAGCGCTGTCACCAGCACAGCGATCAACTGCAAACGCATCGAGCCCCGACTGAATAAGTGTTTTGCAGCGGCGGTGCTCATGCCTTCTCCGAGATTTTTTCGCCGAATAATCCCTGCGGCCGAACAATCAAGATGATGAACAGCATTAAGAAAGCGTAGGCATCTTTATACGGTACCGAAATATGGAATGCAGCAAAACTCTCGACGATACCGATTAACAAGCCGCCCACAATCGCGCCTTTGATATCGCCGAAGCCCCCGACGATCGTGGCCGCAAAGGCCTTGAGCGCAATAATCGATCCCATGCCGATCGATACAAACAGGATCGGGGCAACCAGGATACCGGCAAGCCCGCCCAATGCGGCGCTATAGATAAACGTCAGCGTGATCATGAGCGCTACCGGGATACCCAAAAGACGCGCCATGTCTTTGTCTTGCGAGGTGGCCTGCAGTTTTTTGCCGAGCAGCGTGTGCTCGAACAAGACGTATTGAAAAATCACGCAGACGACAGTCACCACCAATATGGCGAGATACTGACTATCAAGGAACACACCGGCAACTGAGATGCCATCAAAATTCAGTAATTTCGGAAGTGGTCGAGGCTGCGCACCAACCACGGCGAGTACTAAATTTTGCAGGAAGATAGACGCACCCAGCGTCGATATCAGTACCGGTAAAAACGATCGATGCCGTAACGGGTAGTAAACCGCGACGTTAAATATCCAACCGAAAATACCCATCGCAACGATTGCGATGATGAAGGCCAACCAATACGGCATGAGCGCCCCGAGCGCGGCTACCATCAGGTAAGCGCCCACCATCGCAAAGTCACCCTGTGCAAAGTTGACCACATTGGCCGCACGAACGATCAGGACGAAACCCAGAGCTACAAGCGCATAGATACTGCCGAGGGCAAGCCCCTGGAACAGTACCTGAAGATTATTGGTCAGATCCACGCGATCTCCGGAGTGTGCCTTGGGATCTGCCAGTAAGAACAGCCGCGATAGTGGCTGCCGATGATGAATCAGCGCGTGAACTCGACATGCTTGATAAATACCAGCTTGCCTTTTTCATTGCGCAGCACGTTATAACCCGATAGGCCATCGCCGGCTTCATTAAAACGATAATTGCCTTCTACGCCTTTGAAGTCGCGGAGGCCGAGAATCGCTTTGCGAATATCATCGGCACGAGTGCTTTTTGAAGCCATGATTGCTTGCGCGATGACGTTGGTGGCATCAAAAGCCCAGCCCGAGTAAACATCGGGCTCCAGTTTGTAGCGCGCTCGGTAGGCGTTGGCAAATGCCTTGGCTGCCTCATTGGCATCAACACTGAAGTCGGTTACGCCGTAGGTGCCGTGCAGCGCTTCACCTGCGAGCTTGATCGCTGTATCAGTGGTATTGGTAGTGGACCCTACCCACGCCGCCGATACACCAAGCTGTCGCAGCTGTTTGGCAAAGATGCCGGTATCGGTTGAGTTGGTCATGTAGCTACCGATCACCTCTGCGCCAGATTTTTTGATGGCGAGCACCACCGGGGTGAAATCTTGGGTGTTGTTGGTGTAGCCCTGAATCAGAAGCGGCGTCACGCCGAGTGCCTTCAGCTCATCTTCAAGCGCTTTTTTTCCGCCGCTACCAAATGTATCGGTAGAGTGAACAATCGCCCATTTCTTCAGCTTTAAGGTGTTTACGCCAAAATCGGCGATTACCCGCGAAGAGAAACTATCATTGGGACGGCACCGAAATACCCAAGGATTATTAACTTTGGTTAGACCGGGATCGGTTCCGCCGATCATGACGGGAATACCGGCTTTGGCAATCGCCGGCGATGCTGCTTGTACCTGCGTGCTACGAATCGGCCCGATGATGGCGACGATATCTTTGTCACCACCCAGCTTGGAAAAAGCCAGCACTGTTCCCGGATTGGTTGATTGATTATCTTCGATCACCAGCTCGAGCGGTTTACCCAGCACGCCACCATTTTTATTGATGGTTTCAATAGCGAGCTTGGTGCCGTTGACGGTGTAGCTACCTGCCTCGGCATTGACGCCGGTAATCTCGCTCACCAGGCCGATTTTTATCGTGTCGCCTGCGTGCGCCGCGAACGTCGCTGCACCAAACAGAAAAAACAGCGCGGATAAAAATGATAACGATAGTCGCTGCGGTATGCGGCAGCGTCGACGGATAGGTTTTAGTATTGAATTAAACCGGGTGAGGTCATCATGCTTGGCAACCATTGAATTGCTCCCTGTCTCGCGCTGCGAGGCAAGCCGCAGGGGTGCGCTCACCTCTATCTGGATATTAACTTCGTCGTTGACATCTTATACCGTCATCGCGGCATCAAGCGCATCAAATCGCCGATGAATGAAGGGGTAATCATGGTGCGTTGCAATAGAGGATTTACATGACCGCGCCGACCTGCCAAGGCACAAATTCATTTTGTCCGTAGCCGTGCTGCTCGCTTTTGGTGGCTTGGCCAGAGGCGGTGGCAATCATTAATTCGAAAATGCGCTCACCCATCTGTTGCAAGCTGCTGCTGCCATCAATAATCTCGCCGCAATTGATATCGATATCATCACTTTGACGCTGCCACAGCGCGCTATTGGTGGCCAGCTTGAGTGAAGGCGAGGGCGCGCAGCCATAGGCACTGCCGCGCCCGGTGGTGAAACAAATGATATTGGCGCCGCCTGCGACTTGGCCGGTCGCGCTCACTGGGTCGTAGCCCGGTGTATCCATATAGACCAGGCCATGCTCAGTCACCGGCTCGGCATATTCATACACCGCGCGTAAATTACTGGTGCCGCCCTTGGCAACTGCGCCGAGTGATTTTTCAAGAATGGTGGTCAGTCCCCCCGCTTTATTTCCGGGTGAGGGATTATTATTCATCTCGCCCTCATTCAAGGCTGTGTACTGCTCCCACCACCGTATACGATGTAATAATTTCTTGGCGACCGCTTGGTTAATGGCGCGGCGCGTAAGTAAATGCTCGGCGCCGTAGATCTCGGGGGTCTCGGACAAAATAGCGGTACCGCCATGTGCGACCAGTAGATCAACCGCTACCCCTAAGGCGGGGTTTGCGCTGATACCCGAATAACCATCCGAGCCGCCGCACTGCAGGCCAACACGTAAATGCGATAAGTCGCAGGCTTGGCGCGTACAGGCATTTGCTTCAGGCAGCATCTCGTTAATCAGCGCGATACCTTTTTCAATCGCCTTGGCGGTACCGCCGACATCTTGGATATTGAAAGGCCGAAGCGTTGGACCTTCCCCCAGCTTGTTGTGATCCAGCCAAGCGGCGATCTGGTTGGTTTCGCAGCCGAGCCCGACGACCAGCACGCCTGCAAAATTTGCGTGGGTAGCGTATCCCGACAAGGTGCGGCGCAGTAGCTGCATCCCGAGGCCGCTGTGGTCCATACCGCAGCCTGTGCCATGGGTCAGTGCGATCACCCCATCGACATTGGGAAAGTCAGCCAGCGCAGCGGGGTTGCCGCGCGATGAGAAAAAGTCAGCGATGCCTCGCGCTACGGTTGCCGAGCAATTGACGCTGGAGAGTATGCCAATGTAATTTCGGGTGGCGATCTGACCATTTTTTCGTCGGTAGCCGAAAAACTCCCGCTGCTGTCGCGAAGAATCGGCTTGCACATCAGCACAGAATGCGTACTCGCGTTCAAACGAGCCTTTTTGTTCACCCAGTGTGCAGTTGTGCACATGCACGTGCTCGCCGGCCTGAATTGGCTGACTGGCAAAACCAATAATCTGGTTATAGCGCCTGATGGGTTGGCCGGTTGCAATCGCACGAACCGCGACTTTGTGTCCGGCGGGTATCAGGCCTTTGACGACAATCTGCTCTACCGCAGTGCCACCAATGAGCTGCTGGCGAGCGATGACTACATCATCTTGTATGTGCAGGCGAATAAACGGGTCGGTCGTTGGTGACATAGTTTTTATATTCATGTTCCGGCGGGGCAGGTGCCGGTGCGCTTGTTAAGCTCGCTTTGATATTCTAGCGGGTGAGTATTTGAGCCTGCATAACTGTTGGTAGAGATTATTAATAGTTGGTTAAGCCGCTACCTTTGCATCAATATCTCGCGCGTTCCATGATTTGCGGTGAATGAGGACAGTAAGTTGCCGATTAACTTGTGCTTGCTGAATTGATAAATAAAAGATCTCAGTATCATGATAATTATCCTACCCAATGAGCAGCAAAAGTTCTCGGCCAGGTTGGTGCAGGCGCTTGAAGCCGCGGGCATCAGACCAAAGCAGACCGATGTCTGGCGCGTATTTAACCAGCGCCATGCGGGGCCTCCGGTGACTATCCATGCTGTTCGCAAGTGGTTGACCGGCGAATCGATACCGGCACAAGACAAACTACAAACACTGGCTGACTGGTTGTCGGTTAATCCGAATTGGCTTCGGTTTGGCGAGTCTTCGATGGCAGATGACATTGATGCGCTGCGCCCTGAAGAGCGACGCTACGTCGCAAATTTAAGATGCTTGTCGGATGAGGAGCGCCAGCGACTCACCGCGCTGGCGCAGGTCATGGCACAGTTCGCTAAAAAACGGGAATCGTAAGCCTCGATTATTCCTGATCCGGACGTCCAGGAATGATAGCGAACCGTCGCATGATCGCCAGCGCAGCCTTGGCGACGTAAATCAGTAGGATGGCTCCTAGAACATCGCCCACCAGCATGGCGACAAAGCTATCTAAAAAGCTGGCTGCAACGCCAATCGAGGTGAACCATAGCGAGTGCATGAATGCACTCGCCGCACCAAAGCCCACGCATAACACTAGCAATGCTTGCCAGCGAAGATTGCCCAGAGCAGGATCCATTCCTCGCCATAGCGCGATCTGGTACACCAGCAACAGCGCAGCAGCAGAAATCCCCGACTCGACTAGCAGGCTGCCAGTAATTGCCTGCTGAGCTAGTACGCCAACCAAAACAGACCCTAGAAAAATACCCAAGATGCCTCTAATACCGAATACCAGCACAAACAGCACACGCAAACCGGCCGGCAGAAAAATCCAGTGCGCGCCACGGTGATGTTCGAGTTCGGCGAAGAGAAAATCGTTGAGCTGAAACCCCAAGAAAAACGTGACAGCAATCATCAGGATAGCCATGAAGCCTCTTTACCGGCGCAGTCGCTGCTCACACGCCAGGCGAACCTGTTCGCGTGCCTTGATATAAGCGCCACGGTCGGCACCGTCGGCGGGCAGTGTTTTTTCTAAACCTTCTTTCATGCAGGTTTCCATCGGATCAGCCAAACAGGCGCACAAAGCCAGTAACAGCGCCAAGCAGCAAAGGAACGAACAAGGCTTCACGGCATTAACCTGCGCGCGGAGACCGCGCCCAAAGACCATCATTTCCGGATTTGGCGATTAGTCGTAAAAAATTTGATCTAGCACCGGGATTTTTATATCGATGGTGGTGAGAAAAGTCAATGGGATTATTTAATGGAGGCCATTCAATGCGTACTTTATTTATGTACAGGCTATGCCTGGTGCTTATCTTTGGTACAAACACTGGTATTGCTGAGGCCGGCCTGAAGTCAGGCGATATTAGCGCGGCGCGCGCGTTGTTTACGAATAATGGCTGCGCCAGTTGTCACGATATCAGCGAACGATCTTCGGGACCTTCGATGCGCGATATTGCGAAGCGCTACCGAGGCAAAAAAGTCAACGCTGAGATGGCTCAAAGGATACGCGAGGGCAGTATTGGCCGCTGGGGCGACGCTGAGGCGCATCCACCGATTGGCGTGCTCGAGCCGCGCGAGGCGAGGCTCCTTGCCGATTGGATCTTGAACGCTGCGCCTTGAACCAAGGCGGTGAACTTGCTCAGTAGCGGTGGTGATGGTGGCGATGTCCACCCCACCCGCCGCCAAAGCCCCAGCGCAGCGATACCCTTGGTGGTCCGTAGTAAACCGGTGGCGGTAGGTACACTGGCGGTGCGGCATAAACCTGCGGGTAGCTACTTGGGTAGTTCGAGGTAACCACCAGCGGCGGGTTGATAATCGTGGACGTGGCGATGGCAGGCTTGACCACGATCTCTGGCGTTACTGCCACCGATGGGCTGATTCGAATCGGCAGCATGGGTCCAGGGTCGTTGGGTAACTGAATGCTGTACTGCTTGCCGGCGTATTCGTAGACGACGTTATAGGCGGTGACTCGGTTCTCGTAACTCAGCTGCTGGGTGCAGCTCGTCACCGGCTGCGCTACGATGGGTGGCGTGGCCTCCATCGCATCACCTGCAACTGCGCCACCGATCACGCCAGCTACTGTTGCCAGCGCGCGCCCGGAGCCGCCACCGATCTGGTTGCCAATCACGCCGCCCGCGACTGCACCGAGCAAGGACCCCACCCCAGAATTGGGCGTGGTCGTCATGACCTGGCTTTGTGTACAGACTTGCTGGGGCACCGTGACCTGCGTCACGACGGGTGTGCTGGAAATAACCCTGGCCATTTCCTGCGACTGCGCCTGAGCAAGCAAAGGGGTCAGGGATAGCAACGCTGCCGCGTAGGCCGGCGCTTTCAATCCGATCGTGATCATGACATCTCCCGAGTAATGAACGCTGAGCCTTTACGCTACGCCCGTGCCGAGCGCAGATCAGCGGAAATTACATTTGGAAACCAACGGGGGGAGTCTGGGGGGCAACGTCGTGCCGGAGTCGGAGCGGATTCAGCCAGAGAATAGATCGAAGAACACCCCGCTACCCACCAGGTCGGCTACATTGGAGCGATTTTCCGCAGATTCGGCAAAATCCGCCAAGATCTTTGCCCGTGTTTTGCTCGCATTGGTGTTCAGCTCATTCAGCCACCAGTTGTAGCCTGAGGCATCTGGCGTTCGGCCAAGTACATTTTGGTAGACACGTGTCAGAAAATCGGCGTTAGATGGGCTTGATCCGTATAGCGATCTAAATTCATTGCTATCGATAAAACGTGCGCCGACCTCCACCATATCCATGCCAGCGTCAATGCGCGAAATCCAATATCCCAAACCTGCGGTGTCACCATTCATTGGGTCGCGGTTAAATGCAGCCTTGTAGACACGGTAGGCCTTACCGCCGGCACCATCCATATCAATCGCGAAATAGCGATCACTAAACTGCAAGCGCTCTACATTGGTGAGCGTGTCTTGAGCGCCGCTACTCAAGTCAGTGACGACCATACTGCCCGTACCACCGTTATACACTGCATAGCCGCTACTATTGCCCGCGTAGCTAACGGTATCGCGACCAGCGCCACCGTTGATCGTGTCGTTACCCGCAGTAGAGCTCAAGCGGTCAGCATTATTACCGCCCGTAATCTGTTGTCCAACAGGCTGTTGGCTACTAACGTAAGCAATATTCTTGCTGCCTGCGGCACTCGTACCATTTAAATCAAGGCGATTAATACCCACCAGAATTTGATCATTCAGCACGCCAGAAAAGTTGAATGTCGCAAGCGGAGTGCCGGTAGAGATCGGTGTGGAATTAATTCCCGAAGCAACAACGCTGCCATTCGCTAGCTGCGAGTCGTTGAGCACCTTAAGCTCACTCGTCAAAGTAATGTTTGAGGCAGTCAGCTGCGCCTTGCTTGCATCAAAGCGCAACCCAATGTCATAGGCTGACACACCAGCCGGGAATCGTGCGTTGTCGGCGCTGACAGTTAAACGCCAATTACCGGACGAGATTTTCTCAAGGTTTGTGGTGAGCATAGCAGTATTTTCTAGCCAAGATTAGTTGCAACCAAAGGTACGAGCGCCAGGCTGTTCACACCCTCCAAGACCCCGACCAGCGTGACATCAGAGGCGGCAACGACCGAGTTGGCATTAATGGTAGCGCTGACGTTACCACTTTTTACCATATACCAAATAGAAGCATCGCCGGTTACGTCTGCTGTAATCAGTACCGCCTTTGAAACCGTGGTGGGGGTGATTAGCACGCCTGTCGCCGTACCTGCACCATCGGTGTCAAATAGCGCTGCGACTGAGGTTGCCGTGTTCAGGTTGGCGCCTTCGATAACCACAACGTCGCTACTCGCCCATTTTGCGCCGGTGACCGTTGGGGCACTGGCAATTAATGTTTTTACGTTGGCCGTGCCGGTCTTGGTAAGAAAGGCTGAAAAGTCGAGAATATCTCCACCCGCACCGACTTTGAATTTTTGAATTCGGTCGACACCATTAGTGCTTGCGGTGGCCGAGAATACGAATCGGTCGATACCGCCGCCACCTACCAGCGTGTCGTCACCCGCACCACCTTCGATCCGATCGCCGATATACGATGCAACGTAGCGATTGGCTACATCATCACCTTTGAAACTAACCGTTGCAGTCGCGGGCCCGGTAGCCCCGCCGTTGGTGGCATCGCTCAAGTCGGCGCCGGTGATCGAGCGTACCTGGCCAGCAATCAGGCGTCCATCGCCCGTACCCACCGTCATTTTGTCGGTCGATAGATCGATACCAATATTGGCGGTGAAACCCGAGATGCTGGAGCGTAAGGTTCCGCTGCTTTCATACAAATAGCTATCGATGAAGCCAATCACAAGATTATCTCTCACGGCATTTTCGATATTTGCAGCAGGTATGGTGGCGAAATCTGCATCGCTAAATACGATTTTCAGGTTCTTAACGGTGGCCGCCTCATTATGTGCTGTTGCCGCACCAGTAAACGTCAAGCGCGCGGTCGTGTCAGAAATCTTGACTAATTGTGACGTGAGCCCGGCGGGCACACCAGTGACCGTACCGAGCTTTGCGCCGAAGCTTCCTTTGAATGTGTCACCACTGAGCGTTATCGTGATGCTGTCGACGATCGTGCCGTTATTACGCTCAAACTCCATGACAAAGTTTTTTGAATACGACAGCGATGCGCGCTGATTGAGCGGCGAGGGCTGCTGCAGAGTTGAAGCCGCCAACGCATTCAGCTTGTCTTGCATGGTGTCGTTTTGTCCGGCGAGGGTCACATACTCCGTCACGCGCGGCGCAGATGTGGCGTACCAAGCATCGCTTCCCGTACCAGAGAAAAGCGTTTTCATCGACGGCAAGTCGTCAGTGTTGATGCCGATACTGCGAGCCGCGAGTTGGCGCGAATACTCCGCGGCCAGGTTGGCTTTGTTGGTGACCGCCACCGCGTCGGTGCCCTGAGCGCCATCAATAATCCAGACAATCATGATCGCGCGAACTTCATCCGCGCTGTAGCCAGAGCGTATGCCCGCGTCATAGCGGCTTTGCCAGTAGCTAATGCCGGCGCTCTCAGCAGGGCGTCCAAAAAGATTTTGATAAACCGCGCTGGTGAAGGCAGCAACCGTAGGTGTATTGCCGTACAGCGAACGAAACTCTGCTTGATCGGTTGAGCCGAGTGCTGCGGCCAACGCGACATCCTGGCTCTTCAAGCGGCCATCCATTTGACTTGCCCAATAGTTCAAGCCCGCCGGATCTGCAGGGCGGCCATAGAAGGCTAGAAAAAATTTCTGGAGGCGGTCAGTATTGGCCATGAAATTTCCAAATCGATAACTCGTTACTCAACGTTACGGTCGGTCATTGAGTGTATCGACACTTGCGGCCAAGGTTTAAGGCTTGAGCATCAGCCTAATCTGGTGGTGCGGGGTAAAACGGTAATTTGGGGCGGCAGATCTAGCCCAACCAGGGCAGAAACTCGACGCCATCGGCTAATTGGCCAGCTAGCGCGGTCTTGTTTTCGGTACTCTCGGAAAAATCAGCCAGCACTTTGGCGAAGGTTTTAGATGAATCTGTGTTCATTTTATTAACCCACCAGTTATATCCCGCAGCGTCCGGTGCGCGGCCAAGGACATTTTGGTAGATCTTGTTCATAAACTCAGCATTGCTGGGCTTGGTGCCGTACGTGCTCTGGAACTCTTGTGAATCAACAAAGCGTTGCGCCAACTCCATCACATCCAATTGCTGATCCATGCGCGATATCCAATAACCCATGCCAGGCAGGTCTGGCTCGCGATTGAATGCTGCTTTATAGATTCGGTAGGCTTGGCCCGGACCCGCATCAGTATCAAGCGCCACCGAGCGGTCACGGAATTCAACGCGCTCTATACCGATAAGGGTATCGATGTTTTGCGAGCTCTTCTGCGCCATGAACACTTTTTCGCCTTGTCGGGTGAACTCGAATTCAGTCGAGACATTATTCACGAAAGCGGTGTCGATACCCACGCCCCCATCAACTGAATCAACCCCCGTGGTCATCAGAAAAACCTCGTTACCAAAGGACCCCTTAAGGTTTTGCGGCGCGATACTGGCGCGCGAGGTGTCATTCACAGTCACGCTGCGGCTCAGCCCGGCGACCGTTAGCACCATTGTCTCTGTGCCCTCGGTGACATCGTCAGCCTTGAGCTTGATGCTAAGGCGGGCGCTGCGGTTGCTGTCAAGGTTAATAGTGCCCGAGAGAGGCGTGCCATCAATGTCACCTGCCGCCACACCAGTGATTGTGTAGTTCAATACCGAACCCGCAGATACGGCAGCGGATAAGCTGAAATTCACTGTACCGCCTTCATCCACGGTGGATCGATCGGTGGCGATCGTTAATTCACCTGACGCCAGCGCAGCTGTGGTGATCTGGTAGTTGGGTAACCCGGCGTACGCATTACCCGCTTGATCCACAATGGCACCAGAGGGTATTTGCAGGGTGTAAGAGCTTGCCTTTGATAATTCAGTCGAAGGACTGAGGGTAAGCGTGTCACCGGCGACGACCGCGCTGACGCTGTTTTTATTAAATGACTGAACCAGCGCACCACCCGCGCCTAATAACCGTATCTCGCCGTTGCCAAGCGCAATCGCCTCGCTGAACTTCAATACAATCTTCGTGTTGGTGGCAACGCCAGTCGCGCCACTTGCCGGAGTTGCGAGCGCGAGCGTCGGCGGTGTCAAGTCCGCAGTGCTGGCTGAGGTGCTAAAGGCGAGGTTAGTACCTGCGTAGTTATTACCCGCCGCATCCTTGAACGCACCCGCCGGAACGCTCAGCAGATAGCTGATGCCGCCCAAAAGATTATCGACGGGGTCAATCGTGACCGTTGACCCCGATCGCGTCACGCGCGGGCTGCTCGCCACATCGAAGGATTCCACTACGGTGCCAGCGGCAGTTTTTAGCTGAACGGTCCCTGTTCCCGAGACGATTGCCTCGTTGAAGGTCAGGGTAAGAAATTCCTTCGACGGGCTTACCGTTGCATTTGAGCCGGGGTCGCTGCTGCTGAGTAGCGGCGGGGTCGTGTCGGTAGTGCCTCCGCCTGAGGTTCCTGTAGTGCTGTTGAGCGTGAGGGGGCTCGCACTCGAGACGTACGTCAAGCCGTTGAGGTCCAGACGGGTCACGCTTAACACTAGCGGCCCCGGCGTCAGTGTCTGGAAATTAAGCGAGCCGAGTGCAGTAGTTGAAGTTAATTTCTGACTGCTTACCGCCGATACCCTGAGCTGGCCGCTCGCTGCGCCTGAATCATTGATCGATTTGAGATCGCCGACAAAATCGTAGCTGGTATTTAGCAGCTTGTATTTCGCC